>JAYZDK010000132.1:0-10500 GCA_036337845.1 Myxococcota bacterium | reverse complement strand
TGCCGCACCACCGTGATGTCCGCTCCGGACGAGGACATGTGGATCGAGATGTACTGGACCCACGCCGGTGACGACATGGACTTGCACCTCATCGCCCCGGGCGGATTCTACGAAGACGGATCAAGCTGGGACAACGACACGGACTGCCACTGGCGCAATTGCACCTGGAGCGGCGTGAACTGGGGCAGCGCAAGCAGCACCGACGACGACCCGTCCCTGGACCTGGAGGACATCACGGGGACCGGTCCGGAGAACATCAACATCAAGTCGCCCACCAACGGCACCTACACCATCGCCGTGCACGACTACCCGGGCAGTTCCTACGAAGCCGCAAACCCCGTCACCATGAACGTGTACCTCAACGGTGCCCTCGAATGGACGGACACCCGAGACATCAGCGGCGAAGACACCGTGACCTATTTTGCCGAGATCGCCTGGTCGAACAACGCGGGCACCATCAACCCGCTCTAGTTTTCAGGTCCGCTCTATCCTTCAGGTCCGCTCTATCCTTCAGGTCCTCAGGCCTTTTCGGATTTTTACCGCCCAGGGGTGAATGGATAGCGCCGCTCGGTCCGCAGGTTCCATACCGACCTGAAGATCTCCAAAGACGATTTCTGCCTCACGCCAATAGCGCTGGGCTCGAACTCGCTCGCCCACACACTCCGCGTAGCTCGCCGAGGCCAGCAGGTACTCGATACGCACCGACAGCACCGGCTCTTCGGCCAGCCAATGCAGCACAGGCCCAAAGGACAGGTCTGGGTCCTCTCGCCCCTCCAGCGCCCGTGCACGGGCAATACAAGCCTCTCCCAGCACCGGCATATGCCCCTCTTCCTGGAGATGCTGGATACCTACAGCCAGGTCGTCGGCCCCACCCTCGAAGTCTCCCCGCTTGACCCGAGCCTCTCCCCGGTGGACCCTCAACTGCGAAGAGATGATTCGCATATCGGCCTTGTCGGCTTCTTCCACCAGGCCATCCAACAATACAAAAGCCTGCTCATTGTCCCCAGACACCAGCGCAATCTTGGCCTTGACCAAGGCAATACCCAGACGCAGGTGCAGGTGTTCCCCCAAATCCAGCTCGGTTTCGACACGCTCCAATCGCTGTCGAGCCCGCCCTAGACGCAACAACTCAACTTCCAACTCGGCCAGGTTCAACAGCATCAGGGCATAGCGAAACGGTGTCGCCGCCTCTCGGAGCGCCGTAAGCTCTCCGGTGAGCAACATCACGCCCTCGGTGAAGGCGCCTTTATGTCGGAGCAGATCGCAGAGGTTTGCCTGCACATGCCAGAGCCCCTCCCGGTCACCAGATTGCTCATAGAGCACTGCAGCTTTTCGCAGGTCCGCTTCCGAAGACCGGATGTCCCCACGAGCCAGGTGTACAACCCCTCGACCCAACAAAGCTTGGGCGATCAGGCGGCCATGACCATCCCGTTCTGCCTGCTTGAGGCCTTCCTGAAACCATTGATCTGCTTCCTCAAAATGCCCCCGAAACCACTGCACACGCCCCAAGTTCATGCCCACAACAGCCCGAACCCTCGCGGGGGCTCTCGCGACCCGCTCCCGAGCACGCTCCAGGAGGTTCCACGCTCCATCCAGGTCTCCCTGTGCCATCAAGTAGCGGGCGTGGTGCAGGTCGATTTCCCCGCGAAGCCGCTCAGACGGAGCCATGGCTACGGCACGCTGAAGTGAGATCTCAGCCTCGGGATCCGCTGGGTTGGTGATCAATCGACATTGGGCGGAGGACAAATAGAGCCTGGCCAACGTTTCTCGGTCCGGATGTTTCACACTCGGCACCGCGGCCACCGCAGTGGCCAGCACCGGTGCAGCCTCCCCCGCTCGTTCCCATTCCAAGAGTGGAGTCACCCACTCTACAGTCTCCACAATCGCTTCATCCGCGCGGCCTGTCTCAGCCAGTAAGCGTATCTTGGCCGGGCCGGGCGGCTCATCACGCATAGCTCCGACCAGCCTGCGGCGAAACACGTCCAAACGCATCTCTCTGAGGCGCTCCAGCAACAACTCCCGAGTCAACTCCAGGCGGACCGACCAAACCTCATCTCTGGGGCCTGGACGACTATCCAACAAGCGCCGGCTCACCAGGTCGTGGAGCTCCACGGCCACCTCATCATCCGGCCTCTCCACCGCATAAGCCAGCACGTGGGTTCGAGCTTCACCGCCAGACACCGCCAAACCCTCCAGCAGTCTTCGCGCACTCAAAGGCAACGCATCGAGTCTCAGCCGAATCGCGTCTCGTGCCGTACTGGGAATCCCGATTTCTCCGCCCGTGCGGTCAATCCACTCGATCCCTGTGCGAGTGGCTCTAGCCTCAAGCAGCGAGCCCTGAACCATGGCGCGAACCACTTCTCCCACAAAGCCCGGCATCCCCCCGGTCACTCCGTGAATGGCCGTAGCCAACTCCATGCTGGGCGGATCACCGCCCAACATACTTTGAACCAGGGCCTGAACCTTCTCAGGGTCCAAGGGCACCAACTCCACACGGTGTGCATCTGGCAATCGCTTGCGAATGGCCGTGCCCGGAGCATCTGAATCGTCGGGTGCCGTAGCCAAAAACAACACACTCACGCCAGCCTCTCGGCACCGCTGTCTTGCGTAAGAGAGCGCATCCAAAGCAACCGGGCTGGCCCGATGAAGGTCCCCGAGGGCCACGAGAACCCGACCTTCGCTTGACTGGCGAATCAAGCTGGCCGCCACATACCCAAAGAGCTGCTCCTGGATGGTTCCAGTAGCCATCTCAATGTCGTCCTCAAACTCTACCGTCTCATCATCCATGTCCGTCAGACCACGCTGAACGTCATCCGCGACCTCGAGAAGAACCCCCAAACCTCGCTCTCCACCAAATCTAGCGCTGTAGCAGCGCCATCCTTTCTGACGGGCCGCAGCAACCGTAGACCTCAACATTCGAGACCGGCCCGAACCCGCACTTCCCACCACCAAAACCACACGACCAGGAGAAGAGTCGTCCAGAGCCGACATGATCTCCGCCAACTGTTCACGTCGCCCAACCAGGCGAGCCGGCCCCAAGGTGGGCGCCTGCTTGTCAGGCATGCCAGTGAGTTGACCCTGGAGAAAGTCGGACACGGTACGTGCATCCTCGGGGCGATCGGCAGGGTCCTTCTCCAGCAGCCTCAGAATCAAATGGTCCAGAGGTTCCGGAAGCTTGGGCACAAGTTTGCTGGGAGGCACCGGTTTTCGCTCCACGTGCATCCGGGCCAGCTCATGCGGGGAGTCCGCTTTGAATGGCCTGCGTCCTGTACTCAGTCGATAGAGAAGCACTCCCAGTGAATACAAATCAGATCGCGCATCCACGGCCATTCCAGTGACCTGCTCTGGAGACGCGTAGGCAAAGGTGCCCACAAACTCCCCCTGCCGGGTGATCGCCTCTTCTCCATGAATCTGCCGGGCCGTACCGAAATCCAAGAGCTTCACCCGCCCATCCCCAAGCACGATGATGTTGGAAGACTTCAAGTCTCGATGCACAATTCCGCGGTCGTGCAGGTAGCTCAGAGCTTCTGCAACGCTGGCCCCCACTCTCAGCACCTCCTCGATTCGCTTGTCCTGCCCGGGCACGCCCTGTTGATGCACGTGTACCTGCACAGGCTCTCCATCCAGAAGCTCCATGGACAAGTAGGGGTTTCCTTCATGCATGCCGTATCGGTACACCCGCACGATATTCGGATGGTCCAGCTTGGTCAGCGCCTGGTACTCCCGTGCAAAGCGAGGCCGGGCCAGGCCGCGATGGGTCAGGAGTTTGACCGCTACACGCTCTCCAACCTGAGGATCCTCCGCCTCAAATACCGCTGCCATACCGCCCCTAGCAATGGGGCGAAGAACCCGATAAGGCCCAATATGATCCGGTGTTGGCACATCGACTTCCACCAGCGCCCGACCCTCCTCCAGCAAAGGATAGCCTGCCACGAGCAAACGATGCGCAACGAGCCTAGTGCCTTCGTGTTAGTTCGCGTAGCAAAACCATGATTACTTACCTGATTCTCTTTGCTTGCTCTCGTACCGCTGACGTGGCTGCCCTGCCCGGAGACGCCGTAGCGGGTTCTTCCACCGCCACCCTCGCAAGCTGGACGGGGGGAGCCATCTCTCAAGCCCAGGTAGAAGAGGAAGCCAACGCAGAGCTCATCGCCCTGGAGGTGGAATACCTTCAGTCCCGGCACGAGGTGCTCCAGCAAACGGCCCACCGCATGGTGATCAACGAAGCCATGGGAGACAAGGCAAAATCAGAAGGCATGGAGCTGGATCCTTGGCTGGAAAAGGCTGTTTCCTCCCGAATCACTCCTGCAACCGAAGAGGAGATTCAAGCGTTCTATGAGCACTATAAATCTCAAATGAACGGCCAGGAACTCGACGTCGTACGGCCCCAGGTTGTGGCCGCTATCGAACAGCAACGAGGCACTGAGGCAGCCAAAGCTCTCGTGGGTGAGCTCTACGAAACCTATAAAATCCAGGTAGACGTTCCCTACCCAGAGATGCCTCGAATTCCAATCGAAGAGGCCGGCAACCCCAGCCTGGGTCCCGAGAACGCCGAAATCACCATCGTGGAGTTTGCGGAGTACGAGTGCGGCTATTGCAGCCGAGCCAAAGTCACGATTGATCGGCTGATGGAAGAGTACGAGGGGCGCATTCGTCTAGTCTATCGAGACTTCCCACTGCAATTTCATGAACGGGCAATCCCTGCTGCCGTGGCCGCCAACTGTGCGGGAGAACAATCTCGATACTGGGAAATGCACAACACCTTACTCTCCGGCCAATCCAACCTCGATGATGCCAGTCTCGCCAAATATGCCGAAGACGCCGGCGTGGACATGGACAAGTGGAGAGCCTGTGTGGCCAAGCCCGAAGTGCAAGTACAGGAGATCATGGCCGACATGGAAGCCGGCGCCAAAGCGGGTGTAACCGGCACTCCCGCCTTCTTTGTAAACGGGATCTTTCTATCCGGAGCCCTACCCTACGAAGCCTTCAAAGAGCTGATCGAGCGTGAGTTGGAGGGTTCTTGAAGCCCCTGGAAACCATTCGATCCGAGTTTGAAACCAAACTGACCCAAGTAGGCGACCTACGCTCACTGGATGAGCTGCGTGTGGCGTATCTGGGCAAGAAGGGAGAGGTCAAAGCCCTCCTCAAGCAGACCGGAACGCTTCCACCCGAGGAGCGCTCCGGGTTCGGTCAACAGGTCAATGCGCTGAAGAACGAGCTTGAAGAAGCGCTTGGCGAGCAACGCAACCGCCTTGAGGAAGCCCGAGAAAGTGCCGAACTGGCCCAAGGCTGGCTGGACCCCACCCTGCCACGAAAGTCCGTGAGTGCTGGGAAGCTACACCCCATCACACGCCTGCTTGCAGAGGTCATCGACCATTTTCATGGTCTCGGCTATTCGGTGGCATCCGGACCAGAGATTGAAGATACCTGGCACAATTTCGATGCATTGAACATTCCGGCCGACCACCCCGCCCGAGATGTGTGGGACACCTTCTACCTCACCTCAGGCCAGGTACCTCGAACCCATACCTCAAGCGTACAAATTCGAACGCTTGAGTCTCAAGAGCCCCCGCTGCGAATCATTGCGCCGGGCAAGTGCTTTCGAAATGAAACCATCGACGCCACTCACCTCGCCTGCTTCAACCAGGTAGAGGGGCTGTTTATCGACAAGCACGTCACGGTAGGCCACCTCAAGTCCACCTTGGAGGGCCTGGTAGAGCGCCTGATGGGCCGCAAGGTCCCGACGCGATTCAGACCCGCGTTCTATCCTTTCGTGGAACCTGGCTTGGATCTCGACATCCAATGCATCTTTTGCGAAGGCGCTGGCTGTGGCGTCTGCAAATCCACCGGGTGGATTGAAGTCATTCCCTGCGGGCTGGTCCATCCCAAGGTTCTGAAAGCCTGCGGACACGATCCCGAAGAATGGAATGGATTCGCCTTTGGGATGGGGTTCGATCGGATGGTGATGCTTCGCTATGGGATCGACGATCTCAGGCGACTCTATGACGGCAACCTGGCCTTGATCCGAGATCTCTGACTCCGGAGACATGATGCACTTGATTTCCGCCTTTCTCTTTTGGGGCCACCTCGGATGTACCCCACAGGATGAGACCGATACCGCCACACTCGAGCCGGTAGCCTGTCAAACCCTGCCCGAAGGAGACGTATCCCTGCCCTTGGACGAGCGGCCCCACAATGAAGACGTGGAGTGGTGGTACTGGACCGGACACCTCCAAGATGAAGACGGACGATGGTACGGATTTGAGCAGGTGTTCTTCTCGTTTCGTTACGCCGGGATGGATGCCATGATGGCGCATCACGCTGTCACAGACGTAGAGGCTCAGCACTTCGACTACGTGGCCTTCTACGGCGTAGATGAGAAACCCGCCGTCTTGGACCAGGGATTCGAGTTCCAGATGGGTAGCTTGACCGCTGAGGGTGCAAACGGTGTAGATGTGCTCCACGGAGAGTTGGAGCGCACCACACTCGACTTGAAACTCACCTCGACAAAAGCACCAGTACTGCAGCACCAGACCGGCTACACCGAGTATCCATTCGGCGGGTACACCTACTACTACACCCGTCCAAGAATGAGCGCTGAAGGCACACTCGTGGTGGATGGGGAGTCCCGAGCAGTCACAGGCAGCGCCTGGTTTGATCACCAGTGGGGAGCCCTCATCGAAGCGACTAATGTGGGTTGGGACTGGTTCGCGCTCCAGCTGGATGATGGACGAGAAATCATGGTCTTTCTCCTTCGCCCCGAAGACGGTCTTCTCGTTGCGGGAGCTACGGTGACAGACGCCGACTGCAACAGCAACGAGATCCATGACGTGACCGTGACCCCACTCGGAGAATGGACAAGTCCTGCAACCGAATGCACCTACCCCATGGGCTGGGACCTCCAAGTGGGCGATGAAGTCTTTACCTTGTCTCCCGTAATGGAAGATCAGGAAATCGGAGAGTCATACAAGACCTACTGGGAAGGAGCCGCCACCGTAGACGGCGCAGCTACCGGACGGGCCTATGTCGAGCTCACCGAGTACTGCGACTGAACCGCTCTCTCAAAGCCTCCGGCACAGCACTCCGCTCGCCAGACACACGGCAAACAACAGACCATTCAGGCAATGATGGGCTCGGTGTCTTCCGGGCCCTCATCCGGTGGTGAAGACCACGCCACGAGGCCTCGTTCTTCATCCGTACCGGGAATGGTGTTGTCCAGAAACATCGCAATGAAGGCGCCTACAGCCATACCGGTCTTGCCAAGCGTGTTCAAGATGTTGGACATCCACTCCGGCCCCAAAGACACCGGGTTTGCACCAAAGTACTCCGGCATTGACAGCCCCATGAAAAACGAGAAGCCCAGAATAAACAGATTGCGAGCGCTATTGAGGTTCACAAACTGCAAGTTGGAGAGCCCAACCGCGGTAATCATGCCGAACATCGCACAATACATTCCACCCACAATCGGGCCCGGAATCGTAGTGAACAAAGCGCCGAACTTCGACACCATCCCCAGCACAATCATGATCACGGCACCGGCTTGTACCACCCGTCGCGCCCCCACTCGGGTCAGGGCAATCGCGCCAATGTTCTCGCTGTAGCTGGTGGTTCCATTGCCCGTTCCAAAGATGCCAGCAACCAGACAACCAATCCCCTCAAAGGTGATTCCCCGGTTGATGGTCTTTTCATCCGGCGTGGGCGCTCCTGAGAGCCGAGCACAGGCGTAGTAGTCACCAATAGACTCCACCATGGATGCGATGTAGCCCGCGAGCATGCCCACAATGGCCGCCGCGCCAAACTGAGGAAAGCCCCACTGAAACGGCATGGGCACTCGAAACCACGGCGCGTTGTGGAAGTTGTCCATGCTGGTGTGGCTCGGGTGTCCCTCCGGGAACAGACCCATGACCGTACAAATCGCCGCCACGAGCCACGCCCCCACAATGGCCATCATGATGGGGTAGAGCTCAAACGCTCGGCCCCGGGTTCTCAAGTACTGTGAAAACAGGATGATCAACACAATGGTCAAACCACCAATCGGCCAGTGCGCACCGGCATTGGGCGCCCCGAACTTGAACAACGTCAATCCGATCAAAGCAATGGTAGGCGCAATCGTGATGGGGCCCACGAACCGCAACATCCTCCCCACAAGCCCGGTGGCTCCAATGACGATTTCCACCAGTGCTCCAGCGATGATTGCGCCTTGCACATGCTGCATCCGGACTTCCCAGCCCACCCCTTCCAGGGCGGCCATGCCACAGATGGCAAAGGTAGGACCAAAGAACGAAAACGTACCGCCCTGCACAATGGGAAGCCGGTTTCCCCAAGTGGTCTGGAGCAAGGTGGTAATGCCCGACACAAAGAACATCGTGGCAATCAAGAAGCCCAGGTCCATAGCCCCTTGAGGGGTATTGATGTCCATACCCAGCGGCTCCGCCAAGAAGAGCGGAATTGCCACAGTCGAACCGAACATCGTCAGGTAGTGCTGAAATCCCAACACCAGGGTTTCGCCAGTCGGCGGGGTGTCCTCGATTTCATAAATGAGATCCGAATTCGTGTTTCCCATGCCCTCTCCTTGCACATTCAGCCTCAAATCTACCGCATTCCGGGGTTTGAGATTCCCCAAGCCCGAGAAAGGACGACCTCACAGACAGGGGGATTCCAAACTCCGTTTCACCGTATTTCCGCCATTTTCCGGACTGTAACCACCGATTTATGAGTATACTGAGGCCCGGCATTCCGGAGCATCATGGCAACCGAGATGGGGTACTCTGCCTGCGTACTTCTGGCGCTCTCATGTGCCATGGGCTGCTCCGATTACTGGCTGGGCTCAAAAGCATCCGACGTCCAGTCCGGTGATTCCCAGCATGCCACCGCCACATCCACCGAACCCATTCCGCTCGATGTGTGTGACGAGGAAGCCACATCCACCCCGAGCCGGGTCGCCATTGATGAGTACTGCCGAGCCGGTGGGCAAATCGAGATTGCCGTGGAAGTGGAGTGGTCCATGCCGGACTTCGATTTTCACTCCTATCCGGAGTACAGCGAAATCCTGATGACTCCGGTGGTGGGTCAGCTCACCGATGACAACTTGGATGGACTGATCGACGACGCAGACATTCCCGACATCGTGGTCATTTCTGACAAAGGTGCAAACGTCGGACATTTCCACGGCGTACTCCGAATCATCGATGGCGCTGGAACAGGCATTCACGCCAGCATCAACCATGTGACCCACCAGAACACCGACTACCATCCCTACCAGTACTCCAACGTAGCCCTCGGAGACATCGACTCCGATGGGGTGCCAGACATCGTCCTGGTGACCGGCCGTCTCTACATGGGTGGGCCCGGCGACCCGGACCCGCCCGGCGGGGAAGACTCGGGAGAACTACCACCGGATAGCGGCACAACGGATGACACCGGCGGAGGTGGGGACACCGGGGGAGGAAATGGAGAAAACCCCGTGCGCTCGGGAGAAGAGAGTCCTTGCCGTGTCGCAGCGTTCACAAACACCGGCAGCTTCAAGTGGGCACTCGATGATGTACCGATTGCCTGTGGTGGGCACGCTCCCGCTCTCGCCGATCTCGAAGGAGACGGCTCCGTCGAAGTACTCGTTGGCAACCTCGTAATCAATGGAGAAAACGGAGAACTACTCACTCAAATCCTGGAAGGTGTGGGCACCTTCATGGCCTACCCCGAGATTGGCTACCATTCGATTGCCGCCGATCTCGACAACGATGGCCTACAGGAGCTCATCACCGGACACTCCATTCACGAATCGAGCGGGCAGCCCATCTGTCTGATGGGTCAAGTGGAAGACGGCTTTCCTGCAGTCGCAGACATCGATGGAGACGGCAACGGAGATGTGGTCTCCGTTGGGGATGGACAAGTGAGCATCTTCGATCTCTCCTGTCAGCTGCGCTCTCAATTCGCTCTGGCGGGAGAGGGCAACGGTGGCCCCCCCACCCTGGCGGATATGGACGGAGATGGGCAGGTTGAGATTGGGGTTGCCGACGCCACCCACTACGCCGTCTACGAGACAGACGGAGTCATTCTCTGGAAAGTAGAGGTCACGGACGAATCTTCTCACGCCACCGGCTCGTCGGTTTTCGACTTCGACGGGGATGGCAGCGCAGAAGTGCTCTATGGAGATGAGACAGAGTTGTGGATCTTTGACGGCGCGACTGGAACTGTTCGCTATGGCAGCGGCAACCACTCCTCCCGCACACTGCATGAGTACCCGGTGGTCGCTGATGTCGATGGAGACAACGAGGCCGAGATCGTTGTAGTCAATGGAGGGGGGCACGCCGACCCCATTCACAGAGGCCTGTTTGTCCTGGGAAGCGCCAATGATTCCTGGAGGTCCGCAAGACCCGTTTGGAATCAACACGCCTACAGCATCACCAATATTGAAGACAATCTCAGCATCCCCTCACCGGTGGTCTCCAACTGGCCGGACTACAACTCCTTCCGGTCCGGCTCCCTGGTCGACAGCGGCGA
>JAYZDK010000131.1:0-12809 GCA_036337845.1 Myxococcota bacterium | reverse complement strand
GAGAGCTTGCGAGTGGTTCGCATCAGTAGCTCTACTTCTCCCAGCAAGGCTGGCTGGGTAGAAGCCGCTTCAGTAGAGGGGGTTTCGATACTGAGTTTCTTGGCTGGGGAGAGTAGGGCGAGCATCGGGCCTCCTTACTCAGACTTCTACACTGTCCTGCACGCCTACGCGATGATCTCAGCGAGGGCTTGGGGTGCATCATGGTGAAGAGCGTGGCCTCCTTTGAGCACCTTTCGGGCGACCAGTTGGGGGAGGGCGGACTCCCGGTCGGGAAGGTTTTCAGACTGGTACCAGCTGCTATCCCCATAGATGAGCGTCGTGGGAATTTGGATCTGGCCAATCGCATCCATGAAGCGATCGAGTAGGAAGGGCATAGCGAATCGGGCGCGATGAAGGGGGTCCCAAGACCATTGCACGCCCCCTTCCACAGCGACGGTCGACCGCATTGCCAGGATCATGGCCAGGTCCGGGTCGATGTCGGGGGTAAAGCGGGCGAGTCGCTTGGCGGCCGCTTCAACGTTTTCGTACACGGGGTGCTTTGGTGGAGTCTGGAGTTGGTTGAGGTGGGTTTTCAGTCGCTGGATGGCGGTGTCGTGATTGTCTCCCACCGGACCGAGTCCTTCCACCACGACCAGCGACTGGGCACACTCAGGCCGCACACCGGCATAGAGTGCTGCCACCGTGCCACCCATGGAGTGCCCGATCAGCCCGGCCGGAGGCTCTCCGAGGTGCGCCAGAATCCCTTCGAGGTCCACAAGGTAATCCGTGAAGTGGTAGGTGCCCCCAACACCAATATGGCCGGATCGACCATGCCCCCTGGCATCGGGCGCCACGACCCTGAATCCCTGAGAGGCCAGCTCTTCTGCCACGACCTTCCAGGCGGCACCCTGGTCCAGGAATCCGTGTAACAACAGCAGGAGCGGGGCTTTGGGGGCGCCCCAGGTGCACAGGCAAATGGATAGGCCGTTGACCTTGATGAAGCGTTCTTGCATAGCCGCAGCGCTACGGCTCGAACCGGTAGCCTGTCCCATGTACGGTGAGAATGTGTCTGGGATCCGACGGTTCTACCTCTAGCTTCTTACGCAGCTTGAGGATTTGATTATCCACGGTGCGAGTGGAGGTTCCGGGTGCGTAGCCCCAGACTTCCTGAAGCAACTCATCTCGGGGTACATCTCGTCCCTGGGCGTTGATCAGGTACTCCAAGACACCGGCTTCGTGGGTGGTCAGTCGTTGTTCCTGGCCGTTGTGCCACAGGATTCGTCTGCGGAGATCGACGCGGACGTCGCCAAACTCGTAGGGGCTCTTGGTGTCGGCAGAAACGGCGGGCTTGATGCTCCTCAGACGGGCCTTTACGCGGGCGATCAACTCCCGTAGGGAGAATGGTTTGGAGACATAATCATCCGCCCCGAGTTCGAGCCCGACGACTTTGTCGAGTTCTTCACCTTTGGCGGTCAACAGAATCACCTGTACGTCGGGGCAGATCGTCTTGAGGCGACGGAGTACTTCGAGTCCGTCCATGCCGGGGAGCATAATGTCCAGGAGAACCAGCGAGGGTGCTTCCTGTTCGGCGTCCAACAGGGCGGCCTCCCCATTGTCGAAGAGCGAGACTCGGTATTGTTCGCGCTGTAGGGCATTGACGACCCCGAGTGCGATGGTTTCATCATCTTCCACTACGAAGACTCGGGGACTTGTGGTCACGTGGTCATCCTCCTGGACAGCAAGCCTTTGATTGGCAGGGATATCGTGAAACAGACACCGCCGTCGACACCATCCCGGCATTGAATGCTTCCATCATGTTGCTCGATGGCTTCACGAGCGATTGCGAGGCCCAGCCCGTGCCCTCCGGACTTGCCCCGGTTTTCACCTTCCACACGAGCAAAGCGCTGAAAGATTTCTGTACGCTTGGAGGTGGGCACGCCCATGCCATTGTCTTCCACTTCAATCACCAGGCGTGGCCCCACACCAGCCAGGCGAAGCCACACCTCAGGGGGGGCCTTCATAGGGTCGTGGTACTTCAGTGCGTTGTCCAGGAGACAGGCCACGGCATCGCGTAGAATCTGCTCGTCACCCAGGATGTTCGGTACTCGTCCAACCTCCTGATGCAACACGATGCCGGTATTCGCGTAGCGGGGGCTCCATTCGTCGGCGAGGTCGGTGAGAAGAGGGGTGAGATTCACGGGCTCCGGAACGTTGACGCTCTGTCGGGTTCCGATGTCGAGGACTTCTTCTACGCGCTGGTTGAGTCGGTCGGTTTCGCTGATGATGCGCAGAGCGAACTCTCGTACTGACTCGCTCTTCTCATACGCGCCCATTTCCAGTGACTCGGCCATGACACGAATACCGGCGAGGGGGGTTTTGAGTTCGTGAGTGACCCGTGTGACGAACTCCCTTTGTCGCACCAGGAGTGTGTGTGCGCGGCGGTCGGCTGTTTGTCGGGCGCTCAGTGCGAAGGAGCCGAGCAATACCGCAATCAAAATTGGGACAATCTGCCACAAGAGGGACCACTGGTGGTCGGACTGGCGTTTTTGGAGCAGGCCTTCTTTGGAGGAGAGTCGAAGGTGTGGAAGAAGTGTGCGACACGGGACCTCTGCGAGCTCGAGTTCGCTAGTGGGGTTTCCGGCCAGCCGATTGCCCTGCGCATCTCGAATGACGAGATAGCGGCGCAGGGAGGTGCTTCTCAGAAGCATGGATTGAAGAATTGCGTTCTGATCTACCTGCACGGCAATAAACCGGTTGCTGTTTTCAAGCTTTCTAGCCGCCAGGAGCAATGTGGAGTCCCCGGCGAGCTCGTAGAAGAGGCTGGGTTGCTGGCCCACGGATGGAAGCACGCTGGCGTTCGACGTAATGATGTTTCGGTACACCTGGTGGCGTTTGCTCAGGCGAGCCAGCGACTCGGTGATACGCACCGAGGCTTCGGGGTGTCCCTGCTTGAGGCTCTCAAAAGAGTCCTGCCATCGTTCTCCAAGGCGGGTGAGCGAAGGGCTGATTTCCTGGCCCTTGAGATACCGCATGGCCTCATCCACGGTTTCTTGCAGCAGGCGTATTTCGCTGTCGAAGTCAGATACGGCGTGGAATCGGTCTGCTTCCTGAAGGTGGGATTCGAGCTTGTTGCGGTACAGCGAATCGGGTGTGTTGTCGGGTGGGTAATGCAGAACTACACCCTCGGGCCCCTCGTCCCAAATGTAGAAAGCGTCGAAGGTGGGCCACTCCTTTCTCAGTTCTTGCTCCCGAAACTCCAGAGACCGGAACAGATCTTCGTCCTGGCTGGTCTCCATCTCCGAGAGCCACTGCCGCGCCCGCATGGAGACCTCCAGTTCGGTATGGAGCACGAGGCGCTGGAGTTCTCCCTCGATTCTCCCCAACTCTTCCTCGTCCATTTTGGAGAACAGGCTCCAAGCCTGGAGAATTCCGATGCCGGCAAGGAGGAACAGAGCGAACGCCAATCCCCAGGAGGATGTCAGACGCAGCAGGTTGGTAGAGGATGGGTTGGCCACGGGGCTCTGAATGGTACCCTTGTTCATCGGGAAGGGCCTGTTACTTCCCAGTGGAGGCATTTGAAAACCATGCGTTCTGCTCGGTGGCTACTGGCGCTTCTCCTGCTTTCACCCGTTTCTACTCTGGCCGACCCCGCGGGGGAAGTCCAAGAGGCGAACGGGGCGGATCCGATCGAATCCATCCTGTCTGAAATGACTCTGGAAGCCAAGATCTCCCAGATGATCATGAGCTACCCTCCGCTGGACTCCGAAGCTCCAGTGGCCGTGGGCTCGGTGATTCTACTGGGGCATTCTTTCAAGAGCGCCGAGTCCGTTCGAAAGCGGATCACCTCGCTGCAGTCTCGTGCGGAGATTCCGTTGTTTGTGGCGACGGATGTGGAGGGGGGGCGTTTGAACCGACTGAAGTTCCTCAAGGGCTTCGAGAAGGTGCCTTCCGCTCGCGAGTTGGGTGAGATGGGAGAAGACTCTGCGAGAGAATGGGGACGCAAAGTGGGGCAGGGGATGTCGAGTCTGGGCTTGAACTGCAACCTGGCTCCGGTTCTGGATGTAGCAGGCAAGGGTCTGATGTTCGAGTCTGGCCGATCCATGGGCGCAGACCCCGACCACGTGGCCAAGATTGGTTTGGCCTATGCTCAGGGGTTGGCAGAATCCGGGGTCATGGCGATTGGAAAGCACTACCCCGGGTACGGTGACCTTGGGGAAAACAGCGATCACGCTCTAGTGCTGACCAATCGTGCTTCTGAGAAAGTGGCCTGGCATGCCGATGCGTTTGTACAGGTTGGAGATTCCATCATTGGCGTGATGATGGCGAATGTGGGCTACAACGCGTATGGCGGAGTGCCCGCCATATTGTCCAAAGAACTTGTTTCGATGGCCCACGACCACGGCTGGCTGACCATCACGGATGATTTGGCCATTGATGCACTGGCGGATTCTGTGGGTGGGGAGTCGGCCGATGTGGTTCGGCGAGCGTTCCTGGCGGGCAACGATATTCTTCTCACCACAGCACCCTTGGATTGGGAGTACGCCATTGACTATCGAGGCATCCTCATGGCCTTGGTACAGTCCAACCCGGAACATGTAGAGCGGGTCAACGAGAGCGTGCGGCGAATCCTTCGAGCCAAACAGAAGGCCGGACTGCTCTCCGCTAAATCTCAGACGCCCGAGTGACCTGGTTGCGCCCGTTGTTCTTGGAGTAGTACATCGCCTTGTCTGCCCGCTGCAGGAAGGCGTCGGTGCTTTCTTTGGGCAACTGTTCTGCGACACCAATCGAGGCGGTAACGCTTAGACCACTGGTAGTGCGCTCCCAGTCGTGTCCTGAGATGGATCTTCGGAGGCGCTCGGCCACTTCCATTGCGGTGGCCTCGGCGGCTCCAGGAAGAAACACCAGGAATTCTTCTCCACCGTAGCGAACGCAGGGGTCGCTGTCTCGAACCTGCAGCATGAGAAGACGGGCAATGGCTTGCAGTACTTCGTCACCGACACCGTGACCGTAAGTGTCGTTCACGGACTTGAAATGGTCTGCATCCACGAACATACAGGACATCGGGACTTCTGCGCGCACGCAGCGGTCCAGGAGCATTGGCAACTCGGCTTCCAGAAAATGTCGGGTCATGAGGCCAGTGAGGGGGTCACTCGACGCGGTGTTCAAGCGCTCTTGAATGCGGGCCAGGTGTGCGAGTTCGTCCAAGCCCAGCATGTCGAGCCGCAGTGAAACCGCTCCGACTTCCAAATGGTCACCTGGGCGCAGAAGGCCTCGGGTTGTGGCGCGGGAGTTGATGGATGTGCCGTTCATGGATTCCAAATCCTGCACGGTGATCTGCCCATTACTGTCACTATGCAGACGTACGTGGTAGCGAGAAACCGAGCTGTCGAGGAGTGTGAGGCCGCAGTTGTCGTCACGGCCCAGCAGCAACTCCTCTCCAGGCGCAATGGACGCGAAACGCAGCATGTTGGGGCCAGCCACAACCCGAATGGTGGGCACAGTCATTCTCTTCACTCGCCCTTCCCGTGGAAGAGTGAGCTTCATTGTGGTTTCGGAGAGATCGTCGAGGTCGAGTAGCTCTCCGCCTAGAATGTCATCGCCGCCGCTCAAGTGTGCTCCAAGTCGTGCCCGTTCGCTCCTCAGAGGTTCCCACTACCAGGGATATTCGTCAAGGCGAGGGTTTGCGGCGGCGTATGTGGAATTCCACCCGGCGATTGGCTGCACGAGTGTCGTCACTTTCCCCGAGGACCAGGGGCACGGATTCCCCATATCCATAGGCCTCTAAGCGGTCTTTGGCGATGCCGGTGCGCACCAGGTAGTGCTGCACGGCTTGAGCACGCTGCAGAGACAACTCCAGGTTGTACTCTTCGTCACCCTGATCGTCGGTGTGTCCCTCGATGGCAATCAACTCCAGCTCGGGATGGTTGAAGAGTACGTGAGCCACCTCGTCGAGGAGGGGGAAGGAATCTTGGCGAATCTCGGAGCTGTCGAGCTCAAAGAAAATCTTGTCGTAGATGCGTACTTGTTCACCCTCAATCTTGACGCGCCCTTCTTCCAGTACGACGTCGAGTTCGGCCTTTTTACCTGGCAGCAGGTCTACCACCGCTTCTGTGGGGCGATAGCCTTCTGCCCAGACCAACAACTTGTGTGTTCCGGGGGGCAGCTCAAAGGTGGTGTGACCGTCGGGCGCTCCATCGAAGAACTGGTCTGGGTTGCCCAGAACGCGCACGCGGGCCGCGATGGGCAGTTCGCTGGTGTTCCTCGAAATGACTCGTACTCCCACGTTCTGGACTGCGACAACCCCATCACCGAGCTGTGGGCGAGGAGGAATCCATCCCAGCGAAACCAACGCTCTGAAGTCGGGCGCTCCGATGCCTTGAGTCAGGCCTTTGCCCGCTCCGAGGTGTAGCATCCAAGAGTCGGTGAGAGAACGGTGGGCTCCAAGCAGTAGTTCCGCGGGCAGGCTGCCTGGCGTGTCGTTGAACAGGAGTGCTTCCGCGTCGAGTTCACCGGAGAAAGACAGGGCATCTGTGGCTTCCCAGGCCACTCCTGTGGCAAAGGCGAGCCGGCTGCCAAGCTCCAGGTCACCGATCTGTGCGCTGGAGCCGGTGCGCACGCCAGCCCGGGCGAGCGCTTGTACGCGGCCTGCATTCCAGGCGGCCTGTAGATTGCCTCGAGCCGAGAGGTTCTGTTCTCCCAGCCAGGCGTCTTCGGCACCTGTGGGAAGAGAAAGGCTTGCGCTTGCTGACAGCCCGATATTGCCCCAGTCGACGAGCTGCGTGTCCCCCAGTACACGCATGTCACCGATAAGTCGAAAGCCCTCTACGCCGTATCCGGAGGAGACTACGTGTAGCGGCAGATCCGCGCCGACGCGAAACCGTCCCAGGGTGGACCAGGCCACCAGGTTGGCGGTTCCCACACGGGACAGAACCTCGATTTCTTCTTCACCGTCTCGGCGGTAGACCAATGGATCGTCTGCATAGTTGAAATGCAGGGTTGCTCCTGGTCGGTGATCCTGGGGAAGCTCGGTCATGGTCCAGAAGTTGGTGGTGCCCATGCCCGGTAGAAATCGCTGGGCATCGACGGGCTCTCCGGCGAGGGCGGTGCCTGGAAGCATCAAGGCGAGAAAGCCGATGCGTCTTCGAGAACTCAGGACAACCATTGCCAGCACGACGAGCAGCCAACTCGGTGGGGGGGAGCTTGTGCTGCAGGCCCCGCCGGTAAAGTGACCGCCGGTAAACAGGTTCTTGGACTCTTCCTGATCGGGTATGCCGTCGCCGTCGGAATCCAAGTCGAGATAGTCGGGGATGTCATCGCCATCGGTGTCGAGGTCGCCTTCTTCCAGGTCGGAGATCCCATCGTTGTCCGAGTCGGGGTCGCAGAAATCTGGCAGGCCGTCGCCATCGCTGTCGCGCAGGCCTTCGACTTCATCGGGAATACCGTCTCCATCGGCATCACCGTCTGGGCCTCCCATGCCACATTCATCTTCCAAGGCATCTGCGATGCCGTTTTCATTCTGGTCCACGTCATCGGCGGGGTTGTTGGGGTCGGTTTCGAAGGCATCGATGCGCCCGTTGGCATTGCGGTCTTCATCTCCATCGATGAGTCCGCCCTCGTCCGTGTCTTCTACGGAGGGGTCGGTGTCTGTGCTGGGGTCCTCATCCACTAGGAAACAACCGTTGTCGAGATTGGTGTCTGACAGGGCGATGGTGACCGAGGCTTCCAAGCCGTCGAGCAGCCCATCGGAATCGGAGTCGCAGACCAGGGCATCCGTGCCGTATTGGTTCAGTTCGTCGGGATCCGAGAGCCCATCGTCGTCTGTGTCGGAGTCTGCGGGGTCCGTGCCGAGTTGGATTTCTTCTGCTGTGGAGATTCCATCGCCATCCGCATCGATGCTCAGTGCGGTGGTCCACGCACTCTCCAGGCTGTCGTCTGGGCTAGCAATGTCTACGTCGAGATCCACACTCAAGAAAGCCGAGCCCGTCAGCAGGGAAATCCTGAACTCGGTGTCGGATTCCACACCAAACCGGTCGGCCAGCACCGAGCGCGCAATGGCCAACTGAAACAGATAGTCTGCATTTCCTTCCATCTGTGAGTCGGTGGCGGTGGTTTCCAGGGCGTAGTCGGAGCTTAGAAACTCATCGGGGTCCAGGCTGAAGCTGACGGTCCTTCCAGCGTCACCGGAGGAGTTTTCGAGGCGTCTCAAGTTCGGGGTGTCACCGACAATGGCCAGAACCGCTTCAATGGTGGAGAGGTCACCGTCGGTGTCCAGCCCGAAACCCCAGGTGCCAGGGGCATAGTTGGTTTCAGCGGCGGTCGACCAGGGCGTGGCATCCACTCGCATGGACAGGTAGAGGAAGTCGCTGTCGGCCTCCCAGCCTCCCGCAGGCCAGTCGGTCGATCCTACGATGTCCAGGTGCGCTCCACCGCCCGTTTGATCCAGGGCTGCATCCACCAGGTGCCCGGAGCCGCTGGGCAGAGGAGCCCACTCGGTGGGAAAGGTCTGGGCCATCGCATCGGGTGTGAGGCCGAGGGACAAGGACAAGAGGAGCATCATGGACTCCGAAAGAAGGGGTACATCATGCAGTTAGCACGCGTTTGAAACTATCGACAAGTCAAGACTCCATTTGGGTTAGAGGCTTGTGCATGTCGAACCCTGTATTTTCTGCTGCCACAGTCGCTGTTCTCCGGGACGGTGCGGCTGGATTGGAGGTGTTCCTTGTGAAGCGTTCCTCCAAGACTCGCTTCATGCCTCATGCCCATGTGTTCCCAGGCGGTAGGGTAGACCCAGCCGATGCGCTGGTACCTATGCTCGGGGGCCAAGAAGACCGCGAGCGAATGAATGTGTCGGATGCGGCGGCCTACCAGGCAGCGGCGATTCGGGAAACCTATGAGGAATCCGGCATCCTTTTGGCGGACGGTGAAGGAAGCGAGGATGCCCGCGCCGCACTTCACACCCATCGGGAGAGCTTGGTCGAGGTGGCCGGGCGCATGGGTTGGACTCTCAAGGCGGACCGGTTGGTCTACTGGTCCTGGTGGCTTACGCCGGAGGCGGAACCGCGTCGGTACGACACCCGGTTCTTTATTGCGGCTGTGGACTCGGACACGGTGGGAGAACACGACAACACCGAGACGGTGGACTCGGCCTGGTGGCGTCCATTAGACGCACTGCAGCGGTTTGATGTCGGAGAGATTTTGCTGGCTCCACCTACGGCTCGCACGCTTCAGGAACTGGTGGAACACGCCACGACAGAAGAAGCCCTTGCAGCGGGACGCTTGCGCCGAACACCTCAGATTGAGCCGCGCCTGCACATGGGAGAAGACGGCGTGTTGGTTGTGGTGCTGCCCGGCGATCCGGAGTTTCCAGCCCCGGTTTCGGTAGAAGGGCCAACACGGATGCATCTGCGCTACGCCCAGCCCTGGTTGGACAGGGATAAAGTGGGGGAGTGAAGCTTCTTCTTTTCTTGGCTGTCGCATGGGCTGCGCCGGGTCGCGGCCTGTTGGAGAAACCTCCCGCTACGGTTTGGGAGTCGGGTCGTGCCTTGGACACCGTCGTGGTGAAGCTCCACGACGATGTAAAGGGTACGCCTCGTCTGGCCGGCACCGAGGTTCGTCCGCTCTTTGAGGCCGATGCCAGGGTGTTGGCGCAGGAGCGGAGAAAATACGGAACGCACCTGGCGGACCTGGGGCGCTACTTCTGGGTCAGCACCCCGCCGGGGGCTGCGCCGGCGGTGGCCGATGCGTTCAATGAGATGGACTGGGTAGAGCTCGCCTACCTGGCCTTTCTTCCCCAGCCACCTCCATCAGACATCCCACCGACCACGCCTGATTTCACGGAGCTTCAAGTGTGGTTGGATGCGGCTCCGTCTGGTTTTGGCTTTGGAGAAGGGGAGCGCTGGCCGGGAGGCGATGGCAGTCATGTGACCATTGCGGACATCGAGTATGGATGGACCGCAGACCATGAGGACCTCGGACAGGTAGACCCGGTTGTGGGGTGGGGCTGGGACTCCGGTGAGTATGCGTTTCATGGCACAGGAGTGCTGGGCATTCTGGTGGGTGGAGACAACGGCTACGGCGTGATGGGGGGTGCGCCGGGGGCCAGCGCCATGGTGATTTCTCCGTTCGAGACGAGCGAGGTCTACTCGGTGGCTGCGGCTATATACGGAGCGACGGAGTTGCTCGATGCGGGAGATGTGATTCTCATTGAGCAGCAGTCCATGGCCCATGACAGCTATGCGCCGGTGGAAATCGAGGCAGCCGTGTTCGACGCGATTGCCTGGGCGGTCACCAAGGGCATTACGGTTGTGGAGCCGTCGGGGAATGGTGCCCAGGATCTGGATGCAGCCCACTGGCACAATGCGTTTGACCCCAGGGCTCGGGATTCGGGTGCCATCTTGGTGGGCGGCGGCGCGAGCCCGGTCTCGGGCTATGAGCCTCGCACCTGGTACCCCGGAGGCTCTTGTTACGGGGAGCGGGTGGATGTGCAGGGCTGGTTCGACGGCATTGTGACCACGATCAATACCGACCTTGGTGGGGATTACGCAGACCTTTGGGTGGCGGATACGAATGCGCATCCTTCTGGTGACCCGCGCCAGGCTTACACCACGCTGTTTGGAGGTACATCGGGGGCCTCACCTCAGGTGGCTGCAGCGGTTGCAGTGGCGAACTCGGTGGCGATTGAAGTGCGCGGAGAGCCCCTGTCGCCGGATGAAGTGCGCGACTTGATGCGTGCCACGGGCACCACACAGCCCGCGGATGACCCGTACCCCATTGGGCCGCAGCCGAATCTGCGCAACATGATTCGGTATGGCGTGCTGCCTTAGGGTTTGCTGGCAGCCTGTAGCTTGATGCGGGCGCCCCAGGGCACGTTGATCGAACACGTGATGCTGGTGTCGTCGGTGGCGTTCACCCGGCCCCGGAGTGCGAGCACCTGTCCGTCGGGGAGGTGGAACTGGAACGCGATGGGTTGCATGGCTTCCAAGGTACTTATGGCGAGGGGAACCTCGATGTTGCCCACCTTGAGGCCATTGTCCCAGGCGCTCTTCAGAGCGCTCTTGGTCTCCCATTTCAGGGTGATGCGCTCGCCGTTGTACTCACAGTGCAGCCCTTCAGCCGTACCCGTTACGTGTTCGGGAGCACCGGTGGGTTCTTCCGCGGGAGCGGGGGAGGGCGCCTCAGAAGGTGGCGTGGACACCAATCGGGGCCCGGCCTGGGCTTCCTCTTCAACGAAACTCGCTTTGAGGACCTCACGAATGGCCTGTCGGCCGCCGCGGCCGTCTTTTCCAACCTGACTGCCTGTCCGGCTTTGGCTTCCCGTGTAGCCTTTGGAACGTTCCAGCCTGCGGTTGATGCGGTCCAATGCGCTGCGGGTCTCCTCCGGCGTGGCGGCCGGTGTGCTGCGCTGGTGTCGGATCATCGATTCGAGCCAGGCCGATGGCTGTGCGCCTACGCCGCCTTCGGTGAGGTCGGAAAGCCAGTTGTTGAGGCGCTCGGAGTCCGACTCGGGCATGTCCATGATCTGGGCAATGCAGCCGAGTTCTCCGTTCTCATCAATATCGTAGGTGCGCACCACCAGGAGTTCCGCCAGCACGGCGGAGTACTTGCCTGAGAGCTCCATGCGCATTTCCGCGCGGTCGCCGGGCGCAAAGGTGGCGTCGGTCGCAAAGGCGATTCGGTCCGCCTGAATCCAGCGAGCCGTGCCAAAATGCATGCCGCTGAATGTCTTGAGGGCAACAGATGCCTGTATGTGTTGTCGCATGGGCAACTTTCTCGCTAGGGCGTGGCGGTTTTGCATGATCTACCTCGACTCGCAACCTTTGTTTCCAAAGGAACCCTGTCAAACATGGTTCCCAGGCGGCATTTACATGCCCCCGTCCATGGATCGGACAGAACACCCTAGATGTTGAGTACTCGGGCCAAGATGGGTTATTTCTCGGAGGCTGGCGGGCGTTGCTGTCCTGGTGGAGGCCCCGGTTTTCAAAACCGGTCGAGACAGGTCGAAAGGCCGTGTCTGGTGGGTTCGATTCCCATCGCCCGCCGCCATCGCTGATGTCAGCGATTGCGTTCTGGTTTTCGTGTACGCAGGGTGCCAGCGGCGAACCCACCTGCTTGCAGCGTCGGCCGGTTGGCCTCCTCGCTTTACGGCCTAAGGAGCCTAAGTCTTCTCGCTCGATGTCTCGCGAGAACGCTAAGGCTCCCTACGGCCTCAGGGTTCGATTCCTATGGTGAGCCCGTACGGCCCGTTGAGAATGCAGCGAGCCGGCGAGCTGGTTTCGCTATGGGGCGTAGGGCGTAAAGCAAGCGGCCTTGGGCCGCGCAGCCCGTGCCGCCGCCATTTTCTACCAGGTGCCTGGAATCACGCCGATTCCAAAAATGTCGGGTGTGGTTTGGACACACCACGGACACAGCGGGGAGAAATGAGGCTCCTCACCACGAGTACGCCGTGGTCGTTCAGGGGGCGTCCATGTGGCAGTGGACCCCGTCGGTAAGCTCGCAGCCAGTGCAAGTACTCCCGAGACACTGACAGGTGGGGACGCCGTTGCATTCAGGGGGCGCGGTGACGCAGGTGGGGGGGCTCGCGGCTGTTCCGGTTTCGGGTCGGGCTCCGCCGACGAAGTAGTAGCAGTACTCTTCTGGTGCGCACGTGAAGTCCCCACAGGCAAAAGATTGGCGATCGTCGTCCGTGTCCGTGTCGGTGTCGGTGTCTGTGTCTGTGTCGGTGTCTGTGTCTGTGTCTGTGTCTGTGTCTGTGTCTGTGTCTGTGTCGGTGTCGGTGTCGGTGTCGGTGTCGGTGTCAGCCTCGCCAGGGGGGAGGTCAGCGTCCTTGCCAC
>JAYZDK010000130.1:0-5047 GCA_036337845.1 Myxococcota bacterium | reverse complement strand
AAACACCACGTTGCCACCGCTCATACGCGGGGAGATTCGAATGTCCCCTCCCCCATTTTCTTCCGAGAGCGCCTGGCGCACAGACTCAATGAGCAGGTCGTGCAGGTCGTCGACTTCCATGTTTCCTCCCTTTGCCGCGAGCGCTATCGCCGCGAAAACGCACGCAGAAGACGCATAAACAAGATCACGATGTCCACATACAAGGCCGCAGCACAATCCACCGCGTTGTCGAGTGTCTTGGGCAGTGATTGGGCTCGGGCCCAGTCATATCCGATATAGCCACTGAAAATCGCAATCATTGCCCAGTTGAGAATCGAAGGGCTGCGGCCGGTGAAGATGAAAAACCCAAACTCCACAACAACGGCGCAGATGAGAGCGACCATCAAGCCTCGCCCGATGCTCAAGAAGAACTTGGGATTGCCCGCCGCCAAGAACATCATCAAGGTGGTGATCGCACCTGTAGCCAGAAAAGCCTCTGCGATGACTGCCGAGGGATACATCGGCAGCATGCCGACCAGGATCAACCCCAACGGCACCACCAGGAGGTTGTAGCCCAGAAAGGACACCACGGGGTCATCGGAGCCCTGGTAGACGGAGGTGCCGGCAATGACGCAAACCACGTAGCCAATCAAGAACAAGAGCGGTGGGATTCCCTGGACCACTTCGACTGGAACCAGTTGAACCATCCAGTAGTTCAAGAAGAACCCCCACAACAAGACAGCGCCAATGGTCAGATTGTACGTGCGAGCATCAACGATGTCCCCCGTCGCAGCACGTCGATTCCAAACTGTTTCTGTAGACAGCATGCTCATTTACTCCCGATAAGGTTCCTCTGAGGAACACGCATGTGTCGTATCCTGTTTCTTGGGCTCGGCACTGCTTTGAACGTCTCTTAGACCACCAGAGATCAGAGAGGAAATCTCTGGCACACACGCCGAGGCACAGCAAAGTGCTCGCCGTAGTTGTTGTCTCCGGGAAACTCCCGAACCTGAACCGGAGTGGCAAACGTCCCATTCCCATTGCCAAACAGCAACACCGTTCTCGAGGGGCCGCTCCATGGGCCTTCATAGCGGTAGCCCACCAGCACATCCTGCACCCCATCGAAGTCGAAATCAAAGGCACGAGCCGAAGACGAATTGCCTGGGTTCTCTCCTCCGTTTTCATGCGTCGGGTTCAGGTCGAACGACTCCATGCACTGCGAGGTATCCACAGAGTAGGTTCCTGACGCTGTGGTGCCCGGGTAAAACCAGGCACTGCCGGCATCGCCATCATCATCCAGGCCCGTAATGACATCGCCGACCCCATCTCCATTGAAGTCCTCGAACAAGATGGAGTTGGCAGGAGACCCTCCACAACTCCCAGTGTTGTGGCTGAAGAGCGGAGTCGAGTTACCGACGGGCGCAAATGTCCCATCCCCGTTTCCATGCACGACAAGGACGGGCACCGAAGCCGAGTTGCCCCCACTCGAAATGCGAAGCACCGCGACATCCCGGTTGCCATCTCCACCCACATCCACCGCATCCCGTGATTGCCTGAATATCCACTGGCCCACCGCGAAATCAGTCAGGTCCACGGCTTCTTTTTCGACAAAAGCACACCCGTTGGGGTTGGCCGGGTCGGAGGTGGCGAAACAGTTGGCCGTGGTGACTGTTCCCGCGTTGCCGTAGAAACGCAGCTTGACCGACTCGATGTAGTTGGGCCGCTCCTGCTCGGTGCCCAGGAGGTCCACGAGCTCATCGTTGTCGAAATCCGCAATGGAACCAAAGGGGTTCTTGTCCCAGGTACCCAAGAGTCTCTGCTGAAGCTCATCTGCCTTTTCCCGCCAGAACCACCAGATGTCATAAGGATTGGTGGAATCACTCGGGTCGGCATCGCCCAAGGCCAGGAAGTCCATCCGACCGTCATCGTTGAAGTCCGAGATGACAAAGCGGATGTATCGGTAGTCTGGATTGCCCGTTCCCCCATAGGGCTCGGCCACCACCACCGGAGTGCCAAAGGTGCCGTCTCGGTTGGAGAGCATCAGGTCAATGGTGCCTACATCATTCCGGAACAAGATGAAGTCCGCCCATGGGTCTCTCGGGTACGGGTCGGCGTTGTCGTCAATGCCATCGCCATCGGTGTCGGCGAGCCATGGGTTCGAAATCCCGCAGTCTTCTCCATACACAGCCTCCTCTCCATCGAGGATTCCATCACCATCGGTGTCATCCGACCCATCGCAGGCACCGTCTCCATTGGTATCCGCATAGCCGGCGGGGTCGTCCGGGCAGTCATCCGAGCCATCACACACCCCATCGCCATCGGTATCTGTTGCACCAATCGGGTCTTCCGGGCAGGGATCTTCGTCATCGCACACCCCATCCCCATCCGTATCGAGGTTCTCCGGGTCGTTCGGGCAGGGATCGGTGTCATCACAGAGCCCATCGCCATCCGCGTCCAACCACTGCGTGGAGTCTTCAGGACACGCATCTTCCAGTTCATCACAGACCCCATCGCCATCTTCATCCGACCACTGCTCAGGGTCGTCGGGGCAGGCATCCGCACCATCGGGAACGCCATCGCCATCGCGATCTTCTGGCCCGGTATCAGTCATCGTATCGAGTCTGCCAGTCTCGGCATCCTCCGACTTAATCCGTGAACCCTGGCAACCCATGGAGACAAGAACAACAAAAAGAACGAATAAGCGCGTGTAGAACATGGAAATGGACTAACACATCCCTTGACGCCACCCCCCCCGACAGCCGATCCTCAACACACGTGGACCCCACTTCAACCAATGTTTCCGGCTCCGGCCGGACCTTCCGATTCATTCGCCTGCTGGCCAAGGGTGGATTCGGCGAGGTGTACATCGCCGAGATGTCGTCTGGAGACGGGTTTTCCAAGACCGTCAGCGTCAAGCTGATGCGCCACGATGCCAACGACCCAGAACTCGCTCAGCGCATGCGAGACGAGGCTCGCCTGTTGGGGCGACTCCGACACCCCAACATCGTCCAGGCCGAGGACCTTCTGACCGTAGGCGGACGGCCCGCTGTCGTGATGGAGTTCATCCCCGGCGCCGACCTCTCCGTGCTCCTACCCGAAAAATCGAACCCCGAGCCCATTCCTCCCCGTGTAGCGCCTCAGATTGTGAGGCAGGTCTCCCTGGCGCTGGATGCTGCCCTGAACCGCCCCTCAATGCTCACCGGAAAACCTCTGGGAGTGCTGCACCGGGACATCAAGCCCGCCAACATTCGCATTACGCCAGACGGTGAGGTGAAGGTGTTGGATTTCGGGATTGCCCGTGCTGACAACATGTCCCGGGAGGCGAAAACCACGGACTACCAACTGGGAACGCTACCGTACATGGCGCCCGAGGTGCTCGCGGGCACACCAGCCTCTCACGCCTGCGACATCTACGCCCTGGGAGTCACCTTCTACGAGATCGTCGGCCGCAAGCGATTTGGATGGGCTGGAGAAAGCGCTGACACCCATGAATACCAGCTCGGTGGCCGACTCGCCCAGCTTGAAACCGAAGCGTGGGGAGAACACGCTTCAACGCTCATTGGGCTCATGAAACGCATGCTCTCGTTCGAGGCTGAACTCAGGCCCACCGCTCGGGAGGTCGCAGACGAGTGCCGCAGCTTGGAAGATGCAGTCGGAGGCGCACGCCTGGATGACTGGATTCAGGGCGCCCTGGAGAAGATTCAGGATTTCGAGGCCAGCGCTGAAAAAGGCAGCCTGGTGGGCAAAGTCCTGTCGGCGGACACCCTTCAGAGCCAGAAGATGGAGATTGATGGGGACTCAGAGACCATCGCCCTTCCCACGGACGAACGAACCGCACCAGAACTCGCAGGACCTGCAGAACCGACCATCGCCTTGGAAACAGGCACCCGCCGCCCGCTGCCTGTCGAAGAGCCCACACAGTCGTCCAGACCATGGATCTCCGTAGGCATCCTGGTCCTTGTGGCACTGGGGGTGTTCACCATCATGAACACCTCCTCGCCCCCAGAGCCCCTGCCCACATCAACCCCCATTGAACAGGGAGTACCAGAAATCGCCGTGGAACCGCCGCCCGAGGTTCCGGTGCCGGCACCAGAGGCCGGTCCAATCGAAGAAGCCCAGCCCTCCGAGTCCGAAGAAGCCGAGGCCCCCGCGGAGGCCCCCGCACCCACCATCCAAACCAAACCCAGTGAAATCAAGCGCCCCACCGCAGATCCGCCACGCCCCCCCGAGCCTACTGCGGCTGCCCCCAAGACCCCTGCGCCACAAGCCGCTACACCCGGGGTGGCCGAACCCGCTCCTGTCACACGTGGACCCCTGCCCGTGCGCATCGCATCGGTCCCATTTGGGGTCACGGTAGAAGTAGACGGAGAGAATGTGGGGCGTACCCCCATGCGAGGCATTGAGCTGTCTCCCGGCAAACACAGTCTCGTGTTCATCGACAACGGAAAGCGCATCGAAAAAGAAATTCATGTGCAGGATGGCGGCCGCAACCTGTGGACGTATCGCCGAGCAGACGCCAGCATCGAGTAGCACTGTCGACAGAACTCACAGAGGTTTTCCCCAAAGACTTCCGGATGAGGTAAGAATTGGGTCTACGCTTCAGCTGGAGGGCGTGTTGATCCAACGGAAAACCCTGCGGTCGGCCTTTTTCTCGATGGTATTCCCTGTATTTCTAGGAATGCTTGTCTGGTCTCCCCGGGCAGAAGCCCAAGACTGCGTGAACCTCACGGATGCTCTGAATGGAATCCACAAGTACCTCGACGAGGTGATGCTTGAGGAGGCGCGCTCCTTGGCACTACAAGCCCAGCGCCAGCTCGCCTGCCAAACAGACCCCGTAAACCCACTTTTACTCACCTCTCTGTATGGGGCCTCTGGTGCAGTGAACTTCTTCCTGGGAGAGGAAAAAGAAGCCCGGACCAACTTCCAGCTGGCCCTGGCTACCGCTCCGACTACAGCGCTCGACGCACGTTATGGCGAAGAAGCCAGCGCCCTGTTTGAGACGGTGCGAGCCGAGGTGCTTGAGCAGCCCGGCGGTAAGCTGACCATTACCGGCAATGCCAGCGCCTGG
>JAYZDK010000129.1:0-16876 GCA_036337845.1 Myxococcota bacterium | reverse complement strand
ACTCTGCGTATTTCTCCAGGTATCCGGGGATGGCGGATCGGCTCATGGAGGCTAGTGGAGTGCGGGGCGGGGCGGAATGGAGGCGATGGCGATGGCTTCTTGTTTCAGCCAGAACTCCAGCCGGTCCTGGATTTCATCGGTGGGAAAATACACGGCTGCCAGATCGGTGAAGAGGCTGGCATGCCGGGATTCCGAACGAGCAATCTCGTCGTAGAACTCGTGGAGTTCGGGGTCGTTGAGGGCTTTGGCCAGCAGCCCAAACCGCTCGCAGCCGCGGGCTTCCACCACGGCTGCCATCAAGAGCCTATCCATGAACTCGGGGTCGCGACCCTGGCGGGTTTGGGGGATGAGGGCTTTGAGGTAGGGGTCTTTCTCGTCGGCTTGAAAGCGGAGCCCCCGTGCGCTCATGAGCTTGTACACCCGGTGGAAGTGAGTGAGTTCTTCTCGGGCGAGCTGAATCATCGGGTCGATAATGGCTTCGCGGTCGGGGTAGCGGGCCACGAATGTGAGCGCCATGGCACTGGCCTTCTTCTCGCAGGCGGCATGGTCCAGCAAGAACGCATCGAAGTTGCCTAGGACGGCTGCGATCCATTCATCTGAACTGCGGGTGTGAAGCTCCAACATGCTGCCCTTCTAAGAGAGGCGTAATGGGTGGGGCAACCCTGGACATGGAGAGTGGCTGTCTATAGGCAGCAACGAGAGGGGTAGGAGCTACCTGGATTGGTGGTGTCGTAGCAGTTGCCGTTCGCGCACGCCCAGCCTGAGTAGTAGATGCGGCCACATTCCGTGGCGCCCACCGACACATAGGCGGAGTAGTAGTTGCCGTTGACATAGTTCATGACCCAGTACTCATCGACGTATTCGAAACTGCCGCTCAACATGTTGTTGAGTCCCAGAGTGGATTGGGAATTGCAAGCTCCGATCCACTCGGACATGGAGCAGAGTCGTTTGCCTTCCGATTGGCACACGTTGGTTTGTCCTCGCCAACTGTCTGCAGTGTTCTGTTCGATGTCGATGCAGAAGCCTCCGGCGTCCACCATGTCGGTGGGACAAGAGATCTCATCTTCGAGTGCGACGATGGAGTCGCTGAGTGAGTTGATGTCGGAACTGTGATTTGCAATATCCGAGGATTGAGACTGGAAGTCGGTGTTCAGTAGAGCGATACCGGAAGAGTTGTTGGCGCTGCTGGTGGCGTTGGTTGCAATGTCCGTGGTGTTCGCGGCAATCAAGGCGGCGTGGGCAGCGATATCGGAGGTGTTGGTGGCGATGTCTGTGAGCTGTGACGTGAGGGCCACGGCGTTCGTGGCGGTCGCACCGGTATTTATGGCGATGTTGGCCGCGTTGGTGGCGATATCGTTTGCGTTCTGAAGTGCCGTGGAGGAGTTGGCTGCGGATTGAGTTTGAACAAGGCTCAGGGCTGCGTCCGTGGCTGTATTTGCGATTTCGAGGCTGTCTATCTGGGTGTGGTGCGTGGTGAGAGTTGCATCCAGGAGTGCAAGTTCCACAGCCTGTGTGTTCTGGTTGTTGGAGAGTGTGTCGATGTCTCCTTCTGCTGCGGTAAGACGGGCTTCGTTGACTGAGAGATTTGTGGTGTTGTTATCGACTTGTGCATCGAGTTCTGAGAGATCGATACTGCCGTTGACCGCTGAGATTTCCTCGGCCAGGCCCTCGACTTCGGCGCCGAGCTCCTCAATCGACAAGGCTTGCTCGGACAGGGTTTCCGTATGTTGGGCCTGGGTGGTTTCGGCATCGGCCTGGCTCGCTTCCAGGGCTTCGAGCCTGGCGGTCAAATCTGCAAGCTGACCATCGATATTGGAGGAGTCTATCTCTCCTGTTCTACACGAAGTGAGCAACACCAATAGAGTCAAGTACATCAGAAACCTCGGGAAGAAAGAGGGGTTCCAAGCGAACGGAACACCATTTCAGCACAGATTCGCGGAGAGCAGAACCTCACCGGTAGATTTCTGGTGGTTTAGTACAGGAAGGCGATAGCGCCGGCCGTTTCGGGAGTTGCGGTTGCTCCGGTGAGTGTGTCCGCGTCCAAAGGGCCTGACTCGATGTGTACCAGCCGGAGTTGTGGTTCAGAGGTGGCTTCTGTCTCCCAGTAGGCTGCGCAGGTTCCGTCGGGGCTCATTTGTAGGTCGATTCGGTATCCCTCGGCTTGCCAGGTGTCGGTGTAGGGAGAGGCGGACAACACCCAGGATTGACCATCTGCATGACGGGTGATCTGGAGGTGGTCTCCGGTGATGGGGCTCCAGGCCTCGTCGATCGCTTCGTATTGTTCGTCTACGTAGGGGCTGCCAATGTTGGGCACGGACCAGGCCAGGGTTGTTCCACCCCGTTGTTCGTTTCTGTAGTTCAAGGCTCCGTAGATGGCCTGCCCCTGCAGGCTCCAGTTCGATCCATCGCTGGAGCGGAACAGGCCTGCAGCCCCCGCGTTGCGAATGGCAAACAACAGGGCTCCGTCTTGATCGGTGTGGAGATTGGCTTGTTTCATGGGCAGGAACCCATCTGGCAAGACGGCGCTGATGGGTTCCACCGTGCCGAGTTTCAGGTCCACGCGTACCACCTCGAATGTGCCGTCCTGAGTGTATCCGCTGCCCAACAGAGCGAATCGATCTGCGCTCTTGGTGTGCACGTAGGCGGCGTCGTCGGGGATGTCGATCAAGGTTGTGCTGTCTTCATTTTCTGCGACAAGGTGCAGGTCTCCACCCCCGATATCGGTGCTGTAGACCAGAAAATCTCCGATGTGAGAGGGCATGAACTCCCGCGGTGTGTGCGCAATGGGAGTGCGGCTTCCACTGGGCTTGCGCCATGTCACAGCGTACCCGCCAGATTCACTTGCGATGACAGGCAGTCGGCCGTTCTCAAAGGCGGGCGTGAAGGGGATTTGCGATTGGAGTTCGCCACGGTCGCCGTCAGGGCCGACCACAAATCCATTCCAGATTCCGCTGTAGGCGGCCAGCCATCCCTCTTCACTGAGGTAGTAGTGATGGGCACCAAACGCGGCGCTGTTGGTGCTGTCGGTGAGGTGCAACAGGGTGCCATCGGGTCCAAACACCCCAAAGAACTGACTGCTGGCCGTGGTGGAATATCCCCGGACCAGGGCAAAGCCCGAGTTGGTGAGAATCTCCTGGATTTGGACTTCGTCTTTGGGGCTTGTGGCGAAATCGTGGGCCAAGACGACGCTCTTGTCTGCCAGAACGTTGTAGTAGGCCGAGCCTGCGGCAAATCCCAAGACCGGAGCCGTGGGATCTTGGGAGATGTCCGTGGTGCAGAGCGTAGATGGATTGGGGCCTGCATCTGCATCGGCGTCTGCATCTGCATCGGCGTCTGCATCGGCGTCTGCATCTGCATCGGCGTCTGCATCAGCGTCCGCATCTGCATCAGCGTCCGCATCAGCGTCTGCCTCTGTGTCCAGGTGGGTGTCTTGCGTGTCGAGGTCTTTGCCACTGCAGCCCATGGAGAGCGCGAGCAGTGCCAGCAGAAAGGGGGTTCTGGAAGTCATGACACCTTCTGGGTCCAGGATTAGAGCGAGCCGGCCTCGATGTTCCAGGTGAACACCTGGCCTTCGAGCTTGCCCAAAAGGGTCTTGTCGAATGTACCCGTCTCGGCGTTCCAGTCGTATCGCTTCAGCTCTTGTTGGTCGTCGGCCGCCACGTAGAGTTCACGCTGGCCATCGGCTTCGAGGTCTGCCGCTACAATGGCGTGCTCGAAGCTCGCCGAGTTTGCGTCGAACTGCGTGGTGGTCCAGGCGCCGTTTTCCAAGTTGATTCGATACAAGCCGGTCTTCATGGCTGCTGCAATCAGCTCTTTGGTGCCGTTGCCATCAAAGTCCTCGGCCAGGAGGAAACGGGTCTGGCGGTCGTCGATTTGAGCGATTTCCTTGTAGCCAAAGGAGCCATCTGCCTTGGCTGTGTATTGCCGGATGGTCACAGGCTTGAGCACCTTCTTGTTGGCGTCGATGACAGCTTCTTGAACGCTGAACACCTCGCTCTTTCCATCGCCATCGATATCGCTGACCAGGATTTCCTTGGCGTGTGTTCCCTCTCCAGGGTCCACAATCGATCGCACGTACTGCTCGCCATCGAACTTGTACATCACCACTTCACCGTGTTGGCTCTGGTTGGCCTTGTTTCGGTCCGAGGGTGTTGCAAAGAACTCCAGTTGGCCATCGCCCTCGATGTCGCCGATTTCAATCTCGTGAACAAAGGTGTCGGCCTTTTTGTCCAGTTGAATGATCTCTGCTTCTTGTCCCTCGGCCGGTGGGTTGTAGACCGCAAGCACGCCATAGTCGTGTGTCGCGATGACGTATTCTTCTTGTCCATCTCCATCGACATCACCGATTTCGATATCCCTGAGTCGGTCGAACTTGCCGCCCCAACTCTCGTGCCACAGGGTTTCCTGGCTCCATTTTCCATTGGCAAACTGCCACTTCTTGAACCAGGCCCCGCTGGCTCCAATGGTCAGAATAGAACCATCGTCACGAAGAATGGATTTATGGAACACGTTGGAGTCGGGGTCTTCCAATCGCGTGAAGTCCCAGCCACTTTCTCCCTGGCGCCAGATTTCCAGGCGTGCAGGGCCGGGCTTGGGCTTGCCGTCGGAGCCCTTGGTGAACCACGCCTGAGACAGGATCAAGGTCGGAAAGGGCCCGCCAACGAGCGGGTCTTGTGCGCCTTGTGCGGCGGGCGCAGGTGCTTCTGCCGCTGGGCTGGGGCTGGGGGTGTCAGCTGAGTCACCGCCGCAGGCAGTGAGCGCGAAAGACAGGGACAAGACAAACAGGGTGTTCTTGTGCATGGTTTCCTCGACAACAGAATGGGTCAGGGGACTATCTTGCTGAAGGCGGTTCTGCAGCCTGTGGGCCTATGACTCTCGCAGCCGGCCGATGAGTTCTGCGAAGTTGCAAGGGCGGTGTCGGATATCGAGTTGGGACTTCAAAATGCCATCCCAGGCATCCTTGCAGGCCCCAGTGGAGCCCGGAAGCGCAAAGATGTAGGTGCCCTGGCTGACGACAGCGGTGGCTCGGGACTGAATGGTCGATGTGCCGATTTTTTCGTAGCTCAGCCAGCGGAAGAGCTCGCCGAACCCAGGAATCTCTTTGTCTCCTACTGCGAGAACTGCTTCGGGTGTGATGTCCCGGCCAGTGACACCGGTGCCGCCGGTGGTCAGCACGACCTCGATGTCTTCTCGTTCTACCCAGGCTTCCAGTTGGGTGACGAGAATGCTGTAGTCGTCGGCCACGATAGTGGTTTCACAGACCTGGTGGCCAGCCGATTCTGCACGTTCCTTGAGGGTGGCTCCGCTGGTATCGGTGTCCGGTGTCCGGGTGTCCGATACGGTGAGAATAGCAATCCGAAGAGGCTGGAAGGGAATGGATTCGTCGATGCCGGCCATGGAGTCCTCGCGGGTTCTTCTAACCGAACTGGGTTCGGCCGGCGGTCGTATGTGGATGGGTGTGGCGCCTGTTGCGGTAGCTCGCGGTGTGTTGTACGTAATGAACGCACCCTTTTACGAGGTCGCTCGTGAATCGAATTCTCCTGTGTGGACTGCTTGTTTGTCTGAGTGCGTGTACGGATAAGGAAACAGCGGGGGAACACACCGGCGACACCATTGAGCCCGTGCCCACCGCGGCGGCTCTGTTCGTGTTTGTAGACATGATGGGACAGGCGATTGATGGGGTGGAGGTGCGCTATGGCGACTCTGTGGCCACCACAGACATACGCGGGTCTGCCACCATCGAGCTTCCAGTGAACCAGCATGTGCACGTGGAGACCGCCGCAGAGCTTTCTCTACCCGGTTTGCTCTATGGAGCGATGGGCCCGGAAGACACCGATTTTGGGACTTGGCGTGGGCCTACCCAGGAGCAGTTCGTAAATATTCTCAGTGAGATAGGGCTGAGCCTTGACCCAGGCCGGGGGCTGATTGTGGCCAACTTGCTCGACAATACCCGGACGGGCATTGAAGGGGCGGCGTTGGTGCTGCCCGAGGGGGTGTTCGAGGCGGGGCTCACTATGGTGGGAATGGGCATGGAGGTGGCTGAGGTGAGCTCCATTTCGGGCATGATGGTGTACCTCAATGTAGAGCCTGGAGAGTATGCATTGGAGACGGTGATGCCGGAGGACGAGGCGTGTACGCTGTTTCCGGCTGCGGATTCGGACCTGGGTTCCATGCGCGTGGAGGCCGGCGTGATGAGCGTGTTTCTTGTGAACTGCGCCTGAGTTCACTGCAGGAGCGTGGCTATGGACAGAACGGTCCTTCCAGTTCGGCCTGATTGTTCTGCTCGTTACACTCGCTCAGCGTCCCATTTCCGGCGCCGTCATCATCTGCGCTCAACACGAGGGTGGCGTTGACGAGTGCTGAGGCTTGTACTTCCAACACGGTGACGGCTCCGGCTTCGCCGGTTCTCAGGCTCTCCGGGTTGGTGAGGGAGTCCAGAAGCACGAGGGAGTTGTCGGCCTGCTGTGCGTAGAGTGCCATGGATACCGTGTCGTCCACAGCACCCGCGCCGCTGTTGCCCAAGCGCACTCCCACTAAAACGACACCTTGATCGCATCGCTCCAGGCACACGCCGTCGATGAGGGCGACTGCATCGGGAGCGCCAGCGGAGTTGGCTTCCACCAGGCTTCCGCTTCGAAAGGAGTTGTAGGTGGGCCAGTTGGGAGAGGCTGGCGAGGGAATCGTCAGGTCATCTCCAATGTTGGTGATGCTGTAGGCGTGCTGGTTCCAGACGGGTCTTGCGGAGCGCCAGTTGGTGCCACCGAACACCACAAGGCCGGTGTTTCCAGGGCCCCCGTGAGTGCCCCCGTTTGGAAGCACAATCTCGGCTGCACCATCGCCATCCACGTCGGCTATCACGGGGTACTCGTGGAGGGTGCGAGAGGTGTGGTCGGCGTAGGTGTAGAGGGGTTGGCCGGTGGCGCCATCGAGCACCCAAAATCCGGTTTCTTCTGCCACCAGCACTTCCGCCACGCCGTTGCCGTCAAAGTCGAACACCGAAGCGCTCACGGCTTGGGAAGATTCATCGGTGATGTTGTGCTGCCAGGCAATGCTTCCGTCTTGTTCGTAGACGCCGTAGGTCTCCGCGGTGGCGATGCCTATTTCCACGGCGCCATCGCCGTCCATGTCGGCGAGTGTGGGAGGGCCTCCATTGCCCCAGCCGGACAGTGCGAAACTTGAGAGCACCTGGCAGTGCTCATCCAGAATCCAGGCTTCGTTGTCGCCCACCACCACGATTTCTCCGTCCCCATCTCCGTCAAGGTCGGCCACCGCTGGAAACCCATCGTTTCCCTGGGTGACGCAGCGCAGGCTCCCGTCGGCTTCGAACAGGGCCTTTCCGGTGACGATTTCTAGCTGCCCGTCTCCCTCGAGGTCGGCTGGAAACGACTGGTAGCCAATCTGGTGGTAGGCCATGTGGGCGCCAATGCCTTCTTCAAGCTCGGCCAGGACACTGCCATCTGCTCCTTGCAGCACAAGGTTGCCGACCACCACCTCCACAGAGCCGTCGCCTTGGAGGTCGGCGACTGCGGGGGAGTGCCCCCCACAGAGAATGGGGGGCTCTTGCTGGGCCCAGATGAGGTCTCCGTTTGGATGAATCGCAACGACGCCGCAGTTCGGGTCGACTGCTTCGCGCACGGGTTCCTGGCCGGTGTCATGGGGGTCGCCAGGATTTCCATGACCGGTGGTGCCAATGAACTCCGCGACAAACACAATCTCTGGGGTGCCATCTGCGTTGACATCCCCGAGGGCCAGGTTCGTGTATTGGAAGGGGAAGTAGTCGTAGTCCCCGGAGGTGACTTTCTGAATGCTGGTGTGTTCGGTAGTGCCTCGGCCGTCTAAAACGCGGAGAATCCCGTGCATGTTGTCGACCCAACCGTAGTCGGAGACCAGTGCGATGTTGGGGGTGTCCGATGCGTTGAGCACGCCGTCGCCGTTTTCGTCGATGAGACGGCCAACCACCGGAGTCATCAGTACCTCTGCGTAGTCCCACCAGGGGCCGAACCGGTCGAGCACCCACTCCACCTCGATATCGAACGGAGCGCTCTGTGAGGCAAAGCAAGACTCGTCTACTGCGACCTCGGTGGAATCGCTCGAGAAGGCTTCATCGCAGCCCTCGGCGGGAAGTGCCTGGGTAGAGGTGGCCGAGTGGGTCTCTCCTGAGCTGCCCGGGCCAGGCTCGGACTTCACGTCTTCGACGCCATAGTCCAAGCAGCCAGTCATCAGCCAGAAGGTGCTCAGCAGCAAGTTCCCTCCAACCCCCTGTTGAGTTCATACCACTTGCTGTGGGTGATTTTCTGGTTTCTATTCGTCTGAGTTCACTTCTGGTGGCGTGGCTGGGGTGCTTGAAATGGGTGGGGCGCCTGCTTCATTGGATTTTTTGGGGGCCACGTAGGGCCGGAACCAGCCGTCTTTACGGAAGGCTTTCCAAGTCCACGGGAGCCAGCGCAGCACGCTGGCAGCGAGCCAGAGAGCCCACAGCAGCATGACCACTCGCCAGGACCAGGTGGGGATGGAGAGCACGGCGGGGGTGGGCAGGGCCCCTTCGATTCGGTCGGCGAACCAGAGCAGTTCTTGGGCGCTTGAGCCATTGCCTCGAATCTGGGTGTCGGGTTGGAGCAGTAGTCCGGAGTGGATGGATGCGTACAGGCAGCCCAGGGCAATGAGCGTGGTGCCGATGATTGTCAGTTGAGACAAGTTGAACACCCAGCCGATTTTGGGGGCGTGCTCGCTGCGGTAGCCCACCACGATGAACCAAACAGCCACCAGCAGTGGGCAGATAAATGGCACCTGCGTCATGCCCATGCCCAAGAGCAGCCACTGCCATGTTTTCAGGGGGACCCAGGGAAGCCGGGCAAGCAGTGGGGCTGCGAGGAGCAGCACCAGCAGGTACGTCCAGAACAAGGGCACCGGCCCCCATCCGGGGCCTCGTACGGCGAGAATCACACGCTCGTAGGATGCGTGGAGCACCACGGCCACATTCACAGCGGGTGAGCCCAAGTCCACTGTGGGAACTTGGGTCCACAGGGCGGGTTCATGGGTTTGCTGCCAGGAGAGCAGCACGCTTTGTGCGCCGGGCTGCAGGGGAACCCATACCTGGTTGTCCCGAGCCTGAAGGGGGCGTTCCTGGCCGTTGATCATGGCCTTCTGGAGGCGGGCACCATCGGGAAGGGTAATCGCCTGTTGGCCTCCCTGGCTGCTCCGGATCACCACCCCCAGTGTGCCTTCTCCCAGGCGGCGGCCGGGTGTCCAGTCCAGTCGCGCCTTGTCGATGGTGATGGTTTGTCCTGGCACGGCTTCGGGCTGTGCAATGGCCAGGGTCACGGACTCTCCGGGCCAGGGAGCCCAGCGCGGAGACCACTGCCCGGCTTGGCTGTGTTCCAGGGGGTCCAGTCCGGTGGCTGTGCAGCTGAACATCGGGCTGCAGCTGAGCACCCAGTTCTCGGTCCATGCCACGCCTTCTGGGGCGGTGAGCACAATGGTGTCTTGTTCCTCGAGTGTGGATACCCAGCTCACCTGATCCCGGTTTCGGTCCAGGCTCACTCGTACCTTGCCGTCTTCGACCTGGAGGCTCTCGTCGGTGACGGACTCACCGTCAAGCACGGGCACTTGCAGGCTCAGGGGGGCATCGCTTCCGTCGACGCGTTGGACTTCGGTTCGAATGCGCCAGGGGATGCCCAGGTCCAGGGTGCGCGTGACCATCAGCCACGGGGCGAGGTTTTCTGCGGTGGAGTCATCGCTCTTGTCGGCTGAGCGACTCAAGTTGCGCGTGAGTTGCACGGTGCGCTCGGCGGTGGCATCCGAGTGCAGCCCATCCAGCGACCAGTCTGGGTTGGAAACCCATTGGGCCTTCTTGGGGGCCTGGCTGAGGGTGAGGGTTGTGCTGTCGGTGGGAGGCAGTGGCCCGGAGACTCGCAGTTCATGCACTCCGGGCTCCAAGCGAATGTGCAGGAAGCCATCGGAGAGCCTTGCCAGTGCGGTGGTGGGCTTGCCATCCAGCAGCACCCGGTCGGGCACCCAGGCCTCGGCGGGTCCGGGCACGGGCCAGGAACTGCGGGCAGCTGCATGGACTTCTGCGCTGAGTACCAGGCGGTCGCCTTCTACCGCGAACTCCAAAGTGGGGTTGGTGACGCAGTCTCTGCGGCAGTCCGCGGCTTGGGTCATGCGGCGCTCAAGTTCTTGGAGCAGGTGGTTGTCGGGAGCGGCTTGAGCGGCCTTGGGCAGCATCAGTGCAGCGAGGAGCACCGTGGCTGCGCGGGTCGCAATCGGGCTGGGCGTTGGGGGGCGCAGCTGGCGGAGCCCTGCCATGCGCAAGCCCAAAGCGAGCAGAAGAAGCACCTGCAGAATGTGGAGCGCTCCGTTTGCCAGGGGGCTCAATAGATAGAGCTTCACGCTGTGGTCGGAGGTGACAGGCCCGGACCATCGGAGGGTAGGCATCCCTCCGGCGCCGCTCCAGTTCCATTGCTGTACACCGGCTCCGGTGTTGGCCACCAGGCTGGGGTCATACTGCATGGAAAGGTGTTGGCTTCGCAGCCCTTTCATTCCGCTCAGGCCCACCTTGTACTCACCGCCGCCGCCGATGCCTCGGCCTCCGTAGCCTAGGTCACCGCTACCGCGGGCGATAAGATCCTCTTCCTTTTGGCCTTCGAAGGCGTCAGCCAACCCTTCCGGGGCGGCCTCTGGGTAGTTGCCGATTTCATACTGTATGTCTTCGTCGGGTGCCTCGGGGTAGCCGTGTTTATGGAGGCTGTTCTCGTTTCTGTCGGGGATTGCCTGGGAGGGAGTGCTCGTGAACTCGCTGGGGCTTGAGGTGGAGCTCTGCCAGGGATTCTCCAGCACCGGAAACAGTCCGGTACGGATTTCTGTCACGGAAAAGGGCACCAGGATGAGCAGGAGAGCGCCGGTGCAGGTCCATCGAAAGGCTATGCTGAGCATGCTGGGCCAGCCCTCTTGTGCCACGCGTTCCAGGCCCACGCTGGTGAGCAGAAAGACCCAAGCCCACACCGGCGCGTCATGATTCTGGCGGCTCAAGGCCAGGCCCACCAAGGCTACAGCAGCCCAGCGCCAGCCCAGCAAGCGGCCGGTGGCCAGCGCCAGAATGAGCACGAAGAACAAATCGAAGAGGTCCCAGTCATCCAAGAGCGAACCGGGCACCTGGTCTACGCCGGTTGCAGCGAGGAGGCTCCACCCAGGCGACAGGCGCAGGGTGGCTTCTAAGGAGTTGACGTCTGTGTCCCACCCCACGGCGGGTAGCGTGCTGGGCCGCCCCTCAATGCGAGACTCCGCCACCAGGTTGAGGTCGGATTGCCGAAGCTCGACTCCGGCTTGGCCTGCTGGGCTTCGGGTGATGACCTGGTCGCGGGAGGAGGTCACAGCATGACCGAGGTCATAGGGCTCCATCATGGACAGGCGCCACTCCTGCTGCATGTCGCCATCGAAGCGGTCTCTGAAGGTGAACCCGCCGCCGTCGGCATCCAGCCAGATCTCTCGGTAGAGATTGAGGCGGTTGGGAGCTGGCTCGGGTTCACCGCGGCGCAGTTCTGTGAATGTCAGGGGTACATCTGAGGACACCATGAAGGTGGACAGTCCGCGCCATTTCTCGGGCAGCGTCGTGCGCGCCGGGTCCACGGCCGGAGGCCCGCTCAGATCGATGGCGCGAACCTGGTCGTTTGTGGTGATGGCCCAGAATTCGTGTTCGGGCCAGAACTCCTCAAGGGCCGGTGGCGCAAGCTCGGCTACAGGGCCATCGTGGAGGGACTCGATTTCAACGGTGAAGGTGCCAGGGCGCACTTGGACCACCAGCGCTCCATCTGCGTTGAAACGGGCAGGCAGGTCGGCTTGTAGGCTGACGGGTCGGGTGCCGGGCACTCCGACTACACCGAGGGTGACCTCCCGCGCTGAACCCGAGGCTCGCAGGGTGATTTGAGTGTCGACGCGCACGGGCACGCCGTCGGTCACGTGACGGGAAACCTCGGTGTTCAGGCGCTCTTCCGAGGCGGGCTTGCTCTCCCCTGGGCCTAGTCGCAGGAGGCCCTGCTCGTCCATGGCGGGCTGGTCTACGGCCTTGCCATTGATGGACAGGGACACCCGGCCCACGGTGGAGGGCAGCGGCAGGCTCTGAGGCAGGCTGTTCCACTCAAACTGCCCGCGCACGCTGTGGGAGCCACTTTCGAGTGTGGTCATGGGCAGGCCCCGCTTGTCTGTGAGCACGGCGTCTTTGCCGTTGACCGTGACGTTCTGAGGCCAGCGAGCCTGGCCTCCGGGCAGGGGCACGGCGATACGGCGGTCGGTTTGTACGGCCAGCTCGAATGTGCCTCCGCTTCCATGGAGTACGAGGTCCAGTTCTCCAGGCCAGATGCAGGCGGTGCCTTGAGTGGTGACCGGGCAGTTGAGGTTGGGGTGCCCTTCAAGCACCCAGTCCACCCAGGGTTCAAGCTCGGGGGGCAGGTTGTCTTGGGCTTGGGCGGGGGGCCCCCAGAACGAGGCGCAAAATACCAGGAGGGCTGTGGTGAGATGAGTGGCGTGAGGCACGGGGATCTCCTGAGTCCAAGGAACGACGGAGGGATTCTATCAGGCCACCTACGGGCCCTGTTCTGTCTGTGAAGCAGAGGTGCTTCGGTGGATTGAACCCATAGAAGGCGGGAAACTTACGGGTGTGGATGTGGAGGAAACGTGGGGCGGGTGTTGATGAATGGTGTGGTGTTGGGGCACCATGGGGTCTCAGGCATCCAAGGAGCGCTCATGTTCAGGAATCTCTTCGTTCTTCCTCTTGTTTTGTTGGCTTGTTCTTCTGGCTTTGAGAACAAAGACGATGGCCCGAACGACCCGTGGCTCGATGACAGTGGAGATCAGACCCCAACCGATACGGGAGACGGCCCGGTCGACGACCCGGCCGACGTGGATGATGATGGCGACGGCTTCACGGAGAACCAGGGCGACTGTGATGACAACAACAACACGGTGTACCCGGGGGCCACGGATACTCCCGACAACGGAATCGATGAGGATTGCGACGGTGCCGATGCCGAGTCGCCCACAGCAGACGTGGATGATGATGGCGATGGCTTCACCGAGAACCAGGGCGACTGTGATGATGCCGACCCCACGGCCTATCCGGGAGGCACTGAGATTCCCGACAACGGAGTGGATGAGGACTGCGATGGGGCGGATGAAACGACACCGGCTGCCGATGTGGATGACGATGGCGATGGATACACGGAGAACGAAGGCGACTGCGACGATACCAACGCTGCGGTTTCGCCCGGTGCCACCGAGGTGCCCAACAACGGTGTAGATGAGGACTGCGACGGCTTGGATATTGAAGGGCTGTGCAATGAAGCTTGCAGTGTGGCCAGCTGGAATGGCGATGGTGCCTGTGATGATGGTGGGCCCAACGCGGACTATTCGCTGTGTGACTTTGGGGCCGACTGCGCGGATTGTGGTGTGCGGTATGACCCCGATGGAGATGGCTACTACGACGATGAGGGTGTGGGCCCCCTGAACCCCTACCTGGACCTCGATTGTGATGAGACCGATGTGAACATCAACCCGGGGGTGCTGGACATTGGTCAGGATGGAATCGACCAGGATTGCTCAGGAGAGGATGAGTTGGGGCTGTGCAGCGATGTCTGCAACTATTCGGATGATGGGGCCTGTGATGATGGCGGGCCCAATGCCGACTACTCGGTGTGCGATTTCGGGGAGGACTGCACCGACTGTGGCGCTCGCTACGATGAAGATGGCGATGGCTTCTACGATGATGAAGGCACCACACCGCTGGATAGTTCGCTGACACTGGATTGCGACGACACGAACGCTTCGGTGAACCCCAGTGCCACGGAGATTCCCAACGACGGAATCGACAATGACTGCGATGGCGTTGATGACGTGCAGACGAGTGTGATCTGCGATGACACCTGCACGTATGCCAACGACGGCTGGTGCGATGATGGGGGAAGCAACTCCTCCTTCAGCCTCTGCTCCCTGGGCACGGACTGCACAGACTGTGGGGCTCGCTATGATGCGGACGGCGATGGCTATGACAGCGCCGAGGACTGCAACGACGCCATTGCCTCGATCAATCCGGGTGTCGCCACAGATACCTGCGATGGGATTGATAGTGACTGCGACGGCATTATCGACGATGACACCGACACCCTCGAGCCCAATGACGCCTCGGCTCCCTATTACATGGGCGAGCTCGACCAGGGCGGCGATTCGGTGTCTGTGGCGAGCTACATGACGCATCAGTTCGATGAGGATGCGTTCTCTCTCTACAATGTAGACCACGCAGACATCCTGCCACCAGACGACGACAGCTTCTCTTGCACGATCACCCCCCCAGCGGGCGTGGATGTGGCTATCGACGTGTATGTGAACGGCAGCTACCTGGGCTCAGGCAACAACGCGGGAGCCGGGCAAGCCGAACTCCTCAATTACAACGCGACCTGGGGCTTTGATGACGAGGGCACGTTCACCATTGTGGTGAACACCGTGAGCGGGACGTCCTGTTCGGCTCCGGTGACGATTGCCTGCAACAAGCCGTAGGAGGGCTTGGGGCTCAAGAAGTGATGCTGCCCGCGTGATTTTGATGTGGGTGCCCACCAGTGCGGCCGAGCCCTGTTATGTGATTGGCGGATAGCATAGGATGTTCGTCAGGAATCGGCTGTGTGTTGTTGCGGCCGAGGATGGTAAAACTGTATCAGTTTGTAATCACAGGCATGCCTCGATCCGGCACGACTTTTGTGGCGGATTTACTCACACAGGCTGGTGTGGCTTGTAACCACGAGCTGTACTACGGAATGCCGGCGTCTTCTGTCATGCGTGAGAATGCGGTGGCCGAGGCGAGCTGGATGGCGCTGCCCCATCTCGACAGAGACAAAGCGCTACACGGATACAAGGTGATTCACCTGCTCAGAAATCCACTGAGGGTGGTGTCGAGTCTGGTTCAGATGGGGTTGCTGGAAGACGACCAGTTTGAGACCAATCCCTACACCATCTATGTGGACAAGACGGTGCCGTTGCGTCACCTCAGTGGATTGGATCGCTATCTACACTTCTGCATGTACTGGAATCTTCAGGTTGAGAGAAGAGCCGATGGGCATTTTCAGCTGGAGTGGGCTTCGGAACACCCAGCGGAGTTCCTGAAGGCGTTTGGAGTAGAGGCCCCAGAGGGACTCGATACCAGCCCCAAGAATGTGTGGGGCAGCGTCAACCGATTGACGCTGGCGGACCTGGATGGGTGTGCGTTGAAAGACGCCTTCATCGAGTTCTCAAGAAGCTGCGGCTACGACCTCACTGAGCAGTAGAGGGGGTTGGCTGTGGTTGGCATGGCGTGAGGGGTAGCGGGGGCGAAGAGCCTTGTTAGTCCTCGGCGTGCCCGTCGGGGGTATTTGGGCTCAATACACCACGCCCAGAATCGCGGTGCACATCTCATCGAATGTGTCTTCACCTACTCCGGTTACGGCAATGTCGGTCTCGTCGATGTACTCCGCCAGAATGGGGTTGGATACGCTGTTGTTGAATGTGCATCGGATCCGCAGGGTGTCTCCGGGTTCCAGTCGAGGGAGGGCTTCAAATTCGCCGTCGTACATGTAGGTGAGCTGCCACTCAAAATCCCAGCTCGGGTTGTGCGTAAGGCACACCTCTTCGTCTTCGCGCTCGATGCTGATCTTGATGTCGGTTCCTGCCAGGTGCATGTGCGGAAAGACGGTATACAGGCGCACATCGGCTCCCTGCGGCACCTGGAGTTCTTCGACCCATGTTTCAACGTGGTGTTCGGCGTGAGCGGGCACTTCAAATGGTGGGTCTTCCCACTTGTTGCTGTTGGTGTGGTCGGGGAGAATACCGCCGAACACCCGCATTTCGGCGGTCTTTTCGGGTTGCGTGTCGGTCATGCGTACCGCGAGCTGGCTGGCATCTTCTGCCGCGGATCCTGTGGGATGGTAGTGCATCTGCAGCACAAGCTGGCCGCCTACAGGGATGTGGGCGCCCATGTGCTGGCCGAGGTCCAGGGGTTGGCCGCCAGGTGCCCAGGCGAACAGGACCGTGGTGTCGCTGACGCCGGCGCTCCCGAAGCAGTCGTAGCTGCCGTCATCGCCGGCCATGTCTGTGGCTTCTCCATTGGGGTCGGTGAAGACCACGGCGTGGTGGGTGATGTCCTTGTTGTCTGGCAGGACTTCCAGCCCGGTAATCCAAGACTCGACGGTGTGGCCCAGGGGGATGGGAAAGCACAGATACTGGTCTTCAAGATCTCCTTCTTCCAGAGATGCGCCTGCGATTGTGTAGGTCTCTATGTTGTCGCCTGAGAGCGATTCTGTCTCGGGTGTTGGAAGTGAAGCTGCGGTGTCTGGGTCGCCTTCGGGGGTGTCGGCTTCAATCCATTCCTCGAAGAGCGCGAGCTCTGCATCGGTGGGGCGGGGGTCGTCTCTCCATGGTGCAGGAGGGGTGCATTCTTCAGTGTCCCGGGCTCCAAAGGGGGGCATCACATATGGGGGGGTGCTGTCTCCATGCATCTTGGTGAGCATCCAAGAAGCCAGCGGCTTGACGGTCTCATAGTCGGACAAGTCAAAAGCGAAGTCATCGTCATCGTTGTGGCAACTCGAGCATCGCTGTGCGACGAAAGGTGCGATGTCTTGGTGCCAGGTGGGGTCAGTGTTCTTCGGCGGTGGGGTGTCGGATTTTCCGGAGCATCCCAAAAGGAGTGCGCTCGTTGTGAGGGAGATCAGCAGTAGCTGGCTTGAAATTGGCATGGGACCCCCTACTTCAATGGTCCGGTGGAGATCATACACGGCTGGTGGTGTGGGGTGGGTGTGGGAACAAGTACAACGGATGAGTCTGGGAACTGACAATTCATTGGGCCCGACAGTACAGCCATTTC
>JAYZDK010000128.1:0-20351 GCA_036337845.1 Myxococcota bacterium | reverse complement strand
CGAGCTTCAGGCTTCCAAGAGAGCGCTAGCTGCAGACGCGATGGAAAACTAGCCGGGGCTTGTCAGTCGAATTGGTAGAGACGAGCTCTTGGCCTTGTTGGAAGACTGAGCGCTATTCTGCAGCGGGTTGCTCAGCCGCTTCTTCCTGCATGGTTTTGAGCTGCTGTTCGACCGCGGCGAGTCGCGATTCTACGAGTTCGGTCAGTTGCGCTTGATCCAGTCGGGTCTGGTCCAGGTTGTTCAACAGTTGATCCGTCTGAGTCATCGCGTGCTGGTGATTTCGATTGGCCAGAAGAATGTTTGCCAGAAGCATGACAAAGATGACTCCCAAGAGCGTTGCTCGGGCACGAAACGTCTTCTTGGACTCTCGTTCTTTGTAAAAAGCGAGCTCTCGGACGTCGAAATTTGTACCTGCTTCGGTGATTTCCGTGAAGTCCTGAGCAGGCGGCGCATAAGTCAGTCCGGCTCCGGGTCGTTGCTTGTCGCTCATCTAGACCTCCTGGAATATGCCCACTTTACGCCTTCTTGACATTTGGGGTCAAGCGCGCTGGACGGGTTAGTCGGCCATCATGCGCCTCGTTTCATGGAACGTCAACTCTCTCAAAGCCCGAGCCCATCATGTGGCGGACTATCTGGACCAACATGCTCCAGATGTTCTCTGCCTTCAGGAGCTCAAGTTGGTGGACGAAGCTGTCCCCACTGAACTTTTTACAGACCGGGGGTATCACCTGGCCATTCACGGGCAAAAGCAGTGGAACGGGGTGCTCATCGCCTCGAAGACGCCGCTTACCGATGTTCATCGGGGCTTGCCTGCAGCGGATGAGGGCCAATCTCGCCTGGTGGCTGCGACCACCAATGGTGTGCGTGTGGTCAATCTCTATGTGCCTCAAGGCCAGGATGTGGACTCTCCCAAGTACGCATACAAGCTGCGCTTTCTTGCTGCGCTGCGAGAATGGCTTGATGAGAACTGTCGGCCGGATGAACCACTGGTGGTGCTGGGAGATATCAACATTGCACCGGGTCCTGAGGATGTCTGGGCGGTAGAGGACTGGGAGGGAAAGGTCACGTTCATGCCTGCAGAGCATGCTGCGTTGGAGCATCTCCAGGCTTTTGGTCTTGAGGAGTTGACCCGTCCCTACTTGGAGCCTGGCACTTTCACATTCTGGGATTATCGCCAGATGTCCTTTCGGCGAAAGCGCGGAATTCGGATTGATTTGATTCTGGCCACGGAGGTGGTGCAGAAGCGAGTCGTCGGCGCATGGGTGGACCGAGACGAACGGAAAAAGGAAAAGCCTTCTGACCATGCGCCGGTCGGGGTGGAGTTGGCATAGCGCTACTGGCCAGAGGACCTCGTTTGTTCAGGGACATCAAACAGAGGGCCATGCAACTCCAGACTGCTGCTGTTGCTGCCTTTTGAGGCTAGTCTGGACACGTCTGTAAACGGGGGAGGAACACTACTGTGAAGGTTGGTGGCTGCTGCCCGTTCGCTGCTTTTCAACGGAGATCCTCAAACATTTGGAATTCAATGAATTTGTAGTGTGCTCGTCCGTGAGTGATTCCCTGCGTCGGCGCGTCGGAAACGCTTGCAGCCTGATGTCGGTGCGATAAGCAGGAGGTTCACACACGCATGGAGATGCGTGCTTCTAAACCCAAGGAAGTGAAGACATGGCTGATCTCAAAGGAACCCGTACACACCAGAACCTGAAGGATGCATTTGCTGGGGAGTCTCAAGCCAACCGGCGCTATCTGTGGATGGCCAAGATGGCAGATATCGAGGGCTATCCGGAGATTGCTGGCAACTTCCGAGACACGGCTGAGGGTGAGACCGGGCATGCTCACGGGCACCTGGAGTACCTCAAGGCTGTGGGTGACCCAGCGACCGATCTTCCGATTGGAGACACTGCATCCAACCTGGCCGCTGCTGTGGCTGGAGAGACCCATGAGTACACCGACATGTACCCGGGCATGGCGCGTTCTGCGCGAGAAGAAGGGTTTGGAGAGATTGCAGACTGGTTTGAGACCTTGGCGAAAGCTGAGAAGTCCCATGCCGGTCGCTTCCAAGGCTTGCTCGACGACATTGCGTAGCTTGATCTTCCTGGACGGCTATGTCTGACGGTCCCATTTCCTACCAGCCCACGGCGGGTCTCTGTTACGACCCGTCGGAGGGCTTGTATTGGGATGACGAAGCGCTAAGCCAGGAAATCACGCGCGTCTTCGAGGTGTGTCACGGCTGTCGTATGTGCTTCAAGTACTGCGACAGCTTTCCGTCGTTGTTCTCGTTTATTGACGAGGAGCATGACGGCGATGTTCGCAAGGTGACCGAACTGCAGATCGACCAGGTGATGGACGCCTGCTTTCAGTGCAAGCTCTGTGAGGTTCAGTGCCCCTATACGCCGCGGGAGGGGCATGAGTTTCAGCTGGATTTCCCTTCGCTGGTGCATCGGTACAAGGCGCAGCGCACCCGCGAAAAGGGAGTTTCCTTTCGAGACAAGGTGTTGGGAAACCCAGACGCCACGGCCGGCTTTGCTCGCCCTCTCGCTCCGTTGGCCAATCGGATGAACCGGGTGGGGCTGCACCGGTGGTTTTTAGAGCGGGTGTTAGGGATTCACCGAGACAAAGACCTGCCAGAGTTTGCTTCCAGTACGTTCGAGCGCTGGGCCGAACAGCAAGAGTTGCCCACGGACCCAGACCATGAAGCCGTGCTGTTTCAGACCTGCTACGTGCAGCACAACGAGCCCGAGGTGGGGCGAGACACCGTAGACGTGCTGCAGCGAAACCAGGTGGATGTGGCCCTGGCCAAGGGGCTTGGTTGCTGTGGCATGCCAGCGTGGGAGAGCGGTGACTTGGAGGGCCTGCGGGAAAAGGCTCGGCACAACCTGGATGTTTTGATGCCAGCGGTAGAGGCTGGCGCCAAAGTGCTGGTCATCAATCCAACGTGTTCGATGACCATGCGCTTGGAATACCCCAAGCTTCTGGAAGGCGAGGACCGAGAGCGGGCTACCAGGCTTTCCGCTGCCATCGCGGACGTGAGTGAGTATCTCTGGTCTCTGCGCAAAGAGGAGCGATTCAACACCGACTTCAAGAGCACACCTGGGGACACTGTGGCCTACCATGTGCCTTGCCACCTGCGTACGCAGAACGTGGGCTTCAAGGGCCGTGACCTGATGCGTAAGATTCCCGGGGTCAAGCCCACCACTACGATGGAGTGTTGTGGGCATGACGGAACCTACGCCATGAAAACAGAGGGGTTCGAGGCCTCGGCGAGAATCGGCAAGAAGGCTTTTGATGGGATGCAGGGCAGTGAATCGGAGGTGTGGGCAACCGACTGTCCCCTGGCTGCGATTCAGTTCGCTCAGCACGCGGGAGTCCGCCCCATGCACCCGATGAGTGTTTTGGCACGGGCTTATCGAGAAGATGGCTTTCCCACGTCCATTGAGGATGAGGAGACGAAATGAGTAAGCTGCAACGAGAAGAACTCTTGGACTTTGTCACCTACAACGAACAGCGAGAGGGACTGCGGCCTCGGTACATGGAGACCAAGCAAGCTCGGAGGGTGCAGCATGGAGAAGCGCTGACCTTTCTCTTCGAGAACCGTGACACGGTCTATTACCAGGTGCAGGAGATGATGCGGATCGAGCAGATTGTTCGGGAATCCGACATCATGCACGAACTCCAGACCTACAACGAACTCATCGGGGGCCCGGGGGAGTTGGGCTGTACGCTCTTGATCGGAATCGATTCCCCGGAGCGACGAGATGAGAAACTGGTGGCCTGGATGGGCCTCTTAGAGCACATCTATCTGTTGCTTGAGGATGGCACGCGCATTCGCGGCCGATGGGACGAGAGGCAGGTTGGAGACACCCGGCTCTCTTCCGTTCAGTATTTGAAGTTTGATACCGGCGGTGAGGTGCCCGTTGCTGTGGGCACGGACTTTGACGATTCACTACTTCAGGGTGAGACGCCGCTGAGTGAGAGCCAGCGTGCAGCGCTGGCTTCAGATTTGGCTGCAGCAGCAGTTGATTAGCTTGCTGCGGCTTTGACGGCCTCGTAGTCGGGCTCCACCCCAGGATTGGGGGCAACCCACTCGTACGCGACGCTGCCGCTTTCATCCACCACGAACACCGCGCGTTGTGCGGCGATGTATCCATTCATGCCGCCAAAATTGTTCAGCGCCACGCCATAGGCTTTGACTGTAGAGCGGTCGTGGTCGGAGAGCAGGTGGAAGTTCAGGTCATTGGCCTTGGCGAATGCGTCGGTTGAGAACGGAGCGTCCACCGAAATGCCGAACACCGTGGCACCTACGTCGTTGAATGACGCCATGCTGTCGCGAAAGGTACACATCTCTTTGGAACACACACCGGTGAAGGCAGCGGGAAAGAATGCCAGAACGACTTTTTGACCCCGGAGCCCGGAAAGGGTCACGTGGTTCTTCTCGTTGTTGATCAGGGTGAAATCAGGCGCTTGGCTTCCAAGAAGGCTCATGGGGTCTACCTCGTACTTGAACCTCGCAAGTATCACCCCTTCTGTGAGGTGGCGATGTTTCAGGAGCCCTGTGCATCATCGGGCTGATTGTCATCTGGGGAGGCTTCTTCCGATGGAATTGCTTCCGGGAGTTCTTCTCGTTGGGCCACCAGGAATTTGAGTTGTCCCCGGTCGTCGATGGCGGCTCGAATCTGCCAATCTCCTGGCAGTTCATCGACGTTGAAGCTTCGTGGCAGCTTCAAGAGGATGGGGCCTCGATACTTCTCCAATACACCACCCAAATCCATGCCCAACTCATCCATGCCCATCTGCTTTTTGTCGTAGCTTGGGCCTCCCCAGGGAGGGTCCAGCACCAACAGGTCGGGTTTGAATCGCTCTAATGCTTCCTCGACGGTGCCATGAAGAAACCGGATTTTCCGAATGTCCGGGTAGAGCCCGGCATTGTTGCGCGCCATCTTCAGTCGTTCGACATCCATGTCGACCGCCACAACCCGTTGAACTTCTGGTTGTTGGACCAGCGCAATGGTCAGGCCGCCCACACCACAGGTCCCATCCATCACCACACCACTCGCACCAGAAACCATTTCCAGCGCGAGTGCCTCTGGGGTGACGGAGTACCGGCCCTCCTCGTCCATTTGAATCCCTTCAGACCAGCGAGAAAACAGTCTCTCGTTTCGGGACTTTTTGTCTTCTCTGCGAGGTGCGCCTCGGCCGGCACGAATGGGGGGATCGGTGTTCACGGCGATACAGTGCCCAGCCACCCAGATTCCATCCAGGTTTCTCAGAAGCCAACGGGCCTGGTGGGGTTCTACCTCACCACTCTCGGGGACCCACTGGCTTGTGTCCAGCCACTCCGGGCCCGTGATGCGTACGGTTACCAGGCCTTGGGGAGCCTCAAACACCAGTTCATCGTAGGCTTCCAGCGCGACCTGCTGCCCCTTTTCGGAGCGCCCAAGAGTGGCTTCGCGCAGTGCAATGTGGAGCAAGCTCAGGCGGTAGAGGTTGTCGGCGGCCTGGGCATCCGGGAGTCCGTCACGGTGGAGTGCTTGGAGGTCCTTATCTTGAAAGAATGCCACTCCTGCGAGGTCTATCGTCCACCATCCCCGCGTGGAGGCGTTTCGCCAGCGCACGGCAACGATGCGGTCTTCGGCGCGCCGAAACCAGCTGGGATGCAAGCCCCCCACAACGGGACCGAACCGACCGCAGATGTTCACGGGCTGTGCAAGAAAACGATCGACCTTGGAGCGAGACAGTCCGAGTTTCTCCAGGGCACGTGCCACGGAGAACTCTCCACCAAGCTCATTGAGCAGGGTGCCGTGGGTAGTTTGCTGGCTCTCCACCCGCTCGGGGGCCCATGCGGTGACGGCGTCTTGTAAATCCTCATGTTGCATCTCGAGTGGTTCCAGCACCCAGGAGATTTCGTCGTGGGCGAGGAGCTTCGGGCAGGCGGGGTGCTCTCGGAGCAACCCGATGGACTCGACTTCTTCTCGCACGCGGTTCGGCGTGCCGGCCAGCCCGACTCCCTTGTCGGAGCGCCACCACCTCTTGGGGCCCCCTGGAGGGAGCAGAGAGTCCTCTTCAATCCATTCCGCGGTGATGCCGGCAACATCTCTGGACATTGGATTCCTGGAAGAGGGTGTATATAAATGCCGGGAGCATGGTACCAGGGAAGTAGGAGAGAACGAACGTGCTGTTGTGGATGTGGCTGGTGTGGGGTTGTGTAGATCAACCCAATTCGGGGGAACCGCAAGCGCCCCCGTCGCCTGGCGGGGTAGCCCACCCCATGGATAAGGCGGCAGACCAGGAGGTGGTGGGGCACCGTCCTATTCCTGCCAACAACCCGGTATGGGAGGCGCTGGACGATAGCTTTCACCGGGCGCCGGAGTTCTACGGGGAGCGCAGCTGGGACGACGTCATCATGCGAGTCATGGGTCATTACGAACATGCGGCTCGCGATCTGGCTTCTAATCGGGCTGGCCAGGGGGACCTCGCGGGGGCCGCGGAGGCTTATCGGCGACTGGCTCAATGGCTTGAGGGGATCACCCTGGAGCACTCGGAGACTGCCCAGGCAATGCGGCAGGTGTATGTCCAGGCTGCGCGCCGGGATGCCTCTCTGTGTGAGCAGCTTGTTGGTGGTGGCGTGCTGGTGCCGCCAGCCGGCATGGGGCCCGTGTCGAACCTGCGCTGGGCCATTCTCCAATCGGCGGGTCAGGGCCAGAATGCCAGGGCTCTGAAGGAGGCTGAGCGCTTGATGGAATCGTCCCCGTGGAAAGGGGTCGATATCTCATCGTTCAGGGACTTTGAGGCTCGCCATGCGTTGAGGTTGGAGCTCGTGAAGCATGCGCTTGATAGCGCAGACCCCCTCAGTCTCGACCCGGTGTGGGGCTACTGGACTCCAGAGCAGGGGGACCGGCAGGTCCGCATACTGCACAAGGCCGCAGGCCTGTCCCAGGGTACTCCGGCTCAGTTGAGGGCCTTGGCTCGTGCCGAACCGCCGGCTGGGGGGGCGGGGTTTACGGTGGATGACCTGGGCCGGCTTCCGACGGGGGATTCCTATGTGGATGTGGGAGGCGAGCCCGGGCCAATGGCCATTGGCGTGTTGGAGCGCATGGACCGAAACGACCCGGCTCACCGCGAGCGACTTGTGGCTTGGGTAACGCAGTTGAACCAAGTGCTCTTGGACTCGCCCTCGTCTGTACCGAGCGCCATTGAAGGCATTGTGAAAGAGCTGGACAGAGCGGGGCATGGAAGCCGCTACTACAACATCAAGCAGGCGCGTAACAGTGGTGTGAGACAGCTTGCTAAAGGCCAGCATTGGCAGGAAGCATTGGAGGTGCTGGCGTCGAACTGGCCGTTGCATGCCCAGGACTTTGAGTGTCCCAATCGCGATGGCATTCTCCTGGGCCTACAAGGCCGCCTGATGCTCTTGTCGGGTGATGTGGCGGGGATGGATAAGCTTGGGGGAGCCATGGCCGCTGCCGAGGACTGGATGGCCCGTATCGAGCAAGGACGCTCTCCTATGCCCAAGCAGCCCCCACGGTAATCCGGCAAAGAGTTGCCACAAGCAAGAACACCGGCGCCAAAGACGCCGGTGTCGATTCTGTTGGGGTTGGTGAGCGGGCTACCAGGTGCCGGAAAACACCACGCCGGTTGGAGTCGCGCTAACCGAGATGTTTTTCACCACGAGGGTGGTGCCGGTACCCACCAGTGCAAGACCCAAAGCGCCTTTGATAGCGGTAGCCTGAATGTGTTGCTGGTATGCGATGCCAAACGGCTCAGCAGCCGCGTCTGTGGAGGCCTCGTTGTATTGGGTCAAATCTTCTCTCGCGAGCGCCAACTCGTCTTTGGCGTCTAATAGCTGCAGGACGCCGAAGGCACTGGCACCGGCGCCAAGGGTGAGCTTACCCAGGCGAGCAAAGTTGATGGGGGGCTTGTCCCGAGGGGCCTTCTTGGCGGCCACTGGCTTTTCTGCCTTTGGAGTGTCGCGCTTCTTGGCCTTCGGTTCTTTGGCCTTCTTTTCCTTCTTCGGCTTGGCAGAAACGCCGGCTGTCTTAGCGCTACTGTCAGCTCCGAGGCCGCCGCCGAGTACCCGGCCAGGACTGCGCACCTCGGCTATAGGAGCCGTCACGGTGCTGGGGGGAGCCATGTGAATGCTCCCTTGGATAAGCGCTGGCAGCTGATGCTTCAGCTTGGAGGCCAGGGCCGGCAGTGCTGAGGAATACATCTGCTTGTCCACCACAAGCTGATCAGTTTTCGTGCTGTACACATAGATGTCCAGCCGGTGCATGGAGGCAGCGACTGTGTAATCAGTGACCATGTAGTGACTGGCACGGCGCCTTTTGGCGGAATTTCGAATGCAGGCGGTGGTGGCACAACCGTCGTCATGGGCAATCACCTCAAGATCGTTGAAGTGAAGGTAGAACCCTTCGTTCAGCGATGAGAGGAGGATTGTGTGTTCTGAAGAGCTTCCTTGGAGTGAGACATAGACCTCACTGGCTTCGGCTTGGCCTGGACCGGCCAAGAAAGCCAGCCCAACAGCGGCACACAGTGTGTTGCGGAGCGCTTTCATTTGGTTTTCCTGTTCCTTTGTGTTTCGTGTCGGGAGCCTTGATGGGCCATCGGCCGCGAGCACTCCCTGAATTCCATCTGGCTACAAACCCCTCTCAAACCGAGAAGGGGGAAACACCCCTGTAGCCATGGGCTTCTCAGCCATGGCTACAGGGAATGCCCGGTTAGTCATTGTCAGCGCTATCACGCGTACAGGTGTTTCCAGGTGCGCCGGGTAGCTGCAGAACGCTGCAATAGGCAATGTTCAGTCCGAGGCGGAACATGGGAGCACTGTAGGGAGTGCCCCGCGTCTCATTCGACTCGCTTGAGCCTCCGATGTCGTTGGTGTAGTTACCGGCTTCGGCCAGAACCGTCAGTGGCTGGTGGTATCCCACCTCAAGCCCAAGACGGTTGATGTTGTACACGAAACCGGCATCCACGAACGGGGCTGCAGCCCATCCACTCGTTCGGTCAATCTGAGCTGCGATGTTGTTGTCGTTATCGCCTGTGCTGACGGTTTTCGCGCTTGCCATTCCAAAGTCCAAGCCAACCCCAGCCAGGACTTGCAGGGGCCGGTTGTACATGAAGACCTTGTCAAAGGTAAAGGCAGCACCAAATGCTGTGGAGACTCCTTGTTGGACATCTCCGGGGTCGGCTGTATAGGCTCCGCTGCCGGCGCCGCCACCGAGCCTGGCCGTGAACCGATAGGCACGCTTGGTCCAGTGGTTGTACTGGGCCAGCACTCCGATGGCACTGCTCGCTGCGCGATTGTTGCCGTCGTCGTTAGGCAGAACATCTGCGTTCAACGAATACTGGGTAAGGGCGCCACCAATCGAGGTGTAGGGGTCGTAGAACTTCTTCTCCTTCTTTTCTTTCTCCTTCTTCTCTCGCTTCTCGATGAGCTTCAGGGTTTCGGTGAACTCGTTGGCGAGGAAGTCGGATACGATGATTTCGCCGCTGACGAGGTCGACAATACGCACATGGATTTGCAGGGAGGTGGTGCGATCTGTGGACAGAGCGTCCGTGCTCAGATCGTTGTCGTATTCGTAGATGCGGTAGGCAAACAGAAAGTCCGAGATGTCTACGTCAACGACTCTCTGGGGAATCTCTTGTGGGACGCCCTTGGGGAAGAGGGAGAGGTACTGGGAGACCAGGTCCCGAATGAGCTGGGCCTTGGTGGCTCCCACCTCGTTGGCAATGATGGCCGTGGGGTTCGGGGGGCCACCGCTGGCGACACCGTCACCGTCGCAACACTCCTCCTCGTCAAAGAGAAGAACATCTTGTGCTGCGAGCACGGAAGTAATCTCAGCAATCAAGGAGGCTGCTTGTTGTCGGCGCTCGTCGGGGGTCATGTCGTCCCCCACGGTGGTGTCAATGGGCTCCATGGACGCGGGAAGCTTGACGCCGTTGCGCTCGACCTCCAGCATGTCGATGACGTCCGGGTCTCGCTCCAGAACAGTGACTCCGAACTCATCGCTGGTCAGGCGCTCGATAAGCGCATCGTGGAGCAAATGGTCGGGCTTGTTGTCGTCTTGGTAGCTGCGCTTTTCCATGTCGGCGATGATCATGGATGGACAGGCTGGGGCGTTGGCGTCGCAGGCTCTGGCAACTTCGCTGAGCCAGCCTCCGATTTCGTCACCGAACTCCAGGTCTCTTGCGACCTTGGTGAGTGCCTCATTCGACGTCATTGAAAAAGTTTTCGCCTTGCCTTTGCCAAAGCAGCCAGCGAGGAGGAGGATTGGAATCAAGGATAGATAGCGCGGGTTCATCGAGGGTCTCCACATTTTTTGGTTCCTGCTTATTCAGGAAAAACAGAAAATGAACACGGGTAGTTAAAACCGGTCTGCACAGCCGTTTTGGCCATGAGCGGCACGACGCTACCACAGGCTGTCTGGGAAATGTCAAACCCAGGCTGAGAAAATTCTTGGAGGGTCCCCCAAGTCAGGAAAGCAGTCGGTCAAGCAGTGCTTTGTTTCCCTGAAACCCTGTGCGCTGCATGTAAAACCGCAGTCCGCGTAAACCCCCAAGCTCTTCGCCGCCTCCGGCCCTTCCCGGCCCTCCGTGAACGACCTGGGGGAGCACCATGCCATGTCCTGTGGCCGTATCAGCGACCTTCTTGTCGATTACGAGAATGCGGCCATGGTGGGGCCCCATTGCGGGGAGAAGTTCTCTAAGAAACGTCTTGTCGCTGGAATAGACCGACGCGGCGAGCGAGCCTGCTCCTCGGGCGAGGAGTTCGGCGGCTTCTGAGGCGCTGCCGTCATACGGCAGAATGGTAGCCACGGGCCCAAATACTTCCAGTGCGTGCACCGCTACAGCGCTTTGGGTGTCCTCGACTTTCAGCAGCACTGGGCCTGCAAAGAAGCCTGTGTTCTCGGGCACACCCACCGGGGAGACCTCCGTTGCCGAGCCGTACACGATGCTGGCTTCTTGAGCGAGTGTTGCCACGCCGGCTCGGTAGTCGCGTAGTTGGCCAGCGGTGGCCAGTGGCCCCATGCGCACACCGGGTTCGGTAGGGTTTCCGATGGTGTAGGTGTCCAACTCGGCGGCCACGTCTTCTTCCACTGCCTCGAGCAACGCTTCTGGGACGAGGATTCTTCGTATAGCTGTACATTTCTGTCCAGCCTTCTGCGTCATCTCGGTGACGATGTTGCGAACGGCTGCGAGATAGATTTCACTGCCGCGTTCGGCATCGGGCCCTAGAACCGCGGAGTTGAGGCTGTCGGCCTCGACGTTGATCCGGCTGCTGGCAGAGACGGGCCCCTGTGTTCCACGCAGGGTGGCTCCGGTGTCTGCAGATCCGGTGAAGGCGAGCACGTCCTGTGGGCCGAGGTGGTCGAGGAGATCCCCGGTAGAACCACAGATGAGTTGCAAGGCACCCGCAGGAAGGATGCCTTCATCGATAACGATTTTCACCATCTCGTACGCCAGCCAGGCTGACGAGGTCGCCGGCTTGGTGATGATGGGCATGCCAGCCAACAAGGCCACTGCGGCCTTTTCGAACGTTCCCCAGGCGGGAAAGTTGAAGGCGTTGATGTGTACCGCAGCGCCTTCTCGTGGGCTCCATACATGCAGTCCATGGAATCGCGGAGATTGAGTGAGTTGCTCGGACTCGGCGTCCTGGAGAAGGTTCGTCTCACCCAGGTTCTTTCCAAGCGAGGCGTAGTAGGCCAGGGTTGCGGTGGCACCGTCTACATCAAACTTGGCGTCTTTGCGGGTGTTGCCCCCGTTGGCCATGGCGATGTCCAGGAGGTGCTCTCGCTGTGCGTAGAGTGTGCGACTCATGGCTTTGAGCAGGGCGGCTCGACCGGAGAAGCCTAAGGCTCGAAGGTTTGGACCTCCCACAACTCGGGCATGATTCAGAACACTCTCAAAGTCAATTCCCTCACTGGAGGTTTCTGCCAGCGGTTCTTCTGTCGCAGGATTCAGCAGGGTTCGGGGTGTGCCCGTACCGGGCTGCCAACTGTCCAGCACATAGCTTTCAAGACGAATCATGGGTTCCCTCCAGCGCAACAAGGCTGGTGGTTAACCCGCCGGTGCTGGGAGGGTCGTTATTGGCAGCGAAGGCTGTCGTCTGCGGCGAGCGGACAGTAAGCCGCGTCACTGCCGCTAGGAAGGTCAGCACCGGCATGCATCAACCAGTAGATGCGGCACTGGACCGTGTTGGTATCGGGTACACCGATGGGCCCGGTGTCGTCCCAGCTGGCTGCGAGGGGCAGGCAATCTGCAATGTCCGAGTAGAGTTCGTTGGAATCTACACAGGAGACAAATGCCAGGTGGCAATACACATCTGCCCAGCTTCCACAAACGCCTCCTCCAGTGGGGCCGGCGATATCACAGTGCGTGGCGGGGTCATCCGCGGCGAGCTCTGCATGGTTGAGGCGACAAGAAATCGTGTTGACGTCTGAATCGCTCTCATCACCCGGGGGCAAGAAGCCCCGCTGAGCGCAGAAATCCACGCAGTCGGGTTGGTGCTCGTACTGGCGTTGCCCATGTTCCGAGCAGTTGGTCATTGTGGTGTTGCAGTAGGTCTCACAGAGCGTGTCGGGGTCTGTGTCTGCGTCTGCGTCTGCGTCTGCATCTGCATCTGCATCTGCATCTGCATCCGCGTCTGCATCAGCGTCGCTGTCTGCGTCTGCATCTGCATCGCTGTCTGCATCGCTGTCCGCATCTGCATCGGCTTCTGTATGGGTATCTTCGGTATCCTTGGAGTTGCCGTCACAAGAAGCCATCGCGAACAGGCCGATTAGGCCGAGAGCCAAAGGTGTCAGAAACCGCATGTTGACCTCACTAGTCGTCTTTGAGTACCAACCACCCTGCCATCATCAGCAGGGGGATCGGTAGCCAATAGAGCTGAAGAAATGGATTTGGAGTTGGCCACCATTGTATATACCGGGCCTTCACAGACAAAGGCATGGGGTGTAGTTCTCCGTCTTGGACTTCAAGCTTGGAGACGATGCTTTCGAAGGTTCCGAGCACTGGAGATTCCACGGGCTCGACCATCGATGAGCAGAACAAGCTGACGTCGTCCCAAGCGGTATAGAAGACAGAAGCTTCCATCGGCACATCGAAGAGAGTCCCTTCAACACGCCAGAGGTACGCATGCCGGTCTCCCAGGTCGATGTAGCGGACGTCCGAGGTGGATGTGGGCTGTAGGGGCCTTTCAGCGACTACGTCCACAAACCTCTCTTGGCTGCCGGACTGAATGCGGTAGCGCCCACCCTTGAGTTGAACTGTGGCGTATTCCTGGAAGTTCAGGGCGGATCGCGGAGACTTGGCAGGGTCTAGAATGTAGAGCGCCGGGCTTGCGCTGGCGGTGCACTCAAAGACTACCTTTTCCAGTTCGGAAGGGTCGACTGCGAAAAACCGAGCAAACTGTCCGGAGAACGGTCCGTCCCCTGCAATTCTCAGCGTACTCCGCTCCCGGGTTTCCTTTTCTGTGAGGCCACGCCACCCCGAGGGAAGATCCAGGGAGTAGCCGGCCGGCATCTCCACTCGGCCTGTGGGCAGTTCTTCTGGTGTGAGGGGGGAGAGCGTGGGGTGGAGCATGTCCAGGGCTTCTCGGAGAACCGATTCGGAGCGCTCAGCGCTGTCCGAGGACACCGCTGTCAAGATTACGCCCGCACCTTCCACGGCAAACAGAGCAACCTGGTCCCAGAAGTCCTGTTCCAGGTGTTCGTCTCGTACCTGGAAGGGAATCATGAGAACGCTACCCAAGCGCTCGTGCTCCTCAAGCCGAGACTCGCCAATGGTGTATTTCGTGGACTCGTCCGACTCGTCCTGTTGTTCCAGCCAGAGAAACATGGCGCTGGAGATGCGGTCCAGGTCAGGCTGATACGCGGAGGTCTGGATGCGCAGGTCTGTGAAAGCGTCGGGGCGTCGGAGGCCTAGCTTCACCTCGGAGGTGGCGTCTCCCAGGCTGTGGGTCCAGACGGGGGGCTCGTCTTCCGGTGGCTGCGGAATGCGAGCGATGAGATCGACGCCTGGGACCTTCACGTCTTTCGTGACGATCTCTACGGCAGGCTCTTCCGCGCTGCTTTGTGCAAAGCCGGAAGACAAGACGGCGGTGAGGGTGAATATCAGCATGGGAGCCTGAGCTTAACTCGATGTATGACAATGGGGTTGTGTCAGCGTGAAGAGGCTGTGTGCGCTATGGGCATTCCATGCGATTCAACCGTTTTTGTTTTGGGTTCGGGCTTGTGTTTTTTGTGGGCGGTTCCTCGCCTGCCCAGGCGTCCATTGTCAATGTTCTTCAGCCCCAAGTGGGAGAACCAGAAGAGGGCTGGGCGGTCCAGGGCCGAGTGGGGTTGGGCCTTGAGGCGGGCAATGAGGAGAAGCAAAAATTTAGTGTGTTGGCCGGTGCTCGACGGGTTTGGGGAGCAAACCAGACCCTTTTGAAGGGCAGTCTTGACCGAGCCACTACTTTTGGGGAGACCAGCACGGACCGTTCTTTTGTGCACTTCCGTCATCGGGTGTCGTTGTCGGAGAGCTGGGTTGGCTTTGGATTCGCACAACTGGAGCACAATGGCTTTCGGTCACTTAAGGTTCGGGACTTGTTCGGTCTGGGTATCGAGCGGAGCCTCTGGAGAACTCAGCGTTCTGAAGCGGCGATTGCCACCGCCATCATGAGCGAGCATGAGGTGCTTCTGCTTGATGTCGAGCCACTGCCGCCTCGTCTTCGGAGCTCCAACTATTTCGTTTTGGCGCTGGATCTCGGGGACGGGCTGACGCTCGGGTCCACCACGTTCTTTCAGCCGCGGCTTGCCGAGTTTTCGGATTGGCGGCTTTTGGAGGATCTCACGTTGACTGTCTCCTTGGGAGAGAGGGTTTCGTGGACGGTGTCCTGCAAGATGGAAATGGACAGTCGACCTCCCGCAGAGGTGAATCCCTGGGATGTTGTGGTGAAGACGGGGTTGGGGTGGAGCTATTGAGGAAGCTCCCTGAGCGGTGGACTCAGGGGGTGTACCCAAGGTTGGGGGACAGCCAGCGCTGTGCGTGCTCAAGGCTCCATTGTTTTCGCTCGGCGTAATCCTGGACCTGGTCGCGGCCGAGACGGCCAACCCCGAAATAGCTGGATTCTGGATGCGCGAAATACCAGCCACAGACGGAGGCCGCTGGATTCATGGCCATGGACTCGGTGAGTTCGATTCCCAGACTCTTCTGGACGTTGAGGAGTTCCAGCAGAGTCTGTTTTTCGGTGTGGTCGGGACAAGCTGGATAGCCGGGTGCCGGACGAATGCCCTGGTAGTGTTCGCCGATCAGATCTTTGGGGGAGAGGGACTCCCCGGCCGCGTAGCCCCATAGACGCGTGCGAACTTCTCGATGAAGCCACTCCGAGCCCGCTTCTGCCATTCGGTCGGCCACGGCTTGGATCAAGATGGCCCGGTAGTCGTCGTTGTTATTGCGTGCTTCCTGGGCGAGGGTCTCGACTTCGCTTCCACAGGTGAGTGCAAAGAGTCCGAGCCAGTCTGCAGGAGAATCGCCGGGAGCAATGAAATCCGACAAGGCATGATTGACGCGCCCAGCTGATTTGGGGTTCTGCTGGCGGAGGGTGTGGAAGGTGGCCAAGAGCTCAGCGGGTGCTTCGGGGTTGAACACCCGAATGTCATCTCCGGCTCGGGTGGCCGGAAGAATGGCCACTCGGGCTTGGACGTTAATCCAGCCCTTAGCGGTGGCCTCATCGATTATGGCGAGTGCGTCGGCGTGAAGGCTCTTTGCCTGTTCACCCATTCGTGGGTCCTCGAGTATGGCTGGCCACGCACCTCGTAGCTCCCATGTATGGAAGAAAGGAGACCAGTCAATGAGCTCTCGGAGTTCGTCGAGTGAGGGTGACAGATCGTGGAATCCGGGCTCAACCGGAGAAAAGACGTCGTCAAAGGAGAGATTGGCGGCTGCCCTTCGAGCATCGGGAAGTGGCTTGAGCACTGTGGTGCGGCGCTGGGCATAGGACTCGCGCTCGCGGCTTTGGGATTCCCTGGTTTGTTCGGCGAACTGTTCCGGGTTCTGGAGAATCTGACCAATCACCCCAACAGCTCGCGAGGCATCGGGTACGTAGCTCACGATGCCTTCTCGCTGGGGCGCGATCTTGACGGCTGTATGAACCCGAGAAGTGGTGGCTCCCCCAATCAGCAGGGGGATTTGTAGCTCTTGGCGTTCCATTTCCTGGGCGACGTGACACATCTCGTCGAGAGACGGGGTGATTAGGCCGGACAATCCGATGAGTTGAGCCTGTTCTTGAACTGCAGTGTCCAGAATCTTTTGTGCGGGAACCATGACTCCGAGATCAATGATTTCGTATCCGTTGCATTGGAGCACTACGCCGACGATGTTCTTACCGATGTCGTGGACGTCCCCTTTTACGGTGGCCATGACGATACGGCCTTTCCCTGTGGCCTTTGTGTCGCCCTTTTCTGCTTCGAGGTAGGGCAGAAGTACAGCGACTGCTTGCTTCATGACGCGAGCGCTCTTGACCACCTGGGGCAGAAACATTTTTCCAGCACCAAAAAGGTCTCCAACCTGGTTCATACCTGTCATGAGGGGCCCCTCAATGACGCTCAATCCTGATTGGTAGTGTTGGTAGGCCTCTTCTGTGTCTTCCTCAATCCAGCGGGTGATACCTTCCACCAGGGCGTGTGAGAGGCGTTTGTCGACGGGCTGCTCGCGCCAGGCCAGGTTCTCAGGCCCTTGAGCTTGGGCTTTGACATCAGTGGCGACCTCCAACAGGCGGTCGGTGGCGTCGGGGTGCCGGTTGAGGACCAGGTCTTCAACAAGGGCCCTGAGATCTTCTGGAATGTTGTCGTACACGGGAAGCGCACCGGCGTTCACGATGCCCATGTCCATTCCCGCTTCAATGGCGTGTACCAAGAACACAGCGTGGATGGCTTCTCTAAGGCCGCGATTGCCGCGGAATGAGAACGATACATTGCTCACCCCGCCACTGATTCTTACGCCGGGGCAGGCCTCTTTGATCTGTGCGATGGATTCAATAAAAGCGACGGCGTAGTCGTTGTGTTCGGCAATTCCGGTGCCGATGGCAAAGATGTTGGGGTCGATTACGATATCGCTGGGATGAAGCCCAGCTTCCTCGGTGAGTAGTCGGGTGGCCCTCTTTGCGATCTCGACTTTTCGCGACAGGCTCTCAGCCTGGCCTTGCTCATCAAAGGCCATCACGATGACAGCACCTCCAAGCCGGCGAACCTCTTTGGCCCGGCTCAGGAATTCCTCTTCTCCATCTTTCAGAGAAAGGGAGTTCACCAGGCCTTTGCCTTGTACGCAGCGCAGACCAGCGGCCAGCACCTCCCAGCGCGAGCTGTCGATGACCACTGGGATGCGGGCGATGGCCGGTTCCGTGGCGACGAGATTGAGAAACCGAACCATGGCGGCTTCTGCATCCAGCATGCCTTCGTCCATATTGACGTCGAGCAGCTGTGCACCGCTTTCTACTTGCTGGAGGGCCACGTCGAGGGCTTCTTCAAATTGCTCTTCGAGAATCAGCCTTCGAAAGCGTGCGGAACCTGTGACATTGGTTCGTTCTCCGATGTTTGCGAATAGTCCGTCGTCTCGGCCGATTTCCAGGGGCTCAAGTCCGGAGAGCTGTAGTGTGTTCCGTCGAGGTGGAATCTGACGCGGTGACAGAGACGAGACGGCTGCAGCGATAGCCTGGATATGTGCGGGCCTGGTTCCGCAGCAGCCACCGACCATGTTGACCAGCCCTGAAGAGGCCCACTCTCGAAGCTGAGATGCCATGCTTTCGGGGGTTTCATCGTATTCGCCGAGCTCATTGGGTAGTCCGGCGTTTGGATGTACCGAAATGTTGGTGTCGGCCACACGGGCCAGGTCGTCTACATAGGGTCGAAGCTCCTGGGCACCCAGTGCACAGTTGAGGCCAATGGAGACGGGGCGAGCATGCCGAACCGAGTTCCAGAAGGCTTCCCCTGTTTGACCCGTGAGCGTGCGTCCGCTGGCATCGGTGATTGTGCCAGAGACCATAATCGGCACCTGTTCACCTCGTTCCTCGAGCACCACGTCAATGGCATAAATTGCGGCTTTCGCATTCAGGGTGTCGAAGATGGTTTCTACCAGGAGGATGTCGGCGCCTCCGTCGAGCAGTCCCCGGGTTGCGTCGACATAGGTTTCGACCAAGGTGTCGAAGTCGATGTTTCGGGATGCGGGGTCTTCCACGGTGGCGGGTAGAGAGGCGGTGCGATTCGTGGGCCCGATGACGCCAGCGACCCAGGCTGGCTTCTCGTGTTCCTCAACTGCTGCAAGTGCCAGGTGGGCGGCGGCCTTGTTCAACTCGTAGACCAACTCTTCCAGACCGTAGTCCGCCATAGACACGGAGTTTGCGTTGAACGTGTTGGTTTCAAGGACCTCAGCACCCGCCTGCAGGTAGGCCTGGTGAATGCCCTGGATCAGGTCAGGACGTGTGAGGGTCAGCAGGTCGTTACAGCCCTCCAGTGATTGCGGATGATCGGCAAACCGCTCCCCATAGAAATCGGCAGCCTTGGGTGCATGGGCTTGGATCTCGGTGCCCATGGCACCATCGATGATCAGGATGCGCTCGGAAAGCGCGTCCACGAAAGCCTGACGGCGTTGAGAGTATTTCACGGCAGAGACAGGGGTTGGGAGAAGAGGTCTGTGAGCATGCCTTGGATCTGGGACCGGGCTTGTCGAAAGCCTTCCAATGTGTCGGGGTGCTCAGGGTCTGAGGCCGGGTCGGGTATGGGCCAGTGGAGTCGATGTACATCCCCCGGCAGTGCGGGGCAGGCTTCCTCCGCACAGAGTGTGACGACCAGGCTTGAGCTATCGAGGTTCACGTCGTTGAGGCCTTTGGCGTGATGTGTCGAGATGTCGATCCCAATCTCAGCCATGACCTGAACAGACTCGGGGCGCACCGTGGTGGGTGCGCTGCCAGCACTCTGGACCGTTACCCCCTGGGGCGCCATGGCACGGGCGAGGCCCTCTGCGATTTGGCTTCGAGCCGAATTGGCCACGCACAGAAAGATGATCTCCATTGGGGCCTCCCCGCTCGCAATAACCCGATGCTTGTCTAAAGAGTGCGTCTAAGAGAAGCTTGAGTGAGGAGAACCCATGTTGAATCTCTTGGGCTTGATTGCTTGTACGCCACTTGCGGGCGACTGGCCTGGGCGCGAGGCCTTTCCTCAATACACCTGGCAGTCCGCCGAGGTGGCCGAGGCCACACAAAACCCGGATGGTATTGATGTCTTGAACTGGAATGTGAAGTTCGCGGGAGGACGGGTGGACTTCTGGTTTGATGGGCATGGGGATCGCGTGCACATGACCGAGGCCGAGGTGCAGGTTCACTTGGATGGCCTTGCCGCGCTGATACGGGATTTTGATCCGGGCGTGTTGATGCTTCAAGAAGTGGACATCGCATCGAAGCGCACAGCCTATGTCGACATGGTGCAGGAGCTCTTGGACCGAACCGGTTTGAACTATGGGGCGTGGGTTCCGGTGTGGGATGTGGCGTTCATCCCCGAGCAGGGACTTGGGCCTATGAAGATGGGACAAGCTGTGCTTTCCAAGTGGCCGATCTCAGAGAACCTGCGGATTGACCAGGGACCGATAGAGACGCAGGATGGGCTCACTCGATACTTCTACCTGGACCGCTGTATTCAGCGTGTGCATCTTGACCTGGGAGATTCGGAGTTGGTGGTGCTCAACAACCACCCGGACGCCTACTCCTCAGACGGGACCAAGGGGGCGCAGATCGAGTTGATCCTGGAGGAGGCGCTGGGTGTGGAAGCGCTGTTGGTGGTGGGGGGCGACTTCAATGCGGTTCCGGATGGCAGTCTGCAGTTGGAAGACTTTGCGGATGATCCGGATGAACTCGAGGGGCGTGGAATCGATATTGTTCACTACAAGAGTGAAGGTGATCTGGTGCCAGATGCCTTCTACGAGCAGTTTGACGCCGCCATAGATTTGCAGGCGTATCAGGCGGCAACATCGGTGGAGGAACAGTCGGTTTTCTTCACCCATTCCATTGAGAAGTCCACGTTCTGGACGAGGAAGCTCGATTACCTGTTTACCAATGGGGTCTGGACGGAAGCGTTGACCGTTCAGAAGCCGGGTGATGGCACGGAGTTGGATGCGATGACTCTCTCGGACCACGCCCCCTTGTTTGCTCGGTTGGAGGCGGACTGATGCCCTGGCTTCTGCTGTTCTACAGCTTGTCCAATGGCTTGGGTGACCCATTCAATGAAGGGGTGGTACAGCCCTTCACGCTGGCACCTGGAGAGTTTCAGACCAGTGTTTTTGATGGAACCCGACTGGGGTTGGGGGGCGGTAGAGAGCTGATTACC
>JAYZDK010000127.1:0-12665 GCA_036337845.1 Myxococcota bacterium | reverse complement strand
GTGGGTCTGGTTTCTGTCTTCGTCGAATGAAACCTCGGGTTTCACGATTACTCCTGAGCTTCAGGAAGCCGTCTTGAGGGCGATGCCTGTGGCGATGTCCGCGGTCGATGGAGCGGATGCCGTGGCGTTGGGAGAGTGGGCAGCAAGTTGGTCACCCGAGCCGCAAAGAGGGCTGATTTATGGACTCCTGGTTTCTCTGCTGCAGGAAGCGATGACTGGTGACCCCCAGCAGGACCGCGGGCTCTATAGCAGTCTGGCCCATATTCTCGCCCAGACCGGTGAGGTGGAAGCTGCCCTGGGTGTTCTGGAAGACGCAGCGGTCGCGTTTCCGCAGGACTTCACGTTCCACTATGCGCTTTCCAGTTTTCTTGGAGAGCTCAACGAGTTGGAGCGAGCGTTGGATTCAGCTCAGCAGGCACGCAAGTTCGCCTATGGGGACAACTTGATTCGTGCGGCGCACCGAGAGGCCTCGGCGCTGGCGGCTCTCAACAGAAAAGAAGATGCCTTGAAGTTGGTGTCCGAGGTCTTGGAAACCAGTGAGCGGCCGCCGGAAGACCTCAAGGTTCGAACCCATCGCTATCTCGACAAGCTCGTGGAGCTTCAAGGGGAGTTGACCGCAGGAGATTGACAGGCCATGCTGCCCGCCATGCGTTTCGCCTTCCTGGTTCTGATTCTTTCCGCCTGTGGGCGTTCTGGCGCGGAGGACTCGGGGGAACGCGAGGGGGCTTGTGGGGAGCCGTCCGAGGTGGATTTGACCTTGAAGGTGGCTGTTCACGATAGCGATGGCATTGGGTTGCAGGACATCAATGTGGACCTAGAGGACCGCGGCTGGACAAACTCGGCGCTCGGTGGTGGCGTCACCGATGAAGACGGTGAGGTGGAGTTTGTGGCCTCGGGGGTCACGGACCTGCCGAACTGTTGGGGCACGTTGCTGGACTACGTGGTGGTCGCCACGGATTCACAAGGACAATGGAGAACTGGCGAGAAGAGCGCCAATTCGTACCTATACACAGCCATAGACGATGCTTCGATGGAAGCGGACATGAGGGCGTTTCCCGTGGTCATGGAACCCGTCGAGGAGGAACGATGAGTCGGCAGGTATTGGAGTCTGCAAGAGACCGGCTTCGGGACCGAGGGGTGGTTTTAGGGGAGGTGCGCCTGGTGGAGCGTCGCCTTGAATGGATTCAAGTCAGAAACGGCAAGGTGGAGACATGCACTCAGACGCTGAGTCGGGGGCTTGGGATTCGGGCCTTGCACGGGGGGTGGGGATTTGCAGCCAGCGACAACCTCTCGGATGCGGTCGCCTTGGCGGATAGAGCGGTCGAGTTGGCCTTGTCGGCGGCTCCGATGGCGTACTCCGAGATTGATGTGGGCCAGCACGAACCGCAGACAGGCCACTGGGCATCGCCTGTTGAGCAGGACCCCTTTGATGTGCCCGTGGACGAGAAGATAGGCTGGCTTATCGAGGCCACAGAAGCCATGGGTTCGGTGGATGTGGCTGCAGCCAACACCATGTGCTTGAAACGCACCACCCACCTCTTGTCTACCGAGGGTAGCGACATCACCCAGGAGCAAGTGGTCTCCGGGGTTTCGATTCGCGCGACGGTGGTCAAAGACGGCCTGGTGCAGCATCGAACCTGGCCCAAGGATGGAGAGGGCAACCTCGCGGGTCGGGGCTGGGAGCATGTGCGAACTCAGGACATCGTGGGCATGGCTCCTGAGGTAGCTGAGGAGGCGAGGCAGCTTGTGCTGGCCCCGAAAGTGCCGGCAGGGCTGCACGACATCATTCTGGATGGTGCACAGCTGTCTCTGCAGATCCATGAATCCTGTGGCCACCCCGTGGAAGGAGACCGCGTCTTAGGCGAGGAGATGAGCCTGGCGGGGGGTAGCTTTCTCCAGCCGAGTCAGCGTGGAGAACGATACGGCTCGGACCTGGTGCACCTCTACGCGGAGTCAGACAGCGTTGGGGCCGCGGGCTCTTTTGGGTGGGATGATGAGGGCAGTCCGAGTGGCCGCGTGGACCTGGTGCGTGAAGGGCGCTTTGAGGGCTGGCTGACAGGAAGAGAGTCTGCGCGTCGTCTCGGAGCCCCCCATGCAGCCGCCATGCGGGCTGAAACCTGGGCGGCCATGCCGATTGTTCGCATGGTCAATGTGAACCTGGCTCCTGGAACGGCGGGCAGCTTGGATGACCTGGTGGCTTCTACGGAGCGTGGGCTTTTGCTGTCGCGCAATCGAGCCTGGAGCATTGACCAGCTTCGACTGAACTTTCAGTTTGGTTGTGAAGCTGCCTACGAAATCGTCGATGGAGAGATTCGCGGGCTGTTTCGAGACCCGCTTTATACCGGTAAGACTCCCTCGTTCTGGGGGTCCTGTGATGCCATTTGTGGCCCGGAAGCCTGGCAGCAGTGGGGATGGGCCTTCTGTGGAAAGGGCGATCCCCCCCAAATCATGCATGTCAGTCATGGTTGTGCCCCGGCTCGGTTCCGGGGGGTGAGGTTGTTGTGAGTGTACCCTCCAGAGACATGGCCTTGATGTTGGCCACCAGCGCATGTGGCAGCGTGGAAGACGCTCAAATCCAAGCCACTGTGGAACAGGTGCAGAGCCGCTATGCCCGCTTGGGGGCTGGGGTGTTGCTGCATCGTGGTGAGATCAGCCGAAGTCGCGTGATTCTGAGGGCGATTGTCGGGGGCGCTGAAGGGATTTCGTTTACCAATGACATTTCTCCCGAAGGGCTGGCGACCGCGCGTGATCAGGCGCTGGCATCGGCAAGGCGGGCCCTTCCAGACCCGGAACATCCAGGCTTGCCAACGGATGAGCAGGCGGGTGTTCCCCTGGACGTGGACCCTTGGGATGAACCGACGGCCGTAGGTAGTTTCGACCAGGAAACTCAGGCCCTACAAGATGCATTAGAGGCCGCCAGGGCTCATGACGCAGCCTTGGCCGGTATCGTTGAACACTCTTCCCGGGCTCGAGCAGTGGTGAACAACCTCGGGCTGGCGCGGGTGGGGCGATGCACGCATTCCAGAGCTCGATTGATTGCCTCCTGTGGGGAAGGAAGCGGCCATGGGGGGGCGCTGGAGGGGAGTCGCGACGCCCTGGATTTGCGGGCTCTTGGAGACAAGGCGGGCCGGATTGCGGCGTTGTCCAAAGCTCCGGAAGATATTGAGCCGGGCCGGTACGATGTGCTCTTGGAGCCCGAGGCGGTCATTGAGCTGTTGGAATGGATCAGCATGATTGGCCTGGGCGCACAGAGCGTATCGGAGGGCACGAGCTTTCTGGCTGAGAAGTCCGGAGAGCGCATCACAGGGGACCGGGTCACGCTCTATGATGCCGGGCCAGAAGCGGATCTGCTGCCCGTGGTGTTTGATGCGGAAGGAGTGGCGCGACGTCGCGTGGATTTTGTGGTGAATGGTGTCGGGGGCGAGGTTGTTCATGATCGGCGCAGCGCGGGGCTGGCGGGGTGCTCTTCGACGGGTCACTGGAGAACGTCTGATTCTTTTCCAGCCAACGGCCCAGGAACCGAGGCAGTCATCTTTGCGCCGGGCACGGATTCCGGGCCCATGTTGGACAAGCTTGGCAGCGGGCTGCACGTCCAGAGGTTCCACTATGTGAATGGATTCTTGGACCCCAAGAAAGCCCGCATGACCGGGTTGACGCGGGATGGGTTGTTTGAGGTCCGTGATGGTGAAGTGGTTCGGGCTGTGAAGGACCTGCGCTTCACGGAAGATCTGTTGGAAGCATTTGGGCGCATTGATGGCTTGGGAGACACCCTCCACTCTGTGGCGGGGTTCTGGGAAGACCTCTATGGTGCCTTTGCTGCGCCGAGAGTGCTCATACGAGACTTTCTGTTCTCCGGGCGTTGTACTGCGAATTGAGGCGTTTCTTGAGGCTCATGGCGGTGAGGCCGAGCTCTTTTCAGGCCAAACCCCGAGTGGGATTGAGTCTCTGTTGCAGCGTTTGTTCGCTGCGTTCAGCCTTTGCGGTTGGCGATGGCATCGGCACGGTCGGGGTGCCCCAATGCAGCCCATTGGGCTTGTGCGAGCTTCCAGGCGTCTTGGGCGAGCTGCTCGTGGTCTTTGGTGTGGGCTTGTTCTGCGGCGTACTCGGCTAATCGGGCGATGTCCTCGGCAACCATTCCTGTTTGGCTGAGCAGGAGCTGAGACCAGGTGAGGTGCGCATCGCAGGCTTTCCAGTCTTCCAATGCTGCCGTGCAGCCCAGCAAGCAGACGTGTGTGGTGGCTTGGAGGGATTTGCGCCCCTGGCGCCGATAGGTTTCCAGACAGCCTTCCAGAAACAGCCGGGCGTGCTGATGACGTCCACGCTCAAACATTACCAGGCCTCGGTTGAGTCGGGGAATCGCCATTTCCGGGTCTCCCAGTGCGCGAAAAATCTCCACAGCAGCTTTGTAGTGCTGGTCTGCGACATCGAGATTGCCCGCGTGGCGAGCGGACTCTCCAAGGTCGTTGAGAACATCGGCCATGCCTCGACGCATGCCAAACTCCTCAAAGCATTTCATGGCGGCTCTCAGGTGCTCCTGGTCTTCTTCGTACTTGCCTTGGTCTCGTAGGTAGAGAGCGACGCTGCGGTGGGCGTGCCCGGCACCCTTGAGGTCACCGGAGGTCTGGAACATCTCAAGTGCGCTTCTTGAATATTCAGCAGATCGCTCGAACTCTCCGCGACGCACCAGCACCGTGGCCATGGCCACGTGGCAGGCGGCCAGAGCTTTGCTACCCTCGCACTCTCGAGCCACGGTCTCGGCTTCTTCCAGCAGCGTGGTAGCGAGAATGAGGTCGCCTCGGGCTGTGGCAATCAGGGCTCGGGAGGTGAGCACTTCTGCCAGAGCGTCTTTATAGTTCTGCTGACGAGCGGTTTTCTCCACCTTGGACGCCCAGTTTTCCGCAGCATCGAGTTCCTGGTGGATCAGGCAAATCCGAGTGTGCTGGAGCTGGTTTTGCACCCATCGGATGTCTTCGGGAGGGAGATCGAGAAGCTCCATGGTCTTGGCGTGTTGGTCCAGCAGTCGCTCGGCGATGGCGTTGTCGCTGCTTTCGCGTCGTTCAATGGCCGCACTCAGTAGGATGTCCAAGGCTTTTTCATAGGAGCCGGCTGCCAGAAGGTGTCGGCCACGGCGTTCTTCGTAGCGAGTTCCGGTGCGGCCCATCAGCATTTCTGCGCAGGTGCGGTGGTGGGCTTTCCACCTCTTGGCTTCTCGAGCACTTCGCTCCAGGCACTCACGCACCATGGCGTGCGAGAACACCCACGCCTCTTTGGTCTGTGTAGCGGGACGCCGGGCGAGCCCTTCTCGGACGAGGGCGTCCACCAGCCCGTCGGTAGGTTCAATGCGCTCTCGAATACAGGTGTTGGTCCACTCTTCGATGTCGACGGATTCGCCGAGGATTGCAGCCACCTCCAGGCTCTGCAGGTCACTTTCTGGCCTGCCTGCAAGTGCATGTTGTAAGCGCATGAACCACACTTCGTGCACATCATCTGGGAGTTCCAGAGAGGCGCCTTCCACCAGGCGAAACCCACGCTCTCCTGGCTCGAGCAGGCCTCGCCGAACCAGGTCGCCGACAAACTGCTGGGCAAAGAGGGGGTGGCCGCCGGTACGCTCTTCGACCTGTGCAGCGAGAGAACCCTCCAGTCCAAGAATCTCGCGGACCATGGCGCCCCGGTCTTCTGGCGGAAGAGGATGGACATCCACGGTGAGGGCTCTCGGGTGATCGGCGAGGTTTTCTACAAGTCGTTTTACGATGCGCTCTCGAGCGAGTTCATCCTCACGCACGCAGAGAATCAGCAGGATGGGGGCGGGACTCCGCGCTTGTGAGTTCAGCACGTGGCGAGCGAGTTCAAGTGCTTCCAGTCCCCACTGAACATTGTCCAGGCAGATTACGATCGGACGCAGTCCACCACGCTGGAGCTGTGGTGCCATGTCCTTCATTCGAGTGCTCTCACACAAGCTCTCCAGCAATCGGCGAATCTGAGCGTGTCTTTCCTGAGCGGACAACAGGCGTGGATTGCTCGGGTCCGGGCTGATCACCTCGGTCAGGGTTTCCCATTCAAGAGCGTCTTCCACCCCCTTGAACCGAAACAGCCGCTCCAGTCGCTGGAGAACCTGGTCTCTGGGCAGGCCAGTGAGACCGAGGTGGCGAGCAATCATGGGATTGATGCCATCTCGGGGGCCGGGAAGCGGCGCGTGGAGTCCCTGGAGAACATGTGAGCCGGCTTCGGCATGGGCTTGTTCCGAGAGCCATTTGGCCAGTGCACTCTTGCCACAGCCCGCAGGCCCTTGAAGGAGTACTGCCATGGCTGATTGTTCTCGATTGACTCGCCGCAAGGCCTTCCACAGGAGGTTGCGCTCTCGTTTTCTGCCCACCATGGGAATGGCTCGGAGTCCAAACAGGCCCAACCCCGACCCCATGAGCCGAGCGGTTCTTGCATTCCGGGTTTCGTCGTCCGGTAGGTCGGGGTCCGCCCAGTTCTCTGAGAGTGGAGCCGGCTTGTCCTCATACCAGTGGTCGGGAACCAGGGTGGAATCGGGGGTTCCGATGGCCTGCAGCGCGGAGCGGGCATCGTAGACCCAGCGAAAGCGTTTTCCTGGGTTCTTGGAGAGCAGGCGTCGGAGCCAGGCTTCGAAATGGTGAGGAACCTCGCATCGCGGCTGAAAATCAGGGGGCGAGTCTTCCAGGTGGGCGGTTCGGATTTCGTTGGGATCTTTGAGGTGCCCATAGGGAGGCGCACCGGTAGTCAGTGCCCAAGCCAGGCAGCCAAATCCGTACAGGTCGGTCCAGGGGCCTACAACCTGGTTGGGGTCAAACTGCTCGGGAGCCATGTAGGACGGGGTGCCCAGCCAGCCAGAGGACAACTCGGTCTGGTTCTCGATGGATTCAGCTCGTGCCAGGCCGAAGTCCGTCAGCAAGAGTCCGGCGGATAGATCGCCTTGGCGTCTCAAGAGCACATTGCCCGGTTTGAGGTCTCGATGAATCACGCCGCGCGAATGTGCGTGTCCCAACGCCGAGAGCACCTGTAGGAGGACGACTTGTAGGCCCCCGTAGTCCAGTTCACCACACCAGGGCAGCAGGGAGCCTCCTTCGGCCAGTTCCATGGCCAACCAGGGGCTCTTGGCAGACAATCTGCCTTCGCTGGCAGCAGCGGCCTGCTCACCGACTTCACCGTGGTCCATGACGTATACGATCCCTGGATGGTCCAGGGCGGCGACCGAACGCACTTCACTGCGAAAGACATCTCGAAACATCGGGTCGGATGCACGACTTGCGGTGAGTACCTTGACTGCAACAGGCAGCCCTTGAGAGTGATGGTGGGCTCTCCAAACAATGCCCATCCCTCCTCGACCCAGTGGGCCTAGGAGTTCGAAGGGTCCGAGTCTGGGATTGGAGCTTCCCACAGCCATACTAGGAACCCAGACCGGTAGGGGGGTCAAGGTCTTGATACAGGCGTCACGACAGGTTGACATTGACGACATGGAAGCAAGAGATAAAGAGAAGCGCCCAATGAATGACCATTCAGTTCGGGCAGGAGATTGAGATGACCGCCAGAATACGAAAAGTCGCTGTGCTTGGTGCCGGGGTGATGGGCCAAGGGATTGCAGCTCACCTGGCCAATGCCGGTATCCCCTCTGTGCTCTTCGACATGGTGCCTCGGGACCTTGGGGAGGATGCAACAGAGGCTGAACGTACGCGCCTGGCCAGCCAGGGGATTCAGGCGGCACTCAAGCAGAAGCCGGCGGCCTTTTATCACAAGGGTTTCGCCGACCTCATCGTGCCAGCGAACTACGACGATCACGGCCACCTTCTGGGTGAATGCGATCTGATTATCGAGGTCGTGGTCGAGTTGTTGTCGATCAAGCAGAAGGTGTTTGAGTGGGTGGCGGCCAATCGGCGTCCGGGTGCCATTGTCGCTTCCAACACCTCGGGGTTGTCTTTGGCGGAGATGGCCGAGAGCATGGATGACGAGTTCCGTGCGCACTTTCTGGTGATGCACTTTTTCAACCCGGTTCGATACATGCGGCTTTTGGAACTGGTGGCGGGTGAGCACACGTTGCCCGAGGTCGTGGAAACGGTGGCGTCGTTTGGAGCGCAGACTCTGGGCAAGGGCATTGTGTACGCGAAGGATACGCCCAACTTCATTGCCAATCGGATTGGGACCTATGCGATTGGTTCTGTGTTCCGGCATATGGAAACCCTGGGACTGACGGTAGAAGAAGTGGACGCCGTATTTGGGCCCGCTATGGGTCGGCCGAAATCGGCGGTGTTTCGCACCTGTGACCTGGTGGGGCTCGACACACTCGTACATGCCCTCTCTACGGTCTACGAGGGTTGCCCCACAGATGAGGAGCGCGACACCTTTGTGCCTCCGAGTTGGCTGTCGGCCATGGTGGAGGAAGGAGCGCTTGGAGAGAAGTCCGGTGGAGGCTTCTACAAGAAATCCAAAGTGGATGGCGCACGTGTGATTCTGGCGCGTGACTTGGGCAGCGGTGAGTATCGCCCCAAGTCCAAGGTTCGATTCGACAGTATCCGAGGCGCTCGGAAGGCGGAGAGTCCCGCGGAGTCTGTGTGCAAGGTGATGGAGGCTGAGGACCCGGGAGCGCAGATTGCCTGGGCGGTGACTGCCGATACGCTACTGTATGCGGCCCGCCGTCTCGGAGAGGTTTCGGACGATGTTGTGAACATCGACCGGGCCATGCGCTGGGGCTTTGCATGGGATTTGGGACCGTTTCAGGTCTGGGATGCGCTGGGGGTGCGCAGTAGTGTGGAGCGGATGGAGTCCGAGGGCCGGGAGGTTCCGGCTTGGGTGAAGAAGATGTTGGCGGACGGCCGAGAGTCCTTCTACACCCGGGAAGACGGTCGAGAGTTCTTTATCAATGGGGCTGGGCCCAAGGCTGTTCCCATGGAGCCGGGATGGTTCTTCCTCGGAGATGTCGACCGCGAGAAGAACGTAGTGGAGAAAAATCTCTCCGCGACGCTTCTCGACTTGGGAGATGGGGTTCTTGGAGTTGAGTTTCACTCCAAGATGAATGCGTTGGATATCGACACCGTGGAGCTGTACGGGCAGGCTTTGGATCGACTGGACCAGGGGGACTGGGAAGCACTGGTTGTGGCCAATCAGGGAGGTCCGGCCTTCTGCGCTGGCGCCAACCTCTTCTTGGTTGCGATGGCTGCCGCCCGAGAACAATGGGATGAGCTCGAGAGGCTGGTGCGGGGGCTGCAGAATGTGTGTCGCCGCGCTCGCTACAGTGAGAGGCCCGTGGTGACCGCTCCTTGGGGGCTCACTTTGGGCGGCGGAGCGGAAGTGGCCATGCAGTCCTCGGCAACGCAGGCAGCCGGAGAGCTCTACATGGGCTTGGTCGAGGTGGGTGTGGGAGTCATTCCTGCGGGAGGCGGCTGCACGGAGATGCTGCTGCGCTACCTGGGAGACATTCCAGAGGGCACGGCCTACGACCCCAACCCCTTTGTGCAGCAGGCGTTCCGGAACATTGCCATGGCGACCGTGGCTACCTCCGCGGAAGAAGCCCGTTCGATGGGCTATTTGAGGCCGAGTGATCGGGTCACGTTGGACCAGGATTCTCTAATCTCGGATGCGAAGCGCAGGGCGCTGGGGCTGGTGGCTGGAGGCTGGACCCCGCCTGCACGTAAGAAGGTCAAGCTTCCGGGTGCATCAGGCCGGGGAGCGATTGAGATGTTCCTCTACCAGATGCACGAGGGCGGGTTTGCCACAGACCATGATGTCGTGGTGGGCAAGACCCTGGCGCGGGTGATGACCGGGGGAGACATTCCGTCGGGCACATGGGTAGACGAGCAGCATCTTCTCGACCTGGAGTGCGAGGCCTTTCTCTCCTTGTGTGGACAGGCGGCCACACAGCAGCGAATTCAACACATGCTCAAAACGGGCAAACCGCTTCGGAACTAAGGGGAAAGAACATGAGCGATACAGTCATTGTTTCAGCAGTCCGCACTGCGGTCACCAAGGCAAAAAAAGGTGCATTGAAGGACACGCGTCCGGACGACCTTCTGGCCTGCGCACTTGGGGGGGCACTTCAGGCCGCTCCGTCGTTTGACCCCTCCGATCTTGGAGACGTAGTGGTGGGAACTGCTATGCCCGAGGGAGAACAGGGGATGAACGTGGCTCGCATTGCAGCGCTGCTCTCGGGAATTCCTGAGACGGTGCCGGCCATGACGATCAATCGATTTTGCTCTTCGGGGCTGCAGGCGTTGGCGCAAGCCGCCGCCTGTATCGAAGCCGGCTGGTATGACGCTGCACTCACCGGCGGTGTGGAGTCTATGAGCTTCATCCCGATGGGGGGCGACCGTCCCTCACCGAACCCAGGTGCCATGGCGGAACAGCCCGAGATCTACACTCCCATGGGCATCACATCTGAGAATGTTGCCGAGCAATTTGAGGTTTCTCGTGCAGACCAGGATGCCTTTGCGTTGTCTTCGCACACCAAGGCCATCGCCGCCCAAGAAGCCGGTCGGTTCGAGGACGAGATTGTGCCGGTGGAGACCCGGGTCTTTCGGGCAGATGCTTGGGAGGATGTCCGGGTGGCGGCTGATGATGGCCCGCGCAAAGACACCACGATTGATGCTTTGGGGCGTTTGCGCCCAGCCTTCAAACAGGGGGGAACCACAACGGCGGGAAATTCCTCTCAGGTGTCTGATGGCGCGGCAGCTACGTTGTTGATGAGCCGCACCAAGGCAGAATCTCTGGGCGTGAAACCTCTCGCTGTGCTTCGGGGCTATGCGGTCGTGGGTGTGGACCCCTCCATTATGGGAATCGGCCCAGCAGCGGCCATTCCGGCGGCCTTGGAAAAGGCCGGTGTGGCGATTGAGGACGTAGACCTGTTTGAAATCAATGAGGCGTTTGCTTCTCAGAGCGTCTACTGCGTTCGAGAGCTCGGCATTGAGCCCGACCGTGTGAACGTCAATGGGGGAGCGATTGCGCTGGGGCATCCACTCGGATGCACAGGAGCCAAGCTTACCGCCACCCTGCTTCATGAGATGAATAGACGAGACAGCCGGTACGGTGTGGTTTCGATGTGCATTGGTGGGGGCATGGGCGCTGCGGCTCTGTTTGAGCGCGAGGCGTGAGTACCCAGGAGAAGACACCGACCGTTCTGGTCACAGGAGCGAATCGAGGCATTGGCCTGGCGCTGTGTGTGGAGTTGCGGTCGAGAGGTTGGGAGGTGATTGCAACCTCGCGTGCGCCGTCGCAAGAACTCGACGCTTTGGGCTTCCGCTGGGAGCGCTTGGATGTGACCTCGGAATCGTCGATCTCTGCCTTGGCGACAACACTGAAAGATGTGGTCTTGGACCTCTTGCTGCACAACGCAGGTGTGAGCTGCAAGGACAACATTGATGCGCTGGATTTTCAGGGCATGAGGAGGCAATACGAGGTCAATACGCTGGGGCCGCTGCGGGTAACAGGGGCTCTGCTCAGCACGTTGAAGCGCGGCTCGAAAGTGGCCATTGTGTCCAGCAGGATGGGCTCGATGGCAGACAACGCAACAGGGCGACAGTACGGCTATCGGGTGTCCAAGGCTGCGGTGAATATGGTGGGGGTCAATCTCGCCCAAGATCTGGCGCCTCGGGGGATTGCCGTGGGGATTCTTCACCCCGGATATGTGCGTACCCAGATGACGGAGGGTCGAGGTGAGGTGGAGCCTGATCATGCCGCTAAAGGACTTGTGGCTCGAATTGAGGAGCTGACCTTGGCGACCACCGGACAGTTCCGACATGCGGATGGTCGAACTCTTCCTTGGTAGAAGATGGGGACCGGTTATCCATTCTTTTCCTTAGGAGAAGTCATGGACATCAAGAGCAACTCATTTCAAGACAATGATCGCATTCCCGGACCCAATGCTTTCGGTGTGCCTGCGGATGAAGGGCATGTGAGCTTGTCTTCCAATCGCAGCCCTCATCTGGCTTGGTCGGGTGCTCCGGAAGGCACGCGTTCTTTCGCCATCATCTGCCATGACCCGGACGTACCGTCGGTCGGAGATGATGTGAATCAGGAAGGCAAGTTCGTACCTGCAGACCTGCCTCGTGTGGATTTCTATCACTGGGTGCTGGTGAATGTTCCCGCCGGTGTGACCGAGTTGGCCGAGGGTGCGGACTCCACAGAAGTGACGGCGGGTGGCAAGGCGACTGGACCGACTGCGAATGGAGTTCGAGGTATCAACAACTACACGGATTGGTTTGCGGGCGATGAGTCCATGGGAGGGGATTACGGTGGCTATGATGGGCCCTGTCCCCCGTGGAATGACACCATCCTTCATCACTACCATTTTACGGTGTATGCGCTTGATGTAGATGACTTGGGGCTCGATGGGCGATTTGGTGGGCCGGAGGCGCTCGCAGCCATGGAGGGTCATGTTCTGGACAAGGCGACAATCGTGGGCACGTATGCGCTCAACCCCAGCGTGACCGGTTAGCGTCGGCTCTCAGTTCAGCGCACAGGGTTCTGGAGCCCTGTGCGGATTGGGATGATGGCTCGCCAGGAGCTTGCTCACCTGCAATGGAACGGGGGATGAACCGGCAGCGTCTTTTGTACCCCCGTTTCCGTCATCCATCGGAAACCGCTACAATCGTAGCCACCTGATACCCTGATTCTGGGCTCGGCCTGGCAGGGGGGACTCTTGCGGTCCAAATAGG
>JAYZDK010000126.1:0-8721 GCA_036337845.1 Myxococcota bacterium | reverse complement strand
TGAAAGGAGAAATGAAAGAACACGGTCCGATGGGCACTCGCTTCCACATCCCGGAGTAGTTGGCCGCACGCGCCGAAATCCCCATTTCCATGACCTCTCCAGTCATGCGTACGGCTTGTTCTCCAGCGTATCGGAAGGTGTCTATCAGTCGGGTGACTTCGCCCCGAGCGTCCTTGATAGGCTTGCCGGCCTCGATGCATAACGAGTCGGCAAGCTCGTCGAATCGTTCTTCAAATCGCCTCACACAGTGGTTCAGTACGTCTTGCCGGGCATAGGCCGGCATCGCTCGCGTGGCATCAAATGAGTCGTCTGCAGCGCTGATTGCCGTGTCGATGGCTTGGGCGTCCGCCAGTGCTACTCGGGTAGCCGTCTCGCCGCTGTACTTGTTGGTCACTTCCAGGTCTGCATTGGGAGCGATGGGCTCCCCGGCGAGCCAGTAGGGGTATTGTTCTTGGAGCATGGTCTCTGCCTGGGGGGGGGCTTGCGGATGCCGGGGTGGCCATGCCTCGGGTCATCCAAGGTGCATTGGACGTTTCAGTCTGTGCGGCGTGTCCGAGTATGCCGCAGCAGGTTCGCTGAGGTCAAAGCATGGCTACGGAGAGTCGTTGGGCTGCTCGGGAACATCGGTGGCGTCGATGGACCAGGCCCGGTGAACTTGGGCCAGCAGTTTTTCAAGATCAACGATGTCTCGCTGTATCTGTTGGAGGCCGCTCTCCAGAGTGGATAGCTCTATCGGCCGACCGGCCTGGATGGTGTGGGAAGCGATTTGCTGGGCGTGTTGGCTAGAGGTCACGACGTCTCTAGCTTGTGCCTCAAGCTGTTTGAGCGCGACTGAAACAGTCACAATCTCAGGTGCACTGGCGTGTCCCACGGATGCAAACGCCAAGACTGCAACGGTGACGCTGACTTGGAGTCTCAAGCTATACGGGCGCTGTGCGACTCTTGGAGTCCAGAAGTTCCAGCTTGACCAGAGAGAGGAAGCCGTTGGTCAGTCTCTTGAGTTCGGCCGGAGTTGAGATCTGCAGTGCCTGTCGAGCAATGAATCCCGGTCGCATGTAGAACTTGCGGTGAGCAATCTTCAGCAGTTCCAGGATTTCTGCTTTGCTTAGATGTTCTTCCCAGCATGCGGGTACCTCGACACCGCACAGAGGGTCCTTCATCATTCGGTCCCAACAGTCTGCGGGGAACAGGCCCTTCTTTACGCCGTCCTCAAATGAATCCGTGCCTGGATACGGGCTGAAGACAGCAAAGACAGCGTAGCTGGCGTCTAGTTTCAGCATCTCATCCAGATTGACCAGGGCTTCATCCATGCTTCGCTCGTGGGGTCCACCGAGCATCATGTAGGCGACGCTGCGCACGCCTTCTTCTCGGCACCAGCGGAACACGCGATGCACATCCTCGGTGTCGCAGTGCTTGCCCCACGCATCCAATCCCTCGTTGTTGGCGGATTCCACGCCGAAGTGAATCTTGGTGCAGCCTGTTTCATGGCACCTGCGAACTTGTTCTCTTGTGGTGCCCGCGATGGTGGTCTTGTATCCCCAGTTGAACTTCAAGCCTCGTTTGTCGATACCGTCGCAGAACTTCAGGGCCCACTGGCTGTTGGGGGTGAACAGGTCGTCGATGAAGTGGGTTTCGGTGATTCCCAGAGATAGGCAGTGCTCCATCTCATCGAGAATGTTGTCGATGTCCCGAATGCGGTACTGCTTCTTGTACGTCAGACAGAACGGACAGGAGTGGGGACAACCACGGCTGGTGATCGCAGTGGTGACCATGGGGGCCTTGGTCCCGGGCAGGTAGTAGTCCTGGTAGCGGGGCAAACGACGTCGGTCGGGCCATGGATAGGCATCGAGACTCTTGGTGGAGGGGCGTTCGGGGTTTTTGTAGACCTCGCCATCGGCCTTGTACCAGACCCCGAGAATGCCTTCGAATGAGCGGCCTTCGTTGAGGGCTTGGAGCATCTCTACAAAGGCATCCTCGCCATCTCCGGTAATGATTGCATCGGCGCCTTCAAGCTGAATGGCGTAGTCGGGAAACATGGCACAGTGAGGACCGCCGAGGATGATCGTGGCGTTTGGGTTCAGCTTCCGAACGGTATTGATCGACATCTGTACGTCGGGAAGAGAGTGCGTGTAGGTGCTGATTCCCACTACGTCCAAGGGGTAACGCTTGAGTTCCTGTTCGAAGTCGGGGTAGTCCAGATCGTCGAGAACTGGATCGTAGATCTCAGCCTTCCAGGGCGTGAATTTCTCAACCGACGCTTGAATGTCCTGCAGACCCAACGGTGGGAAGATGTACACGCCGTGCGCTTGGGCTTTGGGAATACCTGCCCATACGCGTAGTTTTTCAGGCGGATTTAGGAGCAGCAGATCCATGAAGACTCCGGAGAAGCTTGTCTAAGGACGGCCGTTCTTTGCCTTGCGGTTGCTGAAGATCAGACCCCAAGGAAGAAAGAGCGGAACCTCGTTACGATAGCTTACGTATTCGGCACCGAACACCTCTACCAGTTGAGGTTCTTGTCTCCAGACCTTCTCAAGTAGAGAAAATGAGAGCAGAATCGGAACCAGGATTGTGCAGAAAGCCAGCGAATTCAAGGCAAAACCGACCGAGAGGACGCCGAGTAGCTTTCCATAGAGAGAGGGGTTTCGGGAGTAGGCGTAAATGCCTGTGGTTACCAGTTTTTGGGTACGGCCGGCCGTTGGTGAAGGAGACCCCTCACCCTTTTGCACCAACTCGGCGTAGGTCCAAAGCCAGAGCAGCGCGGCGAGTACAAAGGACACGGCTGCGATACCGAGATTCCATTCACTGGGTAGAAAACCCGCTTGCCAACCCAGTAGCCCATCAAGCCACAATGAAGTGATCCCGATGCAGAAGGTGAGCGGAAACAATACTGGAACATAGACCTTGCAGACCATCTGCACGATCTGAGGCGAGAGCGCAGCTCTCAACAGGTTCTCGAAATGTTTGAGCATGAGAACAGAATGATATCTTCCTGGGCCGCCATGCGTGGCTCTCTGGTGCTTTGTTGGGGTCTGGGTTTGTTCCTGGTGGGTTGTGGTGAAGACCCCGTTTTGAAAGCGGCGCGGGAGGAGGCCAGCTCAGAGGCTGTTGTAGAGGACGGCAAGGAGGTATTGACGGCGCCGGGTCGGGGGCACCCTATGGATGGTGGCATTCCCAATGGAGGGATGGCTCCAGGGGAGCAGCAGCCCGGTATACCGGAAGAACCCAAGCCTGGAGACCCTTCCTCTCCTTCACCGGGAGGACTCGGGGTTCCCGAGGATGGGAGGCCTACCGATCCTGAGCCCGGAATACCCACGGGTCCGGTACCGGTGGCCGGAGAAGACCCCAAGCCTGTACGCCCTCAAGAAGACACACCTCCGAGTGGGCCGACCGTGAGTTTGAGTGGCAACATCTCCTTTGATGACTACTCCCGCGGAACCGTTCGCATCGATGTGTTCGATGGGGAACATCATGGGGGGGGTGGGTCTAAGCGCCCCAGTCTTGTCACTTCCTTGGTGGTGCCTCGTTTGGGTGCCTGGTCTGTGGATGTGGAACAGTCCATCGGACAGGTTTGGATTGAAGCATCCAATGATGAGAACGAAAACGGTCGTCCCGACCCTCGAGACCCCATGGGGCGGTGCTCTCGGAACCCGGTTTCTACTCAGAAGGACACGACTGGCTTGAAGATCCACATAGAGCGCAGAGAAGAGCTGGATGGTCGCGGAGACGACCTTTGAGTCGGGTTTGTGTCGTTATCCCCCATTCTGGGTACACCGAGGGGCTGGTTCAAGCCCTGGAGGCGTTGACTTCCTGGCCTGTTCTGGTTGTGGATGACAGTGTTTCAGGCATTCCAGTGAGCGTGAGTGCGCTGGAGGTCATCAGGCTGGGTGGGGGCTCGGGTTTCGCTGTGGCTGTCAACGCCGGTCTCCAGCGCTCGGAGCAGCTTGGATTTGAGCGAACACTCATTCTCAATGACGATGCCGTTCCAGAACCGGATTGCATTCATGCGCTCATGAAACGGATGGACAAGCAGCCGGGGGTTGGCGCTGTGGGGCCTCTCCTGATGGGCCCAGCCGGTGTGGAGTCCGCGGGACTGTCCTATTCGTCGAGGACTGGGCGTGTACTGCAAGAGCGGCGTGTGCCCCCGCATGCGGTGGCCGTTGATGCACTCTCTGGAGCCTGCTTGCTCCTGAGATCCAACGAGAGAATGGACCCGCGCTTCCCCCATGGTTTTGAGGATGTGGACCTGGCGCTGAGAATGCGTGCTGGTGGACGAAATGTTGTGATCGAACCCGCGGCGCGCTGCTGGCATGAAGGGGGTAAGACGCTGAACCGAAGGAGCAGGCAAGCGGCTCGTTTTGCGGTTGTAGGCCATCTTCGACTGGTGGGAGAGTCTCGTGTGAAGCGTCTGTTTGTGTTGGTCTTGGCGCTGGCGCAGGTGGTGAGAGAGATAGGCCCCCCTGGGCGGATTCTCGGAGTCTGGGAGGGCTATAGGGACTCGGTCTTGGCCCGTCGTGCTGCAGCGATTGCTTCGGGTAGGGCGGGTTCCAGCAGCATCATGTAGAGCACCAACTCGCGACGTAGATCGTTGAAGACCGGCCCCTCAAGGTTTTCGATGGATTTGTCCGACCATAGACCTCCAATGTTGAGGTGGTCCTCGTCGTGTTTCCAGGTTCCGCGAGTGAGGGTTCCCCAGTCTCCTGCAATGAATACGCTTCCCACGAGTGATTCGAAGTCTCCCGGTCGAGCATAGGGGTCCAGCCGGTGGCGGAGAAAGAAGATGGCGTCCGTGAGGAGGATCTCTTGTTTGGGGGTGAGTTGGGCCAACCAGTCTTTTTCCAACTCCAAGATGCTCCGAACCCCTTGCATGCGCATTTCCAGCATTTCGGACTCTCTTGCGTGCTGCAGCTTTTCTGACAGCAGAGCGCCCGCCGCTTGTTCTAGTCGTTCCTCGGTTAGTGATGCGCCGCCTTGAAGCCCTTCCCAAATGGCGTCATAGGTCTGGGCGATGCGGGGCTCGTAGCGTTCCACGATGGCGCGCTGGGCTTCCTCGAGCTGATTGTGTTCTGCGCCGACCCGAGTGGCGAGGGACTCCAAGGCTGCGAGTTGGAAGTCGCTGAGTTCTGAGTGCCGAAGCCAGATCAGGATTCGACTGCGTTGTTCCTTGTACTGAACTTCTGGCAGGAAGGCGTAGTCGTAGAGCAGTTGATAGAGAGGTGGCTGCTTGGAGCGTTCTGCTTGGGCGTCTGCAGCGGAAACTCGAACCTGGGTCGGTAGCGGAGTCGGGTCGGTCGCGCATGCAGCGGTGAGTAGGATGGCAAATATTCCGCTTGGCAGAGACCGCATCAGAACCTAATCCTCTCACCGTGCTTTAACTCCAGTCAAACCTATCGTTCTCCCTTGTTTTAGACTGGCACCCATGGGCTTGTATTTGCGACTTGTTCCATCGCGACCGATTCTGCTCGGTGTCCTATGCGCCTTTCTCGGTGCTGTGGTCATGACCTGGCCTTCGGTGATCGACCTGGGAACGGGCATGACGGGACACCCTGGCAACGACACCTGGAATCATGCTTGGGGGCTTTGGTGGGTATTTCAGGGGATTTTCGAAGACGGAGTGATTCCATCCAGCACCCACTTGTTGAACTACCCGGAGGGAGGAACGCTCTTTTTCATTGATACCTTCAATGCGCTGCTCTCCTTGCCTTTGCAGGCGCTTTTCGGGTTGGCTGTGGCCTACAACCTGGTGGTCATATTTGCGTTGGCCTGCTCGTTCTTCGGGGCTTGGATGTTGGCTCGGTACGTGCTCAGAGACGATGCCTGCGCGGCTGTGTCGGCTGTGGTTTATGGGTGTAGTGCCCACTTGATGGGACAGACCTACAACGGCATCACAGAGACGGTCAATGCGGGTTGGATACCGCTATATTTGCTGGCTTTGCTCCGTCTTTTAGATCGTCCCTCCGTGGGGCGTGGCGTGTTGGCGGGCCTGATGATGGGGGTCTGTGCGGTTTCGAACTTCTACTACGGTCTGTTTTCGGTTCTCCTCTCGATCGTGGTGGTTCTGCACCTTGCAATTACCGATCGCGGGCGTGTTCGTTGGATATCCGCGTTGGGGGCGTTGGGGCTAGCGGCCACGATCAGCGCTCTCATGGTTTTTCCGGTTTTGCGCCACCTCGCGGCCACCATGGGGGCCGAAGACGCGATGGTTGCCAGAGACCCTCGCTTTGTCTGGGAGAGCCTGATCCGACACAACATCTCTGACTTCATCAGCTTCTTTCGGCCCGGTAAGCACTACTCTCCGGACCTGAAGGCTCAGTATGGGGAAGAGCTCTTGATTGTGACCTACCTGGGCTGGTTTGCATTGGTGTTGGCCAGCATCTCGGTAGCGATGCATCGGCGCAGACGAGACCTGACTCTTTGGTTGACTGTTTTTGTAGTCTTTTTCTTGTTCTCGTTGGGGCCCTATCTGCACGTCAATGGTGAGTACGTGAACTTCCAAGGGCGTCGGATTCCCTTGCCCTTTTTACCGTTCTTCGAAGCCTTTCCGATTTTCGATCGGATTTCTCACCCTTTTCGGTTTGTGGTACCGGCTTCTCTGGGGCTGGCGATGCTTGCGGGACATGGGGCGCGACTGCTGTTGAGAGGGATCTCCGGGCGGGCTCGTTTGGGCTGGGTTGGCCTACTGGTTCTGGGGATCTCCATGGAGATACTTCTCGCCTCGCCAGCGGTGTGGCCCCTGCCTCGTTCCGACGCTCGAATTCCAGTGCTGTATTCGGAACTGGAGGGTGAGGGAGCGGTACTGGACCTTCCCATTACAGTGCCCAACCTGGAACGTGCCATGTACTCGTATTTCCAGACGGAGCACGGTCTTCCAAGTCCCTATGGATTGAATGAACCGATTCCCTCGGCCATTTGGAAAAACCGATTTACTCGTTTCTTGATCATGGTAGAGGCTGGGCGGGCGGTCACTCTGCCACGTCAGTTGCCGGATCTGGAGATTGTCGCGGGCGTAGAGCTTCTTCGTGCTCAAGGCTATGGATTCATTGTGGTGCACGAGAAGCTGTACACCCGTGCGAAGGCCCGAATGATCGAGAGTGTACTAAGCGCTGTACTGGGGCCTCCACAGGTCTTTCCATCCGATGGCCTAGCGTTGTATGAGCTCTCCGAATGAGCGACGTTTCCAAGCGTAATCACTCTGTGCGCCTAGGCGCGTTTCGTTTGGGCTTGGAGTTCTTGTTGGCGGGCTTGATGGCTACGCTTGCGGCCGCTGTTTTGACCTGGCCCGCGCATCTCCACGCAGGCGAGGTCATCATGGGCGGGGGTGAGTTGGGGGGCTGGTTGTGGAGGCATTGGTGGCATTTCATGGAGTTGGATGCCCTGGCACAGTCTGAGCTGGGCTGGCTGGAGCGGTTCCAGATGTTCTTTGCTTTGGGGCGCTATCCAGAAACAGGAAATGTGCTCGATGTGCTGCTGGTGTCCTATCCGTTGCAGCTGTTTCTGGACCTTCCGGCCTACTACAACGCCAAGGTATTCATCATTCTGGTGGGCAACGGTCTGTGTGGGTACTTGCTGGCACGGACGCTGGTGGGCAGTGTCTCGGCCAGCCTGGTTGCCACTGTGATTGCTGTGGTCAATCCGTTGGCCATCCAGGACATCCATGGGTCAGGTTTGCGGCAGGTTGTGCTCTGGTGGGTGCTGTTGCTTCCCGTCTTCATGGCGTATGCCGTCCGAACATCGAGATGGAGCTATGGCGTGGCGGCCGGTGTCACCTTTGCTTTGTCCGCGGCCTTTTATTGGTTTTACGGGCTGTTCTCCGCAGTGTTTCTGCTTCTTTGGGGACTGCACTATGTCTGGCAGCGCCGAGGAGTGTTGATCTGGTCTGGCTTGTTGCGGTGGCTCATTCCGATGTTGGTTTCGGCCTCGGTACTCAGTGTGCTCTTCTTTGTTCCCTACCTGCAGGCGGCGGGGGGAGCCGAGGCTGGCGGTGGCACGGGTACTGTGCTTCCGGAGTTGTCGTTCTTTCTTCCGTTTCCTGAGTATGACGTGATCAAGGATGTGCCCTTGAGGCCATCCAACTATGCGGAAAACGTCCTTTCTTCGCTAAATCGCAACATCATGTCGTCGTGGTCGGCCGACTACATTTTCAATCCTGCGCACTTTCGAGCCTTGTCCATCATTGTGCTGCTCGGAGGTGTGTTGCCCGCCCTGTTTGGACGCGGAACAAACTCCAGTCAGGCTCGTTTCTGGTTGGTCGTCTTCCTGTTTTTCTATGTGGGTACGCTGGGCCCCTATCTCAAGATCGGGGGAAACCAGGACAACGCGGAGGTCATCCTTTTGTGGGATTCCTTTGTCGTTCGAATGCCATTCACATGGATGTTTCGTTGGATTCCTGGAATGAGTCGCATGTTTGCGCCCTATCGGATGGGGGCGTTCGTGGTGGTGAGCGCTGTAGCTCTGGTGGCTCTCGGGTTTTCTCGCGCCACCTGGAAGGGAAAGCCTTCCGCTTGGATGAGGCGAGCGTTGGCTGGAGCCGGCATTGTCTTTACGCTTGTTTCTACGAGCTATCGCTGGGATGTGGGTCCTGTTCCAGAGGACGCTTTTCAGCCGAACCGTTGGCGGGCTCCAGTGAGTGTATCTGCCATCTGGATACCGGAGTTTTATCGCAATCTCGATTCGTCTCTGGAAGCAGGCATCGTCGAGTTGCCACTGGAGCAACAGCAGGACCTG
>JAYZDK010000125.1:0-6138 GCA_036337845.1 Myxococcota bacterium | reverse complement strand
TAAAGAACAGAGTGGGGTCGTTCGCGGGTACCAATGGTGATGAGCGGAGCACACGATGTTCGCGCTCAGCGAATGCATCGAGAAAACATTTACGGATTTCCGAGGACTTCATGGCCGGCTCCAGGCCCAATCAGGGCTTTGCTGGTGTTCCCCCTAACACCACTGGGCCAGGCCTTCTACGGGTTCGGTGGACGGTTCCAATCACAGGTGGATATCCCCGAGATCCGCAGGGCAAGGTCCTCGGGATTATTGGCAAACCGTTGGGCGTCTTGCGCTGAGATCAAGTCGTCTTTGTAGTGCCAGTACAGTGATTGATCGAACGTTTGAGTTCCGTACTGGGCGCTTCCGCTAGCCAGCAGATCGGTGATCTCTTTGCTGCGCTCCTCTCTGCCGATGCACTCGGTAATCGCTCCGGCATTCACCATGACTTCGACAGCGGCCAGTCGGCCACCCGCTTTGGCGGGCACAAGTCGCTGAGAGATGATGGCTTTCAAAGAGCTGGCGAGCATGTTCCGCACGGATTGCTGGTGGGCTTCATCAAAGAAGTCGAGCACCCGGGTGATTGCCTCTTGAGCGTTTAGAGCGTGCAGCGAAGCCATCACCAGGTGGCCCGTTTCTGCGGCAGAAAGTGCGGTGCGCATGGTCTCTGCGTCTCGAATTTCGCTGATTAGGATGACATCCGGGTCCTGTCTGAGTGCCGAGCGTAGGGCCACTGAAAACGAGGCGGAGTCGTCGCCGATTTCTCGTTGGTTGATCAAGCAGAGGTCATCTTTGAACCGAAACTCAATGGGGTCTTCAATGGTGAGAATGTGGTGGGGCAGGTTGTGATTGATCTCTTGAACCATTGCTGCCAGCGTGGTGCTCTTTCCAGACCCGGTGACTCCTGTGAGCAGCACGAGCCCTCGCGGTGCCAAGGCAATGCGGTTGAGCACAGCTGGCAGGTGGAGATCGCAGAGCTCCGGAATCACGGCAGGGATTGCTCGGAGTGCGAGTCCCACGTGCTGGCGCTGCTTGAATACGTTGATACGGAAGCGATTGCCCTGGGGAGAGGTCCACGCGATATCCAAATCCGAATTGCTCTTGAACCTTTCCCGTTGTGCGGGATTGAGCACACTCCAAGCCAGCTTTCCTACATCTTGTCCGCTCAGCTTGGCGGCACCTGCTAATGGACGAAGCCGCCCATTTACCCGAATCACTGGCGGCTTATCCGCCTTCAGGTGAATGTCAGACGCGCCCTCACCAAGGGCCTTGCGACAGATTTCGGCCAACTCCATGAGCGTAGCCTACCTCTGTCGCTGCCTTGGGGGAGGGCGGTCGTGTAGTTGATGCGCTCGGAACTCAGCTCTCTGCGGGCTCTTGATTGCCACCGATCTTGTGATGGTCGAGCACTGCGGTCCGGAGAGCAGCCACGGCCTCGGGGTGCTCCGCGAGGTACTTCTTCGCGTTCTCGCGGCCTTGTCCGATGCGAATGTCACCCATGGAAAACCAGGAGCCGGACTTTTGAACCAGTCCCAGTTCGACACCCATGTCAACGAGTTCTCCATGGAGAGAGATTCCCTGACCATAGATGATGTCGAACTCGGCGCGTCGGAACGGTGGAGACACCTTGTTCTTGACCACCTTTACTCGGGTTCTGTTACCGAGAAACTCGTCGCCCTGCTTGATGGAGCCAATACGGCGAATGTCCAGTCGTACGGACGCGTAGAACTTCAGGGCGTTTCCGCCCGATGTGGTTTCTGGGTTTCCAAACATGACGCCGATCTTGTGACGAACCTGGTTGATAAAGACCAACACACATTCAGACTTGTTCACGGCGGCTGTCAGTTTGCGCAAGGCTTGTGACATCAGGCGAGCCTGGAGTCCGGGAAGGGAATCACCCATGTCGCCTTCAAGCTCGGCTTTGGGCACCAAGGCGGCGACGGAGTCAATGACGATGACTCCGACGGCATTAGAACGCACAAGCGTTTCTGCGATTTCGAGCGCTTGCTCTCCGAAATCGGGCTGAGACACCAAAAGCTCATCCACCTTTACGCCGAGTGCTTCCGCATACTGAATGTCCAGGGCGTGCTCGGCATCGATGAACGCCGCAACTTTGCCCGCACGCTGCGCCTCAGCGATCAGGTGGAGGGTGAGCGTGGTCTTACCGGAAGACTCCGCACCATAAATCTCGACAATCCGACCCTCAGGCATGCCTCCGATACCGAGCGCGACATCCAAGCCCATGGAACCGGTAGAAATGGCGCTGACACGTGCGTGTTCAGTGCCATCCATTCGCATGATGGAGCCTTTGCCGTATTGGCGTTCGATGTTGGAAATGGCGGCGTCAATGGCCTTTGCGCGGTTGGGGTCGAGGGGCATGTTGGTTCTCCTGTGAAATGGTCAAGAAGACTTTAGCGGGGGGGTGGGTCAGAAAATGTCCGGGTAGGGACTGGGGGGGAAGAAGGCAGGCTGATTTGCCGGCGCAGCATGTCGAGGGCCAGGTGGGTAGTGAGATGGATAATCCGTTCTCGGCTACCGTGGAGTGCCAGGGCTCGGTGGTTGTGGCCGCCGTCCCAGGCCAGGGCCATGTGAACGGTACCTACGGGTTTTTCGGGGGTGCCGCCGTCGGGTCCGGCAATGCCGCTCGTACTGATGCCCCAGCTGGATTGGGCCTGTTCTCGAATACGCTGGGCCATTTCAATAGCCACGGGTTTCGAGACTGCTCCATGTTCCTCAATCAGCGCGTTGGGCACACCGATTCGGGCTTTGGCCTCATTCGCGTAGAGGCAGCTTCCTTCCAGGAGATATCGAGAAGCCCCCGGAATCGAGGTGAGCAGGTGAGCGATGCCACCACCGGTGCAGGACTCGGCTGTAGCCACGGTTTCGCCGCGTTGAACAAGTAGGTGGCCCACAAGTTCTTCGATGGGGCCGGTGTCCATTCCGAGGCAGGAATCTCCAATGGCGCTGTGTACTTTGTCGGAGAGTTGGTTGAGTTCCTCAGAAGGAAAGTCGGATGGGGCGTCCAGAAGCACACGAATCTGGGGTGCGCTGGCTCGATAATGGATTCGGACTTCTGGGGGAAAATCGACGGACTCGAGACGGTCTTGTACCGTGGACTCGGCGATGCCGATGCACCGGAGTTCTCGTTCTTTACGAGGAGAGAGGTCAAACCGGTTTTCCAGCCATGGTTGAATCTCTTCGGCCCAAAGAGCCTTCATCTCTGTGGGTACCCCTGGAAGAAACCACGCTGTAGCATCCTGGTGTTCAATAAAGAACGCAGGTGCTGTGCCTTGTGGGTTTTCGACGGCGACAGCACTCGGCGGTAGCCAGGCTTGCTTTCGGTTGGCCTCGGCCATGGTACGGCCCAAGAGCTTGTAGCGAGCCTCCACCCAGCTCAGTGCCGTCGGGTTGAGCGCCAGGTCTTCTTCCAACAGGAGGGCGACGGCCTCGGCAGTACAGTCATCGGTGGTGGGGCCCAGGCCGCCTGTGGCGATTACGATCTGGGCGTCCGCAAGGGCCCGCGAGAGACAGGCCGCTATGGCTGCTGGAGCGTCGCCAGCGATGCGTATTCCGACCACGGTACACCCGAGTCTTCGGAGGCTGCCCGCCAGCCATGCGCCGTTACTGTCGGCGAGCCGGCCGTCGATCAACTCGTCACCCAGTGCAAGTAGGACTACAGTAGGGGAGTTGTTCTGGGGCATTTCCGTTCCGGCTGGCATGCTGAACAACTGTACAGTAACACAGGTGATGGGCGAGGCAACGTAGAATGGGTAGAGCTTTGGGGCTGGATGTGGGAACCAAGACCATTGGTGTGGCGGTTTCCGATGAAATGGGCATTGCTGCACAACCGGTCTGTACGTTGGCGCGAAAAGGGGTTCGAAAGGATGTGGAGCGCCTGGTGCCCCTGTTTGAAGAGCTGGAAGTAGAACACCTTGTGGTCGGCCTTCCTCTGGACCTGGATGGGGAAGAGCAGCGCTCAGCCCGTCTGGCGCGACAGGTGGGTGATGCCCTGGGAGACGCTGTGGGAATACCACCGGTGTATATCGATGAGCGGTACTCTTCCGTGGAAGCAGAAGCTGCGCTGGTCCGTGCCGGACTGTCTCGAAAGAAGAGAAAGGGCGTGATCGACCAGGCGGCGGCAATCCTCATTCTGCAGAGCTGGTTGGACCATGGAAACTGGTCTGAAACCTGACTGGATTGTCTCCGAAGCAAGAGCGCCTCCCCGGTGAACCCAGGGAGGCGCTTTTTCGTTACAGGCTGGGACGACTGCAGCTCAAGGGAGGTCATGGCTCCTGAGAAGAGCTGGAGTCGAATGGGCAACCCATCCGGTCCGATCCCATAGCCGTCTTCGAGGTGGTAGATGCCCAGACCGCCATGCCCAGCACCCAGTTGACTGAGTTCTTGGGCGGGAATCCGTACATTACCGTCGTCGGTGAAGCGGCACATGGTTGCGCTTGAGCTGTTGGCACTGTTCGCAAAGGCGAGGAGCCCTCGGTCGAACCCGTTGGAGCCGTTGTATCTCAGTTCGATACCGCTGGAGGTACTCGCCACCTGGGCCTTCGCGTCTTTCAGAGCCACGCTTTGGGGCATGGTTGCAAAGCGGTTTTCTTCCCACGCGCCAAAGTAGTAGTCAGCAGATCCCGGAGCCTTGACGCTCAGAACATCACCACCTTGGAACTCCGGTCGCAGTGACTTGAGAGCGTTGGGGTTGGTGCCATCATTGTGGTTGTAGTTGTAGAGTCCGCGGTCATTGCCTGAGGGGAGACTCATCCGCTCACCTGCTGAGGTGCTGATTTCGATGTAGCTACCTACAGACCGTGCATCCGTGGGAATTCCGATCTCAGCGCTGGACGGGAGGAAGTCTGCGAAATCTTCGGTCCGGACAGTTTGGCACTGTTCCTCGGCGATGAAGTCCCAGGGGTTCTGGCAGAACTCGATGTCTCCTTTCGGCTCGAAGAACACGGCTGAAGCATGGTCTGCATCAATGGCATCGATGTTGTCATCGGTCACCGAGGTCATGTTCTCGATGGTGATGGCGCCTGTGATTCGGCAGACGTCGATCTTCAGGTCTGGTACGGGGTAGCAGGCTCCTTCGATGCCGCTCGCGTTGACCTCGCAGAAGTGACTTCCACTTGGGCAGTCCACGTAGACGCTCTCGCGTTGGCTATCCCAGTCGCGCTTGGCCACGTGAGTCCGAGCGCCAAAGGAAGAGCTTGCGCCGGCCAGGACCGACACGACGTAGTAGCCATCCTCATCGGTGGTGGTGAGAGAACCGGAGCCTCCGCCATTGACCGAAACCTGGGCGCCCCGAACAGGGAAGCCGAGGTAGTCGACTACACGACCGGATGCACAGGTTGGAATCGTGCCCTTGTCGGCGTTCCACCAGGAGAAGTGTGTTGCCTCGAAACTGAAGCGGAGCTCACCTTCTTCCTCGCCAGCGATGACATCTCCAATACTCTCTTCAACCCAGCGACGACGCTCGGGGTCGAAGGACCAGGTTTGGCGGGTCTCGCCAGCTTGGGTGCGGTACACGTTGGCCAGTTCGCCGTTTGTGATGGGCATCTCGATTCGTGCCGCGCTGTTCTCGGCCAGGTTGAGCTCCTCACCGTCATCGTCGGTAAGGGTGACATCAATCATCCCGTAGGAAACCAACTGGTTAGCGACCAAGCCGTCTTTGCTGGTGCCGCTTGGGTCATAGGCCAGAGCCTGGAGGTCTCCGGGGCCGGCGGCCATTTCTTCGGTAGAGGGGTCGAGGTGGGCAATGGATACCGTGACATCGCCGGTAAAGGCGTTTCCATCGGCATCGACAATGGTGTTGGCGTCAAACTCGACTTCCATCTCGCCGACCTCGATCAGGCCTCCGAGTGAGGAATCGAACACGCCGTAGCCGTCGATCTCGAGAAGCGTTCCACTTGCGCTGACCGTTTCCCAGGAATGAATCGTGGTGGTGCTGTAGCCTTTGGCGTAGCCGTCTTTGCGGAAGGTGAGCAGGATGTCGTTCTCGGGAAGCACGCCATCGATTTCGAATCGTCCTTCGCTATCGGTGAGCACGGCCTGTTCTTGTGCCTCCACCTTGACGCTGTCTATTGCGTTGCCATCTACGTCGGTGACGTATCCGGCAATGCGGCCGAACTCTTGGCCTTCATAGGGATTGTCTTC
>JAYZDK010000124.1:0-10911 GCA_036337845.1 Myxococcota bacterium | reverse complement strand
TATTCAGTTCGCCATGGAAGACATGACCGAGATTCGGCTTCTCGTCATTCGTGACCCCAACAAGTAAGGTTTCAGGAGCAACACAATGTCCACTCAAAACTGCCCCAACTGCTCCGCAGAAGTCCAATTCGATGCGCGATTCTGCGTCTCTTGTGGAACCAGCCTCTCCGATACCAGCAACGCAGACGAACCATCCGTCCTGGACTCTCCTGAAGTCGATGAGTCCATAGAGGCCACCTCGGACACTGCGCCAGCACCCCCAGACGACACCGGTCCTCCAGCCCTGACACCCCCACCGCCCCCCACCGACGAACCCGGAGACTCCACCGAGGAGCCGACCGCCACAGCCGAACTCCCGGGCCCTCCTCCAAGCGAAGCTCTGGTCCCACCGCCTCCCAGTGATCCCCCATCCAAGCCCAACCTCGATGTGGGATACATCTTTGGACATGCTTGGGCCAAGTTCCAGGAGCGGCCAGGCCTTTGCATCGGAGCCTGGGTGATCTTCACCATGATTTCAGGCGCTAGTGGTGCTGGGGGAGGCGGCGGCGGCGGCAGTGGAGACTCCGATATCGATGCCACGTTAGCAATCATCGCCATTGTGTTTGGAATCCTATTCAGCTGTGCCGCCTTCCTGGTCGCTGGACCGATTCGAGGTGGCTACGACCTGGCAATGGTTCGGCACTCGGCCGGTGACAATAGCGTGCAGTTTGGAGACATCTTTTCGGGATTCAATAAATTCCTGAACCTGTTCCTCTCCAACCTTCTCTACAGTTTGACCGTTTTCATCGGATTCTGCTTTTTGCTGATTCCTGGGATCATCGCCGGCCTTACTCTATGGCCTGTGTTTCTACTGGTAATGGAAGATGACTTGGATCCAATCCAGGCATTGAAGGCGGCCTGGGAGCTGACAAGCCCTCATCTTGGAGCCCTGTTTGTGCTCGGCCTGGCAACTTGTGCAATCAACATCGTCGGACTGCTGGCCTGCTGTATTGGCCTATTGGTTTCCGGTCCGGTGAGTCAGTTGGTTTGGGCTACGGTTTATCGAGAGCTTCGCGGACGCTGAAGGACCGAGATTCCGTGAAGAACGTGCTCGGTCACCCGCAAATCCAATCAAAATCCGCACCCTGAGCCCTAAGTAGGTATCAAACAGGAGTAGTCTGTACATCAAGAAGAGGATCCCGGCACGCTGTGAGTTCGCCTATCGCCATGGTTCTGACCCTGCTGTTCACCACAGCGTGCAGACCCGCCCAAACCCCGCCCATCGAAGCCGAGGCCGACCCGGCACCCCTCCGACGCCTGACCACATCACAGTACAACCGAACGGTCCGAGATCTCTTCGAGCCAGCCGCAGTGCCGCTCATGAGCTTCCCCAGTGAAATCCTCATTGGCGGTTTTGAAAACAACGCTGCGGCCAATACAGCATCTCCCGCCTATGTGGACGCCGCTCACCAGGCAGCCGTAGGAATTTCCAAGGCTCTTGGCGAGCAACTCCCAATCCTACTCGACTGTGTGCCCGTCACGGAAGACTGCGCGAACACCTACCTGGCGGAGCTCTCCAAGCGAGCCTTCAGAAGACCTTTGGAAGCTCAGGAGCAGAGTTCGCTTCAAGAGAACTTTCAAGCCTGGGCCAGCGAATATGGCCCCGAAATCGCACTCCAGTTGTCCATTCAATACCTACTCCAATCCCCCGCATTTCTGTACTTTCCAGAATACGGCAACTCCAACTCCCCGAAAAACCAGGAAACCGCGCTGACATCCTGGGAAGTCGCTTCCAGGCTCTCCTATTTTCTCTGGGGCAGCCTACCGGACGCAACACTCTTTGAACTGGCCGAAAATAACGAACTCACAGACAGGGACGTGGTCATCGAGTCCGCCTGGAGGATGCTCGGAACCAAGAGAGCCAGTGAAGGGCTCAAAGAGTTCACCCGACAGTGGCTAGAGCTCGACGACATTGGCAACATCTCGGTTGATTTCGACCTGTTTTTTCCAGGACAGGACGAGGAAGACGTGGCCAATCACCTCCACCACACCATCTATACCGCCATGCTGCTGGAACCAGAAGTCCTGGTAGACCGGGTGGTGTTCGAGAAGAGTGGCACGCTGGCAGAGTTGCTTACGACCACAGAAGTATGGACCACGGAAGCCCTGGTCGACTACTACGGCGGCGAGCTCAACGAGCACGTCGAACCCCTGCTTTGGAACGGCATTCGCTACCGGGAAAATGGACTCGCGGAATACGGGGTCGACTTCCGCCCCATTGACCTCGATGCTAACAAACGCGGAGGGCTTCTGACACTGGCCAGCATGCTCCACGCCCGTTCCAAGCCCACTCATCCATCTCCCATCTTGCGCGGTTTGTTTGTCCTTGAGCGAGTTCTTTGCGAACACCCCGGCAGCCCTCCAGACAATCTGAACACCGCCCTGCCCACCGCTGTTTCGGAAACTGGCACCAACCGCGACCGTTATGCCGCTCACACCTCCAACCCTGCTTGTGCCAGCTGTCACAACCGCATCGACAGCCTGGGCTTTGCGTTTGAGCACTACGATGTGCTCGGTGACTACCGCACAACCGATAATGGTCAGCCCATCGATGCCTCCGGGGAACTGATCGGCACCGACCAAGACGGCCCCTTTGAGGACGCTATCGGCCTGACACAACGTCTGGCGAAATCCCGTGACGTGCACGACTGCTTTGTGACCCAGGTCTTTCGACACAGCATGGGCAGGCTCGAAGTTCCCAGCGATGAGGTGGAACTCGACTTTCTGGCCAATGGTTTCTGGGAGTCTGGTGGAGACATTCCCGAGCTGTTCGTGAACGTGGCGACCAGTCACGCCTTCCGACATATCGAGAGCACTCCATGAACCGGCGTCAGTTCATGGCTGCAATGGGAATTTCCTCCGGTTCCTTGTTTTTGCCTTCTCTGAGCCGAAACGGCTGGGCGGCCGAGAAGGCACCTCCCCAGCGGCTGCTGGTCTTCTTCAGCCAACATGGCGCGTGGTACGACGGCTGGAAAATGAGATGGGACAACACCCCAGAACACAGCCCATGGCAGGAAGATCTCACGGGACTCTACAAGACGGAGTTCAGCGATGCACTGGCCCCGCTACACCGACACCGAGACCGCATGGTGGTGATTGATGGATTGGCACTCGTCAGTGCCGAGGCGGATATTTCCGGAGTCCGCCACGCCATCGGACAAGTCCATTCTCTGACCGGTGGAAACGCCCGACTGATAAACGGCGTACCCTTCGCAACTCGGCCCTCCATCGACCAGGTCATCTCCCAGCACGTGGCTCAACCCGGTCGGTACCGGTCTCTGGAGTTCGGGGTCGGCGACCCTCCGGCCAGCGTCGTGTACGGCAACACTCTACAGCCACTGCCGTTCGAAGCGGATGCCAGAGCCGCACACCAGCGTTTGTTCGGCACAGTAGCCAACTCAAGCAGTGACGACATCACGGGCATTGGTCAACAGAGCGTTCTGGACCTTGTCCAAGCACAATACAGCGACCTGGAAGCACGACTGAGCCTTGAGGATCGTCAAAAGGTCGCCGTCCACAAGGAGTTGGTGCGCGAGCTGGAGACACGCATAGACAGCCTCTCCAGCCTCGAATGTGACACTGAACACAGCGCTCCTGAATACAGCACGGCCTATTTCGACAACCTCATCGCCTACGCAGGAATCATCAGTACCGCATTCTCCTGTGACCTCACTCGTGTGATCACCCTGCACATGGGTGAGCTCCCGACAGGAATGGTCTCGCCCGGCTACACCGGCTCTTTGCACGACGACTTTGCCCACCAGGTCTACGATGATGCTTACGCCGCCGAAATGATGACGCGACACAGCGCCATTCACGCCGACCAACTGGGAATCCTCTTGGATGCGTTGGAGGCCATACCCGAAGGCAACGGGTCTGTGCTCGACAACACGCTGGTAGCTTGGGTCGGAGAGCTCGGGGACCCAGCACACGGCTTTGAGCACTGGCCTGTCGTCTTGTTTGGGGGAACGGGAATCCGGACCGGACGCTACCTCTACTACCCCTCCAACACACCTTTTGAGGGCTGGGCATACAGCGGGGAGCTGCCCACCATGGGAGTTCCTCATCAGAAACTGCTGGTGAGCCTGGCTCAGTCGATGGGTCTCGACACAAACGTGATTGGAGAAACCAGCCTAACGGGCAGCGACGGCAGCATCATCTCCTGTACAGGCCCCCTCTCGGAACTCCTATGACCTGGATTCTATGGGTCGCCACGTGGATGGCCTGCACGCCTCTCGACCCCAGTGCTGGAGAGCAATGGGTGGAAGGTGACCTGCCCGAAAGAGAGGAGGAATCCACAATCGATGTACCCACCCAAATCGCGTTCTGGGCAGGAGAGGCGGAAGTCGAACCCGACATAAACTACGTGGGTGTGGGCTGGTTTGTGGTACTCAACGGCACCGCAGACGATGCTGAAGACTGGACAGAAGCGGATCCAGAAGCCCTGCTCTGCGTCCTGACTTATGAGACCGACTCCGACCAGGTGGCTCAGAACTGCGACGATTGCGAGTTCGCTTTTGCAGTTTCCTCCCATGAGGCCTCGCTTGAAACAGGCGACGCCTCCATTTGCAGCGAATACGGAATGGATGTGGAGCACCTGGCCACCAAGATCGACAAGCTCGGCTACAAAGACGGACAACTCCTGGTCGGCAGCGATGGCGGATGGGAAAGCACTCAGGGCACTGCGAACTACATCGACGACACCCTGAGTTTCTGGTACCTCTACTAAATCTACCCGAAGCAGGCTTCAGGTCGTGCCGAGATACGGCTGGCGTTGTAGAAGGCATGCGAGGACTCGACTGTGAAAGGCCTTCTGCTCATCAACCTGGGTACTCCCGACGAACCCACTCCCAAGGCGGTGCGCCGTTATCTGCGGGAGTTTCTGTCCGATCCCAACGTGATCGACATCTCGGCCCTGGGCCGGTTTCTTCTGTTGAACCTTGTGATTCTCCCGTTCCGGCCCAAAAAAAGCGCCGAGGCCTACCAGCAGATCTGGGATGAGACCACGGGGTCTCCCCTGCTACACAACAGCCTGAAGCTGACCGAGGCGGTAGCCAAGCGACTGGAGGGGAGCTGGCAGGTGGAGTTCGGCATGCGCTACGGAAACCCGTCTCTGCAGTCCGCCATGGAGCGCCTTCGCGACGCGGGTGTTGAGGAGGTCGTCGTCCTTCCGCTCTACCCGCAATACGCCACCTCCTCCACAGCCTCGTCCATCCAGGCTGTGCAACGGATCTGGAAAGAGTTGGGCGAGCCCTATCCACTGCAGTTCATCGAGAACTTTTATCGAGACGCTGGCTTCATTCGAGCACTCAAAGCCACCTCAGAAGCCCACGTACAAACCGGAGAGGGCTACCACGTGCTCTTCAGCTGTCATGGCCTGCCCGTCCGGCAGGTCGCCGCCACAGCCACCGAGCCCGGACTGTGCTGCGAGGTCGAGGACTGCTGCAACACCATCCAGGAGATCAATCAGCGCTGTTACCGAGCCCAGTGCCTGGCTACCTCCCGATTGCTCGCCAAAGAGCTCGGCTTGAAAGAGGGTGATTGGAGCATGAGCTTTCAATCCCGGCTGGGGAGAACCCCCTGGATTCAGCCATTCACCGATGAGCATATTCCCAAGCTGGTGGAAGACGGTGTTCGGCACCTCCACGTAATCTGCCACTCCTTCACCGCCGATTGCCTGGAAACTTTGGAAGAAATCGGCATTCGGGCCCGAGAAGACTTTCAGGCAGCCGGTGGCGAGTCCCTGACATTGGTGCCTTGCGTGAATGACCACCCAGTTTGGGTGGAGGGCATTGCAGAACTGGCAGCCCGCCAGGTGTCTACGTCGTAATCACCCGGTCCATGCTGCCCCAACGCCTCCAGAGTGTGGGCGTCATTTCTCCATCCATGGCCATCTTGGCCGCCGTGGTCCCCATCTTCACGTAGTTGGCCGCATGTGCCGCCTTGATGAGAGGCCAGGGGTGTTTTTTCAAAAACTCTGAACGTGAGAGCTGGGCCAACAGAGGCCGGGGAATGAAATCCTTGGAAATCATCTGGATCAGGGTAATCCAGAAGGTTTCCTCCACCGGCCGTGGATATTCCAGGTTCACACGGTGCTGGTAGAACACCCGCGTATTGACCCCCTCGATGTCGTACTCAGAGATGACGCCACTCTCCAGGAGTTTGTGGTTGAGCTCACTGCCTGGAAATACCGTCATGGAAAACAGATACAGATCGAACGGCCGCGGGAATTTCAGAATCATCTCAAAGAGTGTCTTGCGATCGCCGTCAGTACTGACCGGGTCATCGAAAATCAACTGGAAATGCGGCTTGATGCCCAAGCGATGGTAGAGCTCTGCGATTTCCGGAAGCGTCTTGTTCTTCACCCGCCTGTCGTAAAGGTGACCGGTGACCCGCTCCGAAGACTGAATGCCCATATAGACGCTGACCAGGCCTGCATCCCGAAGCATGCTCATTCGCTGGTCATTCACGAGCTTGGGCTCAATGAAGATTTCAAACGGAATGCCCACCTCTGTGGGGTAGAGCTCACAAAAGACTTCCAACCACTCTCGCTGAAAGTTGAAGACCTCGTCATCAAACCGAATGCGTTTGAAGTCCCAGTGCTTCTGAGCCTCTTGAATTTCAGCGATCATGCTCTGGGGTGAGCGCACTCGAAACCACTTCTGCCCCGGATAGACATCTTTCTTGTACGTGGAGTTGTAGCAATAGCTGCACTTGTAGATACACCCCCGACTTCCCATCATCTGGAAGACCGGGTCTCCGTGCATCGGGTCGCCTTGCACGACCTTGCTCCCATACACAAAGAACTTGTGCTCGTGGGTGACATAGTCGCGGAAGGGCAGCGTATCGAGGTCTTGCACCAGCGGTCTCAAGGGGTTGGCAATCTTCTCGCCCGCGTCATTCTTCATCGTGAGGTTCTGGCAATCCGCCAGACTCTCGCCCTCTTGAAGCCGCTTTGCAAAGTCGGCGAGTGCAAGTTCTCCTTCACCACGCAACACAATGTCGGCGGTCTCAATGCACTCATCCGACATCAGCGTTGGGTGCATTCCTCCCCATAGAACGCAGGTATCGAGCGCTTCGTGCACGTGCTGGGTAATCAAGCGCGCCTGGTTGTAGTAGGCACTCGCTCGAATCGACACACACATGCAGTCCAGTTGTTCCTTCTGGACAACCCCCACCAGGTTGGCGAGTTCCTCATCGGTGGCCGGCCCCAAATGATTCGACACCCAGTCCTTGAAATAAATCTCCGTGACGTGGTGCCCCTCCGCACGCAGCATCGCCGCCAGTATGCGCACCGCGTTGTTCTCCACGTCGTACATGGACACCAAACCAAGCCGAAGCGGTCTCCCACTCACACCCGCAGCAAGTGCTTCAATTCTTCGACTAAGTGCCAACTGCAGACTCCAGATACGAGAGATACGATAGCATCCTGTAACCTTGTCGAATAGGCTACCGGGCAGGAGAGCACGTGTCGACCCCTACAGTCTATGATGGTCCCGTGGTGATTGTGGGCGGCGGAGTCGCCGGCCTCACTAGCGCCATGCTGCTTCAAGAGTCCGGCTGCCAGGTCACTGTGGTCGAACGAAACGAGGTCGTGGGCGGTCTGGCCCGCTCATTTGATTACGATGAATTCGTCTTCGATGTAGGCCCGCACCGCTTCCACACCGAAAACCCAAACGTGGCCACTTTTCTCGACCGGGTCCTCAAAGGCGACGCCACGTGGTTTCCCCGCTGCTCCGAGGTGTTCTTTCAAGGAAGCTACTATTCCTGGCCACTGAAGCCCTCCAATCTCACGCAGCTACCCGTACCCATGGCTGTGAAGTCCGGAGTGGACCTCGCACTCAACAGCTTCCGCAACTACGATATCGAGTCGTTTGAGACCTACGTGCTCCACCAGTACGGCCCCACGCTCTACGAACACTTTTTCCGGGGCTATTCGGAAAAATTCTTGGGTATCCACCCCCGAGACACTCACCCGGACTGGGCCAAGGTAGGCATCAATCGCGCCATCATCGACAACAATCTGCAGATGCAGAACCTATCTCAGCTGCTGAAAACCACGCTGATGCAGGTCTTTGAGCAGGATGAGTCTCGCTTTCTCTACCCCACCCAGGGCATGCAGCAGGCCTGGCAACTCCTCTCCCGGATGTTCATCGAGGCCGGCGGCCGGATTCTGACGAACACATCCGCTCGACTTGAAGCAGAAGACGGTCTGGTAAAGCGAGTATGGGCCGGCGAAGAGCCTTTGGATGCATCCGTGGTGATCTGGACGGCTCCGCTCACACTCGCCTGTGAGCAGCTCTCGCTACCCAAGCCCAACCTGGACTACCTCGGGCTTCTGCTCTTCAACGTATGCGCCGAATGCGAGAGCCCCCGCGACTATCAGTGGTGCTACTACGGTGCCGACGACATCGTGTTCAATCGCATCTCAATCCCGCGCTTCTTCTCAGAGGCCACAGCACCCGCCGGAACCGTGGGCTACTGCGTCGAGGTGACCTGCATGGAAGGAGACAGCCGCTGGCAGCACGCCGAGCGACTGACCGACTGGGTCATCGATGATTTGATTCGCGTCGGCATGATTCCCGACCGGAAGTCCGTGCACGATGTCTACGTAGAGCGAATTCGCGAAAGCTACCCCATCTACCACAAGCACTACCCAGGAGAGCTGGCTCAAGCGCGCGAAGCACTCGCGAACTATTCCAACCTCCACCTCGCGGGGCGTACCGGAATGTTCTGGTACAACAACATGGACCACTCCATCGAAAACGCCATGCAGCTCTGCAAGAAGCTCTTACGAGAGGCTGGGCGTGTGGAGGCCGAGGAACTCGCTCTGGCCGCTGGAAAGCTGGCTTAAAGGCCAGCTCGCCCAGAAACCGCTCATGCCATACACCCATCACTTCACCGCCACAGTCACTCGCGGTGCCGAAGAAGTGCTGGCGGAAGAGTTGGGAGAACTAGGCATCCAGGAGACTCGCGTTCTCCGAGGTGCGGTGGGCTTCTCCGGGCCACTGGCGCTCGGATACCGAGTGTGTCTGCACTCGCGACTGGCCAGCCGCGTTCTGCTGGTGGTGAAGTCGGGTGCGGCCCCGACTGCCGATGCGCTGTATGCAGGCGTGCGCACAATCAACTGGCTGGACCACATCGACCCCAAGGGAACCCTGGCGGTAGATTTCGTGGGCACATCCCAGGCACTGCATCACTCAGGCTTTGCCGCCCGAAAAGTCAAAGACGCCATCGTAGACACGATTCGTGATGCCACAGGAGAGCGCCCAGGGGTGGATCTGAAAAACCCCCAACTCCGAGTCAACGTGCACCTCTATCGAAATGACGCCACGGTCTCCATCGATCTGAGCGGTGCACCGCTTCACCTGCGCGGCCTCTCCCGTCACCAGGGAGAAGCACCCCTCAAAGAAACCCTTGCTGCCGCCATTCTGCGGCTCTCTGGCTGGCCTGAGGCCGCCCGTGAAGGCAAGCCCCTGTTCGACCCCATGTGCGGCTGTGGAACCTTCCTGACGGAAGCAGCCGGCATGGCTCTTGGAAAAGCCCCGGGCCTCCACCGCAAACACTGGGGGTTCTCCCGCTGGCGAGGACACGACAAGGCGGCCTGGAGACAGGAGTTGAAGCGGGCACAAGACAGTATTCGGGACGTTCCCCTCCGGATTCGCGGTGCCGACCACAACCCCAAAGCCATTGAGAACACCCGCTGGAACCTGGACCGCGCCGGCTTTTCAGGCAAGGTACAAGTCGAAGTCGGGGAACTTGAGAACGCCGAGCCCAGACCCCGTGAAACCCCAGGTTTGCTGGTAACCAACCCCCCGTTCGGCGAGAGACTCGGTGATGGCGAAGAAGCCGTAGAAACCTATCGCTTGTTGGGCAACGTGATGCGCAGGCGCTTTTTGGGCTGGAACGGGTGGGTGCTCGCCGGAAGCCCCATGCTGGGCAAGCAGTTGGGGCTCAAGCCCAAGTCCAAGACCATCATCTTCAACGGGCCGATAGAGTGCAGGCTTGTGGAGATCCCCATCTCGGCCAAGAAGGTGGAGCGGGACCAGTAGGCGCCTGGATTGGTCAGCGTGGTACAACCTGAACCAGCCAGGAGTGTTCGCATGCAGATTCCAAGATTCTTTCTCCCACTGCTCTTGGTGCTCACGGCTTGCCCGCCGGCCGAAAAAGACGGCGAGGACACGGGTGAGGAGTCCGATGCGGATGCAGATGCAGATGCAGATGCAGATGCAGATGCCGATGCCGATGCCGATGCCGATGACACCGGCAGCCCCTCCGTCACCTGTCCAGATACCGAAGAGTACTTCGTCGAATCATGGACCGGAGATGTCAGCCTGGTACCGCTGCCTTTCCTGGCGTGCGGCGCCCTGCCCGATGGCGCGACAGATTCCAGTGAATGCCCCTCCATCGGTTCGACCAGTGGAGATGAGGAAGAGCCGGAAAGCGTCGATCCGGAGGAGATTTCTACAACAAGCAAGGCCGCCGAGGATACCGGTGCAGCACCTGCTCCGGAAACCCTCAACATCAATGACTTCCTCACGTCGATTTGGGGTCCACCCAGCGACCCGGAATATTGCTACTACGACGCCGTCGCTACCTGCGGCCCCGAACTCAGTCGAACGGATGTGTGTTGCTATGTCCTGACCGATCTGCGGATGGACTGCATCATTGAAGGTCGTCCATTCCGGGTGGGCGGAGAAGCCCTCCAAGCCGATTGCATCGACCAGGACAACGCCTGGTCCGAAACCCTGGATATCAACCTCATGGGGCTCAATCCCGACCAACGCCAACGACTCGCCCAGGCATGGCTCCGCAGCGGCCAGGCCGAGCACGCTTCGGTGGCCGCATTCGCCCGGGTCAGCCTGCAGTTGA
>JAYZDK010000123.1:0-19583 GCA_036337845.1 Myxococcota bacterium | reverse complement strand
ACTCTCGAATACAACTTCTCAGGTTCTCAAAGGACGCATCGGCTGCCAACTCCAAGACCAGGATGTCGTCAAGGGGGCGGACTGAAACCGGACTGCCACTGCCGGAACCGTGAGGGACTGGGGAAGCCATGTGGGGGGCTCGTGGAAAGAGGGGGGGAGGCCGGGGAGGCCGGGGTCGACACAAGCGGTTGCCGTGTCGGAGAGAGATGCTCAGGGAGAACACCTGATTGGGTGTCTACCACACCCTGATGTATCGTGGCAAAGAAAATCTTGCCTTGTCAAGACTTTACGATCTTGAAAGTTTGTCTGCAGAGAGCACTTAGTTCAGGAATTCACCAGTGGTAGCAGGCCCCCAGCCAGATGGAGGGCTCTCAATTCCATGAAGCCGCCGACGTGTGTATCGCCCACAAAAATTTGCGGAACCGTGCGCTGACCGGTTTTCTCCATCAAAGCGAGTCGTTGTTCGCGATCATGGGTCAGGTCAACTTCGTCGTACGCGAGGTCGAGACTTTCAAGAAGATGCTTGGCGGCTCGGCAATAGCCACAAGGAACAGCGGTGTAGAGTAAGACTTGTTGCATGACCTTTGGGGGCAGAAAAGTCCGGGCAAGTGCCCGGACTTTTTTCTTCTACCCCGTTGTTTTAGGGCCGTGGCCCCGAAAGTCAATAGGTCGCTGGAACTACGTCGAGGACGTCAATGCCTCCCATCCAGTCATAGGCCACGAACTCAATCACGTAGTCGGGGTATCTACAGTCCAGCCAGGTCGAGAGCTCTAGCCAGTCCGAATACCAGGTGATTTGTTGATTGTAGTCCTGATACAGCTCGAAAGAATCGAGCCATTGTCCATTCCAGTCCAGAACGTCCGCGTAGACTGCAGAAACATCCTCAAACCCGTTGGCGTCGAATACGTCGGCTTCGAACCACCACACGAAATCTCGGTCGGTGGAAGACCAGAAGCAACCAGCATCAGCCCATTCGATGAAGGGGGCCGTTTCTATGATGGGGTCCACAGACGCAGTGTAGGCATCATCGTGGTCATGGACCGTGACCTCGCAGGCCATGGAAAGGAGAAAGATTGGGAGAGTTGAGATGAGTCGCTTCATGGGGTCCTCCGTTTGGGCTTCGAGTGGGTCGACGGACGTGTTTGGGATTCATTCAATGGGAAATGCACGTTATTGACGTTTATGGCTGAAATCGCTCTTTTGGACTTCAATGATGGACATCCCAATTTGGGTTGCGAAGCGTTGAGGCAGACAGCGATCGCCCATGGGCACGATGTGAAGTGCATCGATGTGCGGGGGGGGCAGCCTCTGCCGAAACAGTTCGATGCGGTTTTGACCTCAGGAGGCCCCGGTTCTCCGTTGGAGGACTCGGCCTGGTCGGGCCCACTATTTGAGTGGTTGGGCAACGTGTTGGAGAATGCAACACCCATTCTGGCCATTTGCTATGGATTCCAGATGCTTTCAAGGGTGTCCGGTGGACAGCTTGTGGCCCAGAAGAACTCACGATTTGGCATTTATGAACTGAGTGCGACCGAGGCGGGAAAGGAAGACCCGTGGTTGGCTCCTGCGGTTCCTTCGGCGGTATTTCTGCAGCACCGGTTCGTCCTAAAATCCCTCAACGCCCAGGTGCTGGCAATGGGCTCAGAGGGAGATGTGCTGGCGGCTCGATTCGGACGGGCTGCAGTGGGGTGTATGTTCCACCCAGAGGCTTGTCCGGAGACGGCGCGGAGATGGTTTGAGAATCCGGATATCCAAAAGAAGCTTGAGGAGCGGTTGGGGACAGACCGGAGCGAGGCAATGGTTCGAAACATCCCGTTTTTGGAAAGGTCTAATCGAGCCCTATTACATGGATTTCTCTCATGTCTGAGTTGACCTTGGTGGCAGATGCGGTGGGGCCTGTATCCAGGGGGCATCCCTGGGTGTATCGGGACGGACTCCGGGGGAGCGCAGAGGTGGGCTCGGTGGTGACGCTCAGAGACCCCCGAGGCGGAAACGTTGGCTGGGGGTTGTTTGATGAAGGCCCGATAGCCGTGCGCGTGCTGGGTCGAGAGAGTGTGGAACCGCTATCCAAGCTGATTAGCCGCAGACTGAGTCAGGCCGATGCGCTCCGAACTCGGACCATCGGTGCGGATACGACGGGGTACAGGGTTGTCAACGGCGCTGGAGATGGGCTCCCTGAAATCGTGGTGGATCGGTATGGTGGGCTGGCGGTGCTGCGGCTCTACAGCCAGGCTTGGGAGCCCCATGTTGAAGACATCGTGGAAGCGTTGTCCGGGCTGGGTTGGGTGGAGACGATCTTTCGCCGTTTTGGCGTGGACCGGGTGGACGGAAAGCAAGGTGGTGAGACCTTGTGGGGTCCAGCGGCTCCAGAGTGTATGACCTTTCTCGAGTCGGGCCTGACCTTTATTGTGCGCCCTGGCAAGGGCCAAAAGACCGGGTTCTTCCTGGACCAACGAGAGAACCGGAAGCGAATTGGAGCGCTTTCACCGGGGCGGCGTATGGTGAACCTGTTTTCCTATACGGGAGGCTTTTCCGTCTATGCGGCTGTACAGGGGGCTGCTCGCACGATCAGTGTGGATATCTCTGAGCCCGCGATGGAAGATGCCCGAGAGAATTTTCGTCTCAATGGGTTGGATGTGGACCGCCATGTGTTTCTTTGCACGGATGTGTTTTCCTGGAACACCGATGAACGGTTCGACCTTGTGGTATGCGATCCGCCCAACTTGGCCCGGCGTCGCGAGTCGGATCGTAGTGCTCGAGGAGCGTATAAGGATCTGGCCCGTCGTTCGGGACGTTTGGTTTCCAGTGGCGGACTGTTGGCGACTGCTTCGTGTACGGCTCGTTTGACTCGAGAACGTTGGGAACAATCTATTTACGAGGGTTTGAGCCCTCACGGTGAGTGGGATTGGTTGGAGCATGCAGGTGCAGGAATGGACCATCCTGTGGCGTTGGGCCACGCGGAGGGACGCTACTTGAAGTTTGCTTTGTTACGCCATCGGGTCGTCGCACGCTGACGAAACCGTTGTACTGGCGGTATGCTGGGGGGGTATGAGCTTCCCCAAACACTACGGCGAATACTTACTGTTGGAGCGGCTGGGTGCTGGGGGTATGTCTGAGGTGGATCTCGCCCGCCGTGAGGTGGCTCAGGGCGCCTACGTTCGGTTTGTTGTGATCAAACGCATCTCCGCCAAGAACGTGGGCAAGGAACGTCACATCCGGATGTTTCAGGACGAAGCCCGAATCAACGCAGAGCTTCATCACGAGAACATTGCTCAGGTCTACGATTTTGGCGAGGTGGAAGACGAGTTTTATCTGGCCATGGAATATGTGCCTGGGATGGACTTGCGGCAGATTCAGCGGGTTCTAGCCAAGCGATGGGGGCGGCGACTTCCGCTCCGCGAAGGGCTGTCTATTCTCCGGTCCGTGCTGTTGGGCTTGCAATATGCCCATACAGCAGTCGATACGTTGGGCCGGCCGATGAACTTGGTTCATCGAGACGTCAATCCACGAAACATCATGGTTTCCATACATGGAGACGTAAAGCTCATTGATTTCGGCGTGGCCAAAGCCACACACAAGCTGGATGAAACTCAGACGCACGGGATGAAGGGCAAGTTTGCCTACATGTCGCCGGAACAGATTCAAGCCAAGGATGTGGACGCTCGGACGGACGTATTTGCCATGGGGCTGGTGCTTCAGGAGATTGTGAATGGCATCAGCCCGTTTGCGGGACTCAATGAAGTGCAGATTATCCATCGGGTGATGAAGGGGCGTTTTGGGGAACTCAACGCGGACCCAGCCTATCCTAGGCCCGATCTGTTGGTGGATATTCGGGCTCGGGCTTTGGACTTGAAAGCCAGTGGTCGGTACCCGGACTGCAAGTCGTTTGTGGAGGCCATTGATTTGGCTTTGGAGCCTATCGGCGGTGCCTGTTCGAAGGCCAATATCGCGGAGTTCTTGAAAGCGGTGGATCCCGAAGGCACACGAGGTATTGAGCAGAGATTGGCGAACTACCATGCCGGGGAAGTCCCGGAGGTGGAACCGCCACAGTTTCAAAAGGACCAAGCGGCGGATGGCTCGCTATCGGCCAGCCTCGACTTGGACGCTGCCACCCGAACCCTATTGCAGGCACCGGCTGCAGCCTCGGGTTCGGGTGTCGTACCCGCCACTACCCATAGTCAGATGAAGACGGGCACCTTGGTAATGGCTGTAGGCGGGGGGGCCTTGGCGGCATTGTTGATTCTCGTGGTGGGTGCGGCAGGCGCCTGGTGGTGGTTTGAAGGCCGCAGCCCGCCGTCCGTGTTTGAAGTGTCCACAGCGCCGAGTCCGAGACCGCCCCAGAGGGTGGTTGTGGAAGAGGAAGAACCTGCGGTCGCCGAGCCGGAGCCGGAGCCGGAGCTGGAGCCGGAGCCGGAGCCGGTCGTGCGCAAGCGGGCTCCCAAGGAGACACGGTCCCGCCCTGCACCAGTGGAGGTCAGTCTGAGTCCAACGCCTGTGCCCGCAAGTATTGGGGACTATGACATTGATGAGCAGGAGTGGGAGGAGGCAACCCAAGGGGGTGAGGCCTCGATATTCGATGCTCCACCGCCTGTGAAGCTGACTGAGACCCCACCGGGAACGGACGTTACGGCAGCTCCTCCCAAGGCCATTGTGAGGGTGCCATGGTTCATCAACTCCAGACCATCTGGGCTGGAAGTATTTGTGGATGGTAAGTTTGCAGGAGTAACGCCGAAAAAACTCGACCTCACTGAGGGGGAACATGAGTTTCTTGTGCGCTCAACCGACGGTAGAACAGCTAAGGAAACGGTGACGGTAAGCAAGAATGCGCGACCTCCTTCCACAAGTCTCATTCTCAAACGCTGACGGGTTTCGCCGTTGGGCGGTGTGTGGTCTGCTCTGGTGTGTCGCCTCGAGTGCACTAGCGGTGGAACGGCGTGTTGTTGTGGTCAGTTCCAGCGGTCTGGACTCCTACCAAACGGTCGTGGATCAAGTCCTCCGCGAAGTGGGGATACCTGCGCAGGTTCATGTCTTTGAGGATCGACGCAGGTCGGTGGACGCTGTGCTCGAAAAGCTTGTAGCGGCCCCACCGGAGGTTGTAGTGGCCCTGGGGGCCAAGGCTGCCTTCGCGGTTCATGAAGTGCTTCCTGGGGTACCCGTGGTTCATGGAATGGTGGTGGAACCCGATCGTTATGGTCTGTCTGGGCCGGATTTTGCGGCCGTCGAGCATCGAGTGTCGGTGGAGGACCAGCTTGCACACCTCCGGCTCTTTGCTCCCGACGTTCATTCTGTTGGCATGTTGCTTTGGGAGGGGAACCGATCAGAGGCGGCACGGGAGGCTCAGCGGGTGGCCAAGGATGCCGACTTTGCGCTCAAGGTGCTTCGAGTGCAGGACGGTCGAGATGTTCGCGGTGCGTTTCAGCGACTTCGTAAGGACATCGATGCGCTTTGGCTTCTTCCGGACCGTTTGGTCATCACACCTGAGAATTTCCGGTACCTGAGGGATGAGACCCGTCGTTTGGGGATACCTCTCCTGGTGTATTCAGAAACCCTTGTGCGAGCGGGTGCGTTGATGTGTGTGGCCCCTAGTCTTGAAGCCGTGGGGGAGCAACTTGCCGAACTTTCGAAGGAAATCCTCGGCGGAGTGCCTATTGCTGAAATGCAAGACCGTGCTCCAGGACGGATGCGCGTAGTCTTGAATCGAGACACCCTGGATGCCATTGGTCTGGATGTGGATCCATTGATGCTTGATTTCGTCGATGAGGTCTTTTCGGAAGGGGCAGGGCGATAAAGGACCTTGCCAGCGACTAGAAGTCCATTTCGATTCCGAGGTGGAAGGATCGTCCCTCGGCTTCAAGGTCTCTAGGATATTTGGGCTCCCCAGCTGAGGTCATGTCGTTGGAGCGGTCTACGGATAGCAGGTAGTCATACTCGGTATCCAATAGGTTTCGACAGCGGAAATCCAGACGTGTTCGGTTCTTCCCAGGGAGGTGGGTTGAGAGACCGGCGTGTAGCAATGTGTACATCTCTCCATCTGGGCGCCGAGAGTCCGGGGTCCATTGGGCTCGTGGTTGGGGCCCGACAAACTCGGACAGAGCCGATACCCACAGGCCTTGCACGGGACTCCAGCTGATTCGGGCGTCTCCCAACTGTATGGGGGCTCCGTAGATGGCAAATCCGGTTTCGAGGTCCCGTCCCAACATGAGGGAGTAGGCGAGACTGGTTTCCAGGGTGCTGGTCTGCCAGTTCCATTCGGCTTCGCCGCCAGCAATCTGGGTACCGGAGTTCTTATTGATGTACTCGTTGGGGGGGGTGTCCCTTTTGTCGATGGTTCGGCGCACGAGAGAACTGAATACTGTGGCCCGAAATGTGGACCGTTGGGCGGGTGCCCAGGTGCCCTCTAGCTCGAGGGTGTCGATGACTTCGGGTTCCAAGCCTGAGTTGGCATTGGTGTAGGGATAGTCTCCTTCTGTTTCATCGAACGCCACTTGTACAAGCAGCTCTCGGGCTGTCGGCGCCCGAAACGCCCTTCCGTACAGCAGCTTCGTCGAAAAGGTGGTCGTGGGAACGATGAGGATTCCGGCTCGCGGGGACGTGAAAAAGTAGTCTGCGGTGAGATTCAGGTCGGCCCGAATGCCGCCAACCAACTCAAGCCAACCTCTCGCGGTCCAGGTGTCTTGGACGTATGCATACAGGTTTGAAATCGTTGAGTCTTCCGAGGCCTGGAAGGCCGACGGACTCAAGGGCTCTCCGCTGAGGTCGGGGTATTCGATGTCCTGAACTGCCACGACCTGGACTGTCTCCGCACCCAGACCCGCTACCACGACGTTGGCGTACGCGGGCCGAGCCTCAAGCTCCAAGCCTGCGGAATATCGCCGGCTGTGTTTTTCTGTTTCTACAAGGGTTCCGGTGAGACTGAATACCTCTTCGCCCGACTCATCGTTCTGGCTGGCTATGCCCAAGCCGTAGGCATAGAGGCCGGGATTGTCGTGTTCCTGAAAAAGGACGAACGGGGCCACCGTAATCTCGCTGGTGGGGCTCAATTTCCACCGCGCATACAGGTAGTCGTTGTGGTACGCGAGATTGAATTGGTCCTCTGCCTCAAGCAGCACATCGACCAGATTGTTTTGTCCATTGGTGTAGTAGGTGTGGAGATGATCGACGTGGTCAAAGTGAAGCTCGAATCCCCCCACATTTATACGTAGACCTGCGTTGAGGCCTCGATATGGACGGGCTCCTCGGACATTGTGTTCGCCCTTGGGGTTGTTTTCCAAGCCATCCCCAGTGGAGTCGTACACTCGAGCCCACGACACAAAACCTGCGTCGGACTTGTCCGGTCCCAAGCTTCCGCCTCCTATGACGGTGGCAGCCCGAAAGAGATTGCTGCCCCCCTCGGTCCGGACAAATCCATCTTTCATGTCCTGCGGAGAATAGGTGACGACGTTCACCACACCGGAGAACGCATTGGTTCCGTACATGACCGAACCGGGGCCCTTGATCACCTCCACCTGTTTGATGAGAGCGAGCGGAATGTATTCATCGATCCAGGCGTGGTTGTACACTCCGTCGTACCAGGGCACACCATCGACCATGAGTAGGAACTTATTGTTGTCTGTAGCGATGATTCCGCGGAACCAGGCAAGACTACGGCCTTCAAAGGACCGGGTGATGTGGATGCCCGTTAGCGATCGCAAGAGCTCGGCCAGACTGGTGAAACCTCGCCTGCGAATCTCGGCGTCTGTGACCACGGTGACAATGGCTGGGGCCTCGCGGGTGGTCTGAGCGTAGCGCGACGCCGCGGTGACCATTCTTTCATCGAGGGTGAACAGGTCCGCTTCTTCTGGTTCGTCAAAGGGGTTCACGACCGGTGCTTGTGCCCAGGAAACTCCAAGGAAAACAATAAGATTCAGGGTCAACAGCATGGGGGCGATTACCTTGCGAGGCCAGGGTAGCATGACTGCCGGTGGCGTTGACGCCGACGTTCAATCGTGTGAAAGACCACATCGCTTACCGGTAGGCGAGTGTTGACGGCCCCGTTCGGGGGTGCGTGCGACAAGAGACAGCCGGCCACATCATTTTTCGAGCAGCGTGTTGTCGCTGCCCCATTCATTAGCCCTCAGCCGTCGGAGCCGAGCAAATCATGCAAGAGACAAACCAGAAGGGATCTGGAAAGAGTCTACGCAGTGCTCCTCTGTTTATTGGACGGGAGGGCGCTAGGAGTTCCAGTGTCTTCAGAAATTATTGTGAACGCGACCGGGCGAGAGACCCGGGTTGCCTTGATGGAGAATGGCCAACTCGCTGAGTTGCATATCGATCGAGGACGAGATCGCGGGTACGTAGGAAATGTCTACCTCGGAAAAGTCGTTCGCGTTCTTCCGGGAATGCAGGCTGCTTTCGTGGATATTGGCTTGGACAGAGCCGCCTTTCTCTACGTTGGCGATATCGTCAAGGAGCTGGTCAATGTGGGCGGCGCGGTCGATGAAGACAAGCCGGTCAAGGGCAAGGGATCTGGGCGTTCGAGATCGGCACCGAGGGCAGGACAGCCAGCCATCCAGGACCTGATCAAAGAAGGTCAGATGATCGTGGTGCAGGTTTCTAAGGATCCGATTGGTACCAAGGGTGCGCGGGTCACTACACACATCACGCTGCCGGGGCGTTTTCTGGTATTTATGCCTACCGTCAACAGTGTGGGTATTTCTCGTCGTATCGACAAGGACAAAGAGCGCCGCCGTTTGCGGCAGATTGTCGAGAGGAAGCGTCCCAAGGGCTCGGGCTTCATCGTCCGTACGGTGTGCGCCAACCAGCCTGAGGAAAGCCTTGTTGAGGATATTGATTACTTGTTTGCGACATGGAAACGCATCCAAGAAGGGGCGAAGAAGAAGTCGACTACCTGTCTTCATAATGATTTTGGACTGGTGGTACGTTTCATCCGGGACAACCTCCAGGACGAGGTGACCAAGGTTGTTGTGGACTCCAAGCAGGAGCATCAACGTCTGGGCGACTTCATGTCCAACTTCATGCCCGAGCTCAAGGACCGGGTCCAGATGTACAAGGGTGGAGAGCCGATTTTTGATGTGTACGGCGTTGAGACGGAAATCGGACGTTCTTTGGGCAGAAAGGTCTGGATGAAGAGTGGTGGATACCTCATCATCGACCAAACCGAAGCGTTGGTGGCTATCGACATCAACTCCGGAAAATTCGTGGGAACCTCCTCTTTGGAGGACACCACAACCCAGATCAACCTCGAAGCCGTAAAGGAGATTGTTTACCAGCTCCGACTCCGCAACATTGGCGGCATTATTGTGATCGACTTTATCGATATGGATCGAGAGTCCAATCGAGAGAAGGTCTACAAGTCGCTCTCCGAGGAGATCAAGAAGGATCGGGCACGCTGCAATATTCTCAAGATCTCCGAACTGGGGCTGGTCGAGATGACCCGCAAGCGGGTTCAGGAAGACTTGGACCGCTATGTCTCCGAGGATTGCTGGTACTGCCAGGGGACGGGTTCAATACGAAGCCGGGAGACCCTCTGCTTTGATATTTTCCGTGAGGTCCAGCGCGTTGCTTCCAGACACGCCGGCCGAGACACCATCTTCGTCAACACCAACCCGAAGGTCGCGGACATGCTCTACGGAGATGAGGTGGAGTCTCTGGAGCGCATTGAAACCCAGTTGCAGAAGCAGGTGGTGGTTCGAGCGATGGGCCACTACCACATGGAGAAGTTCGAGGTGTACGCTCGCTGATGAGGAAGCGAGGCGATGCCGGACAGTAACGACCCCTATGCCACACGGCTTGAGGGAGAGCTGGTTGGTTTCACGTTTCGCTCCGATGATGGAGGCTTCGCCGTTGCTCGTTTGAAAGATGAACGAGGTGTGGAGCACGTCATCATTGGCCCGATAGCCCACCTCTCGGTGGGGAATCATCTCAGTGTAGAGGGCCGACTTTCGGAGCATCCCAGGTTCGGAACACGTCTCAAGGTTCGAGGCTACCTGGTAGAAGATCCGCGGACACTCGAAGGTCTCCACCGGTATCTGGCGTCAGCCGATGTGAAAGGGCTGGGTCCGGAGCTCGCCCAGAGAGTTGTGGAAGCTTTTGGGTTGGAGACGTTGACGGTCTTAGATCGTTCGCCTCAGCGGCTTCGAGAGGTCTCGGGAATCGGCCCCAAACGCGTAGAACGCATCGTCGAACACTGGGGGAAGGACAGGGCGCTTCGGGAGGTGTCGGTGATGCTGCGGGGGCACGGCTTGGGGGCTGCCATCACCCGACGGGTCGTGGAGCGCTATGGCGACAAAGCGCTCACTGTGGTGACTACGGACCCGTATCGATTGGCGGGTGAAATCCCTGGCGTGGCCTTTAGGACCGCGGACGCTATCGCTCGGTCCATGGGCATTGGGGAGGATGATCCAAGGCGTGCCAGGGCGGCGGTTCGCTGGCTTCTTCAGGAAGCCGCGGGTCAGGGCCATTGCTACCTCCCGGAATCGGAGTTGGAACGGCGGGCGTTGAACCACCATGTGCTGGGCGAGAGCCTTCACCAGGCGGTGGCCTCTTTGGGGGTGGAGGGGCGGGTGGTCAAAGAGGGTCTCGATGATTCCGGAGAGCCTCGCATCTGGCAGGCGGAGACTTTGTTGCTTGAGCAGCGAGTAGCCCGGCGCTTGAGCGCTCGGGGAGGAGAGCAGGCTGTGGACCTGTCGCAGGTTCAAATGGCCGCGGAGCGACAGGGGATTCAATTGGCTCCGGAACAAGCGCGTGCGGTAGGGCTGGCCCTGGGAGCCCGGTTGGTGGTCATCACCGGTGGGCCTGGTACCGGAAAGACTACGCTTGTCCGTGTGCTCCTGGATGCCGCTGGGAAAAGAGGGGAGAAATGGGCGCTGGCAGCACCGACAGGCCGGGCAGCCAAGCGGCTGTCCGAGTCTTGTGAAGTGGAAAGTCGAACGCTTCATCGTCTGCTGGGCTACAACCCGGGAAAGGGTGGTTTTACCCGCAACTCGGACAACCCCATTGAGGCCGACGCGGTCTTGGTCGATGAAGTTTCCATGGTGGACCTCCCATTGATGGACCGGCTTCTGGATGCGTTGACTCCGAAGACGAAGCTGGTATTGGTGGGAGATGCAGACCAGCTGCCGTCGGTAGGGCCGGGTCGTGTGCTGGGGGACTTGATCGATTCGGGAGCGGTGCCAGTGGCGAGGCTGGCCCGAGTCTTTCGGCAGCAAGAGGACTCCGGCATTGTCCGCAATGCTCATCGCATTCTCGATGGCACCCTTCCGGTGAGTAGCGAGAACGAAAATGGCTCGGATTTCTACGTGTTGGGGCGTGAAGATCCCGATGTGGTCCGGGATACCCTTCTGGAGGTTGTGACTCGGCGTTTGCCAGCTCGAGGCTTTGACCCGTTTCGGGACGTCCAGGTACTGACTCCCATGCACCGGGGGCCCTTGGGCTCACGCGCACTCAATACGGCGCTTCAGGAAGCCCTCAATCCCGAGGGGCCGGAGCTGGTGCGTGGAGACCGCAGAATCCGGGTAGGTGACCGAGTACTCCAGAATCGGAACGACTACGATAACGATGTCTTCAACGGTGACGTGGGGACGGTTGTGGGTGTGGATGCCGGATCGCTGGAGGTTGATTTTGGAGGCCGCAATGTGTCCCTTGTGGGGGAACAAGTGGATGCGTTGTCGTTGGCCTACGCGATTTCGATCCACAAGAGCCAGGGCTCCGAATACAAGGCGGTTGTCATTCTTCTGCACACCTCGCACTTTGTGATGCTCAGAAGAAACCTGGTTTACACGGCCACTACCCGAGCCCGAAACTTCTGTTGTTTGCTCGGAAGCCGGCGTGCAATCGATATGGCGGTCAGGCGAGTCGGGGGTGGGGAGAGACATACGGGACTAGCCGAACGCCTCAAATCTATGGCTGGCGGGTTAATTTAGAAGAACATGGCGCGTAAACTCCCAACAGATGCCCAGGGTCGGGTGGACATCAAGTCGCTGACCTTGGAAGAGCTTCAGGAGCGTATGTCCGATCTTGGCAAGGCCAAGTATCGGGCGCTGCAGGTCTACAAGTGGGTTTGGCAGCGAGGCGTGACGAGCTTCAGTGAGATGACCAATATCTCCAAGTCGGCCAGGGAAGAGCTTTCCCAGCGTTTCTACATTCCGTTTTTGGAACTGGTCAGTCGCAAAGACAGTGAAGATGGGACCATCAAGTTTGTATGGGGCTGCTCGGATGGATCCCAGATTGAGTCGGTCTACATTCCTGAGGAATCTCGGGCGACGTTGTGTATGTCCACACAGGTTGGCTGTGCTATGGCCTGCTCTTTCTGCCTTACAGGCGATCTGGGTCTCAAGAGGCAGCTGGCGCCCTCAGAAATCGCTAACCAGCCATTGCAGGTTCAAGCCTTGGTCGGTGAGGAGAACCGCATTTCAAATCTGGTGTTGATGGGGATGGGAGAACCTCTGCACAACCTCGACAATCTCGTGCCCGCCCTAGAGGTGGCCCTACATGACGAGGGGATGAACTTTTCCCATCGTAAAATCACCGTTTCCACGGTTGGGTTGGTCCCCCAGATGACCAAGTTGGCCGAGGCCTTACCGGTCAACCTGGCGGTGAGTCTGAACGCCACCACCGAGGAGCAGCGGCTAGAGGTCATGCCCATTACCAAGCGCTACTCGATGAAGGAGCTACTCGATGCGTGCCGCGAGTTCCCATTGCCGTACTCAAAGCGCATCACCTTTGAGTACGTCATGATGGCAGGCTTCAACGACTCCATGGAAGACGCCCGAAGGCTCGCCGTGCTCATGACGGGGATTCGTTCCAAGGTCAACTTGATTCCCTACAATGAAAACCCAGACCGCGACATCAAGAGACCCAGTCCTGAGCGTGTGAAGGCGTTCCAAAACCACTTGGTGCAACAGGGCATACAGTGCTCTGTTCGGGTGACCCGAGGTAAGGACATCTCGGCGGCCTGCGGCCAGCTTGGAAAGGCCTGACTGCTAGTACACGCACGTGATGGTGACAGGGCTGGCCGCAGCGGCAAAGGCGACTCCGAACACGTCGAATCTCAGGTCCAGCGCTGCTGTTCCGTCGCAGAAGTCACAGTCGTTTTCAAGATCCTCAACTGCGGCTGTCTTGGTTTGGACTTCTTCCAAGGAGACGCCACCTCCGGCTTGGATTTGCTGGGGGTCGACTTCAATGCGTTGAGAAACCAGAACGCTGTCCTTTTCGTAGTTCAGCGTGGCCTCGGTGAGATTCAGCATGGCGGTGCCCGTGCCGCTGTTGTTGACCGCAAGCGTCCAGGTGGCGGCCACTGGGTCATCGGGCACGATGGGCATGCAGTTCATGCTCACCGCGAGGTTCTGCACCTCGATGGTGAGTGAATCAGCCGGATTTGCTCCAGTGTCGACATCCGCGTCGGCATCCGCGTCGGCATCCGCGTCGGCATCGGCATCGGCATCGGCGTCGGCATCGGCGTCCGCATCGGCATCTGCGTCTGCGTCTGCGTCTGCGTCTGCATCTGCGTCTGCATCGGTATCCGCATCTGATTCTTCACAAGAGGCTGCGCCTTCGCAGCCGGGGTCGTCGCAATCGAAGAGACCGTTCTGATCGTTGTCCGCATCGTCGCTACATTCCCCGGCCTCATCACCCTCGTACTCGGCTTTGGTTCGAGGACATGCGACGAGCAGCAAGGCGCTGAGGAACAGGATCAAACGGGATGAAGGCGCAAGCATGAGGTCTCCGGGTTGCCCTACAAGCTAGCCAATCGAGCGAGTGGCTACAAGTAGGTTTTCATTTGTGTGGTGCAGTGGTGGTGTTTGGGGGCTTCTTTGCAACCGAAGACTCGCCTGGGTTTGACACCCCGGTTGTATGGGCGATCATGAGAGAGATGAGATTTGCGGAATCCGTGTTGTTCATTGGGATGGTGCTGGTGGCGTGTGGCCCGGCTGCGGAGATTTGTAAGGTCGGACCTGGAGGCGTCGGAGATACCGAGGATACCGGGGCACGGCCCCCAGAAATGTCCTGGATGGGATTGATTCCAGATCCGCCGGAGGGCGGGTTCCAGTACCAAACTCCGGTATACAAAGTGCCGCCCTATGAAGAAGCCTACAAGTGCTACTGGGGCACCTGGCCCCATGACATGGCTGTGCAGTGGTTTGAATGGTTCCAGGATCCCGTTCATGGGCATCACATGCGCATGGACCGTGTCGGCGATGTGGAAGGTCCTCCAGACGGGACGGTGGTGGATTGTGTGGGGGGCGACATCAACTACATGGCCGAGGCCCGGCCACTGTTCAATGCCACAGAGGGTGGGGTGATCACAGGACGCATGAACCTTCCCGAGGACATGGGGGTGGTGGTTCGAGGCGGGGAGCGCTGGGTGATTCAATCTCACTTTGTAAATGTGACAGCAGAGGAAATCTCCGTGCAGGACACGGTCAATGTGGGCTGGGTGCCTGTCGAGGGCTTGGCGAAGCCTCTTTCGACCTGGACATTCGACGAAGTGTTTTTTGAACTTCCTCCCAATCAGGAGTCCGAGATCAAGTTCCGTTGCACCTGGCCCCAAGATGTGAACGTGGTGATGTGGATGGTGCACATGCACGACAGGGGCCTGAGCTTTGAATCTCGTGTGAGTCAGGAAGACGGAAGTTGGGAGGCCTGGTATGGCATGGAGGAGTGGAATCCAGAGTGGTACCACCGAGCCAAGATTGAGATTCCACCGGAGGCGGTCTTTTTTTCTGAGGGTCAGACCATGGAAGGGACCTGCCGAATCATGAACGACACCGACCAGGCTCGCATCTGGCCAGAGGAAATGTGTGTCGTCGAAGGATTGGCCTGGCCCCTATACGATGGCATCGTGGCTTCCGCTGTGTGCGAACACGGATTTGATAGCCAATAGGGCGAGAAGGCTCCGGATTCCTGCTCACAGGGCGGGGCTTCATTCAGGGGCCTGTCGTTGTCGATTCTACAGGCCGTGCTATGCCCATTCATACTTGTTTGTTGGAGTTTAGATGGGCCTGCGCATTGGCGTGATTGGAGGCAGCGGCCTCTACGACATGGAAGGACTCGCGAACTTGCGAGAAGAGGCGGTTTCTACGCCGTTTGGTGACCCCTCGGATGTGGCAGTGATTGGTGAACTTGGAGGAGCGGAACTGGTGTTTCTGCCCCGCCATGGTCGCGGTCACCGATTCAATCCTTCCGAAGTGAACTATCGGGCGAATATCTACGCCATGAAATCCTTGGGAGCTTCTTGGGTGATTTCGGTTTCGGCGGTCGGGTCGCTCAAAGAGGAGATTGTTCCCGGCCACCTGGTGTTGGTCGACCAGTTCATTGACCGCACTAAAGGTGTGCGTCCCGCCACCTTTTACGAGGATGGTGTCGTGGGCCATGTGGGGTTTGCAGACCCCATCTGTGAGACGCTCCGGCAAATCCTTCTCGGTTCCGCCCGCGAGGTTGGGGCCATCGCTCATGATGGGGGTACCTATGTGTGCATGGAGGGCCCGGCGTTCTCCACTCGCGCGGAGTCTCATCTCTATCGGTCTTGGGGAGCGAGCGTGATTGGTATGACCAATCTCACGGAGGCGCGTCTGGCCCGAGAGGCGGGCATTTCCTATGCGTCACTATCCATGGCTACGGACTACGACTGTTGGTACGAGGGTCATGACGACGTGAGCGTTGAGCAGGTGGTAGAGGTCTTGATGAAAAACGTGGCCACAGCCAAGCAGGTGATTCAAGCTGCCGTGGCTCCGCTCGTGGCGTTTGGTGGGTCTGCCCCTCATGCCGGAGCTGCTGAGCATGCGATTATGACAGCTCGAGATCGGATTCCCGCGGACCGCAAGGAGGCCCTTGCTCTTTTGATTGGGGAGTACCTGTAGATGAATGTTCGCTCGGCTCTCTGGCTCTCCCTGGTTGTCTTGCCCTTGGCGTTGGGAGGCTGTATCAGCCAGAAACGACAGGCGCGTGCACAGGCCCGAATTGATTTGGGAACCGCCTATCTGGTGGAAGGCCAGACGGAGTTGGCCATTGCTACGTTGGAAGACGCGGTGAAGCTGGACCGTCGAAACATCGATGGTTGGAATCAACTTGGAATGGCGATGATGAAGCGGGGCGAGCATGAGCGCTCGGAGGCGGCTTTCCGCAGGGGGTTGAGGCTGGATGATGAGGATGCCTCGCTAAACCTCAACTTTGCCTATCTTCTGATCAACTTGGACCGCTCTGATGAGGCCATTGAGCGCTTGGAAGCCGCGTTGCATGATCTGGTGTTCCGGGAGCCCGCCAAGGTGCTGAACAATCTTGGTTTCGCGTTCTATACCCAGGGTCGCTACGGAAGCGCAGAGACGCGTTTGAAGGAAGCGGTCATCAGGGCGCCCAACTATTGTCAAGCCTGGTACAACCTGGGCCTGGTGTACGAGAAGCTATCGCGACCAGCCGATGCGATTGATGCGTATGATCATGTGGTCATGATCTGTGCAGACGATGCTGCGGGCTCCTACTTCCGTGCGGGCACCTTGCTGATGGAGAACGGAAAGAGGGACGATGGCATTCATTATTTGAAGCGGGCTTGCGAAGGGTGGCCTGGGAGTCCCATCTGCACCGAGGCTCGTGAAGTGCTTTCGGGGATGGAGCTGCCTTGACCTCGCCTGAGGGCACAAGGGTTGCACTCCCGGCTCTTCGGGTCTTGGGGGGCGGCATCTTGATTCTGGTCTTGTGCTTGTTGCTGGTCCGCACCGTCGGGTTGGCATTGGGCACGGATGACGCCCAGAGTTGGGAGGTCGAGGCTTCTTCCGAGACCCTGCTGTCTGAGGATGGGCCTGGAGACGCACAGATCAAGGTGCGAGGGGTGGAGCGGCAGACCATCCATATTGAAGTGGATGGTGAGGAGTTTTTTTCTGGCAGACTGGGTGCTGGCGAGACTGTGGAAACCGATCCTGGAACGGAGGTGGCTGTAGATCTTCCTGACCTGACCCGGGCCGTGGTGATATACAACGGTTCGCGCGTCGAGCCGCTGGGGAAGCTCACCGCCGGTAGGCGGCTCGTTTTTGTGGACGACGTACGGGAATAGTCCCGGCTGTGGAGCTGGTATGGCCGAAAACCTCGCCCAGGTCCGTGTGGACGCGATCAGGCGCCTGACCCGTCGTAAGGCGTCGGGGCCGCTGGGGCGCGCCTTGGCCAAATCCTCCGTCGAGGATGTGGCTCAAGCCGTGGCGCACATGACCCGAGGCGAGACCTTGTTCTTGTTGGAACAGGTTGTGGACGAGCAGTGGGCCGGTGCCTTGTTGTATGCCCTGCATGAGCGGGACCTCCTCAACGTGGTTGAAGGGGTGAGCCTGGATCGGGCGTCGGCCTGGTTTGCAGAGCTTGAACCCGATGATCAAGCGGATGTCCTTGCGAGACTTCCCGAAGAATGGCGAGAGAAGGTGCTCTCCAGCTTGGAAGTAGAGGACCGCGAAGAAGTTGAAGAGTTGATGGCCTGGCCACCGGATTCTGCGGGTGGAATCATGTCGCCGGTCGCATTTCGGTTGCCGGAGCAGACTTCTTGTCGCGAGGCGATCGAGGCGCTCCAAGAACAAGGCGATGTGGAGATGGTGTTCTATCTCTACGTAGAGAGTGAAACGGGTCAACTTGTCGGCGTGGTTTCGTTGAGGAATTTGTTGATCAATCCGCCTTCCGCCAAACTCAACGAGATCATGGCGACGGATGTGGTTTCAGTGAACGCTGAAACCGACCAGGAGGAGGTGGCGCGGATTGCCTCTCATTACGATCTGCTCGCCGTCCCCGTTGTGGATGAAACTCACAATCTGGTAGGGATTGTAACGATCGATGATGTCATCGACGTCATTCGGGAAGAGGCGGTCGAGGATTTGATGAAGATGGCGGGTGTGGCGGAGGGCTACGATCCATTGGCCAACTCCGCATTTGAAGACCTCGGTGCTCGCGTTCGTTGGCTTTTGGTGACCCTGTGTGCGGGGCTGGTCCTTGTCGAGATCATTTCGGGATTTGAGACCACGTTGGAAGAGAACTTAATTCTTGCTGGGTTCATTCCCATCATCATGGGGTTGTCAGGAAACGTGGGAATTCAGGCTGCCACCATTACCATTCAGGCGATGGCGTCCGGGCGCCTGGCTCTGGGAGGGGGCATTCGAGATCGAGTGCTTAGAGAGGGCCGGGTGGGGATTCTACTGGGGCTGTTTTTTGGGGCCATTCTCTTGGGGTGGTGTGTGGTGCGGGGCCAATCGATGGCGCTGGGGATGGCTATTGGTGTGTCGATTGCACTTGCCCTGGTAACTGCCGTGATCGTAGGGACGACTACGCCGATTTTTCTGAAGAAGCTCAACGTGGACCCCGCTGTTGCTGCTGGTCCGTTTGTGACCACCGCGATCGACCTGGTGGGAATCCTGGTGTACTTCAGTGTGGTTTCGGCTTGGCCTGGCTTGTAGGGTTTCGGGTAATCGATGGCGCGTCCTACTCGTAGTGTCTCGGCCATTGTCATTGGCCAGACCGACTACGGAGAAGCGGATCGGATCGTCAAGCTGCTGACTCCGGACTCCGGCCGGATATCGGTGATGGCCCGGGGGGCTCGCCGCTCCAAAAAGCGCTTTGGAGGCACTCTCGATCTGGGCAATCGGGTGGAGATGCAGCTGGTGGCGGGCCGAGGGCGGCTGTCGGTCCTAAGCGAGTGCACGCTGTTGAGAGGCCATGCACACGTGCGCAACGATCTGGGTTGTCTGGCCCTGTTGAACTACGCCTGCGAGTGGGTGGGAGCGCTGGCACGAGAAGAACACGCGGAGCCAAAGCTCTTTGGACTGCTGGAGGTGGCTTTGGCGGTTCTGGATGCCTCTGTCCGTATGCCGAGTGCGACGTTTCGCTGGGGCCTGGAAGCCAAGGCGCTGACCTTCGCGGGGCTGACTCCGGCTCTTGAGGGTTGTACGGCCTGTGCCAGAGAGCTGGAGGATGAAGCCTGCTACAGTGCGCAGGCAGGCGGGCTGCTGCATCCGGAGTGCGGCACCGGGCGCACAGTCTCTCGTACATGGTGGGAGCAGGTGGAGCGGGCCAGGCGAACCCCGTTAGCGGAGCTTGTGGATCAACCAGTCGCCGACCGCGTAGGCCTCTGGGTACTACACGACCACCTGGAGTGGCACTTGGGCCGTGGATTGCGTTCCCGGTCGATGCTGGCGCAGCTTGAAGGGGATGGCCTCGGGAACTAAAGCGCGTGGATTGACGTATTTCGGGCGTCCATGGTGGAATGTTGCCTTCAGAGGTAGGCATCCTCAGGTTTGGAGTGTTCGATGCGCTTGTTTGTCGTGGTGTTGGCTGTGTTGGTTGGGTGTGTGAATGACAAGATTGTCGATGCCGAGGACCCGGTTGATACCGAGGATTCGGCGGCTCCGGACAGCGGAGAAGAGTCCCGGGAAGACCTGGATGGGGATGGATACGCCGATGATTGTGATGACAACAATCCGGATGTCTTCCCGGGAAATGCGGAGACCTGTGATGGGCTGGACAATGACTGCAATGGCCAGATCGATGACAATGCGATCGATGGGAGATTGTTCTATGCGGACGCAGATAGCGACGGCTTCGGTGACCCGAACGATTCGGT
>JAYZDK010000122.1:0-5495 GCA_036337845.1 Myxococcota bacterium | reverse complement strand
GGTGTCGGAACAATGCGCTGCGAGCTTGATAGGGGCGACGAAGCGGAGTTCTACACCGGTGTGCTCAGCGTGTGGTGGGTCCATTCGGCAGGCTTGCCGGGTCGCAATACCCTCTTAGGCATGAAGACCGCGCCGATACTGGACTGTGATTTCTACGATAGTGGTTCGGCCCGGAATTCGTACCAGTAGGCCTGATGACTGATGAAGTTTCCGAGGCTGAACGCCGTGATGGCCCGCCGTCCGCCCGAGGTCTCGTAGCGCGCGAAGGGCTACAGCACATTGGGGTGGTGAGTGCGGACTCGCAGCGGGGATTCCATCCGTCGTAACGGACTTTTGCTTAGAAGCTTTGTCCCGTCAGGCGCTCAAACATTTCCACATAGAGCGTGGCCGTTTGATCGATCACTTCTTGAGGGAGTGCGGGAATGGGAGGCTCCTCGGTGCCGTTCTTGCGGGCGGTGTCCAGGCTGGAATGGTGCCCGGTCTCAATGTAGTGGCCCCGAACAAACTCTTTGGAGAGCTGCACGATCTCGCCATTGGCATACGCTGCGGCATCCCACCAGCGGTCCTCGTCGAGGGTTCCGAAGGAATCCACCAGCACAGGCTTGCGCCCTTCGCCCAGGGCGAACTCCTTCTTGCCATCGACATGAATCAGGCCGGCCTTGGAGGCTTCTCGTTGAATGATGACGTCGATCTGGACAACGATATCCAGGATGCTGTCGAACTCTGCTTCCGTGAGGTTGGAGATTTCCAGGGCCTCTTTGCGGTCGAGCAGACGGTCGAACTTCTCAAACTTGGTGGAAACCTCCACGTAGGGTTTGGGAAGTTTGACGCCTTCTTCAAGTACGGTGCCCGCATCAAAGCCAAACTCCTCGGCGGTGGCTTCTCCGCGCTTGTAGCGACGCCAGGCCGAGCCAGCCAGATAGTGTCGGCAGATGACTTCCAGGGGAACAAAGAAGTTTTCGGCATCCCTTGAGATAGCGCCGGGCTCGCGAATCACGTCGAAACGACGGGCACGAACGCGGTCGGGAGCAGACATCTCTACGATATGGGTTTCGCAGATGCCTTCGTTTTCGACCAGCTCAAACCAATGACAGGAGGTCCGGTTGAGCGACTCACCCTTGCCCGGAACGAGGCTGGGAATGATTTGGTCGAACACCGAGATCTGATCGGTGTAACGAAACTCGATGATGTCCGGGTCTTCTGTCGTCCAGACCTGCTTGACCTTGCCGTGGTAGATCATCTCGCCCATGTCGATTCCTCCAGTTGGACCCGCTGATTAACATGCAAATCGGGAAGGCGGAATTGCTCTGAGCGAAGAACTTGCGGATTGCCCTGCAATCGTTTCGCGGAGTTCTACCCAAACAGTTGTTTTGGGGTAAAAGAAGGCCGTTTTTTCGATGGGGCTGTAGACCGGAGGGGTCTATTGGGCAGCCTTGATGATCACGTATTCCAAGGGTGTCTGGTCACTGTCGTTGTGCAGGCTCAGGTTGGATCCCAACGGCAAGTGAACCAGGGTGCCGCGAACAAGGGGGTGGGTGTGCTCGCTGATGATGGCTCGGCCTTCCCCCGAAACGCAGAGCACCACCTCGGCGTATGTGGTCTGACGATGTCGTCCCACGTGGCCTCCCGGTTCAAGTTCACACCACAGCGCAGCGGTGAACGGAGCGCTGGGTGTGGCGGGCAGGCAGTTCCAGATCTGAACGGCGCCGGTGCCACCAAAGAGATTTTCCCGAGTGTCTTTGTCGTCTCTATCGAGTCCCATAAGGAGCCTCCCTGGTGCCCATGGTGTCAGAAAGTCAGCGACTGGGGAAGTGCGCTTCCCTAATCCACCGATGCTCGTTCCCAGGAGAGCACCCACTCCATGATCTCAGGGTCGTTGTACGCTTGCTCCCAGCCCCAGTGCCCTACATCCTCCCAATGGCCCCAACTGTTGCGGAACACGATGTTCGCTCCGGCTTCCTCCAGGGCTGCAGCCATTTCTACGGCCATGTCATAGGAGGAGGTTTCATCGATCGTGCCGTGCATGAGCCAGACAGGCAGGTGGGCGATGTTTTCGGCCAGAGGCACATAGGAATAGGGCTGATGGTGTGGGGAGAGCGGGAGGATGGCTGCGAACGTGTTGGGGAGCTCGGCTGCGACGATAAACGTACCTCTTCCTCCCATGCTCAGGCCTGTGAGATAGACCCGGTTGTAGTTCACGCTGAGGTTGGTTTTCAGGTCTTCGAGCACGTCCTGAACCTTCTTGGGATCCCAGTCGATCTCAAGTTTGATGGGAGCCACCCAGATGTACGGCTGGTTCTCGGGCTGGTGAAAGTCCCGCCTCATGTCGGTGTGGTACCACTTGAGTGTGTCGGCATCGAGCTCGGTGGAGCCGTGTAGGAACAGGATCACAGGATAGTTTTGGCTGGGGTCGTAGTCTAAGGGGAGCTTGACTACGTAGGAGTAGCCGCACTTCCAACGGGTTTCGTCGTCGATGAAACCGTGTTCGGGGTCCTCGTAGCGATTCCCCCAGTAGGGGCTCTCGCTCCAAGGGTCATTGCCTGGCTCGGTCCACCAAGGATCAAGTCCCCACCAGCTGTTCGGGTACTGATTGGGGGCTCGTGGATACACAATGGGGGTCAGGCTGTTGATTTTCAACAAGTCTCCCGGCTCGAATTTGGGCCAATCGGTTTGCCCGGGTGTGGTGTCCATTCCTTCTGAGGCCGGGGTCTCGCAAGGTGGCCCAACAGATTCCTGGGGGGTGTCTGGAGAGTCGGGCTTAGCGTCAGACTCGTCCGACCCAGGAGACGTCACGCAACTCAGGACAAGCGAGGCTGGGAGTAGGGCGTACACGAGCATGGGGGCTCAACAGGGAACGTAGGTGGGGTGAACTCAACTGTAGCTCAGTTCCTCAGGGCGTTGCTGAGGGCTGCTGGGCCGGATGTGTCCCTTGGGCTGCTCAGGGAGTACCTTGAGATTTCTCAAGTGTGGAAAGGATAAATGCGACGCGCTCGTGCAGGGGAAGTGCGGGAACTACGACGAGGTCGTAGCCATAGTGATTGTAGGTCTTCTGTACCTCTACGCTTATCTGTTGGGCGATTTCGTGAGACTCCATCCTCACCTGGCTTTGCTCATAGTCTTCCAGGGGTGCGAGAAAGAAGACGGTCTTGTAGCGTTTGTTGCGAATCCAGCAGTCGATGTTGGGCCCCAAGCTGAGTCCCGCTCGGGCTCCGAACACTACGGTTTCAATAAAGGAAGTGTCGGTAAATACAGGGGTGTCTACAGGAAGGCTTTCGAAGAGGGAGTAGTCCTGCAATAGGAGGTCTTGCTGCCATTGGACCGGGTCAGCACGTAGATCCTCGGCGGTATGGCCGGCGGCGATGCCTGCTTGGAGGACTGTCTCGGCGGTTTCGGGTTCGACGCGGTAGCCGGCGGCTCCCAAGGCGTTGAGTACAGTGGTTTTGCCAGAACAGGGCCCACCTGCGATGACGTGGATCTGGGTTGTGTGCGGGGTGGGGGAGCGTTCAGGGATGTCGAACGTGAGTTGGGCGCTCTTTCCAGGCTTGAAGACGTTCTTTCCTTCAAAGCGCTTGGTGCCATTTAGGTAGCTGTAGAACTTCCTGCACTCACAAGAGAGGTACTCGATGTCAATGGGGTGAAATGGGCGCTTGGCCTCGGGCCAGTGCACGGCCTGCAGGGCAATCATTTCCGTACAGGTCTGTGCGTGGCTGTCCAAGTTGAGGTGCTGCTGGAGGCGGTCCAGATACGCCACGGCTCCAATCCCCGTGGGGACATGGCTTGCCGGGTCGATGACGTCGGGTCGGAACCAGGCGATATCAATCACCGCCATGAAAATCGGGAAGTCGTTGCCCATGCCCAGCCTGTGGTTGATGGCTTCGGTGGCACGCACCACATTGGAGTCGGCGTCGAGAATGGTCTGGGCCAGGAAGCCGGAGATCTCTGCGAAGAGGGTTGTTGCTGTGTCCAGTCGGGAGTAGAGCTTGCCCTCCCAGCGCACAGGCTCAACCGGGTACGCTGTCACATTGCACCAGGGCTGAACAGCCAGGCTCTCCAGGGCGTGTTTCAAGCGCTCAGGGTGGTCGAGTTGATCTGGAGAGAGGCTGTCGATTGTGGTTGGCTGATTGCACCAGCGAGCGAAGAACAAGGCATGGACCAGCCGTGGTAGGTCTTCTGCCAGCGGGCTCGCAAAACGCTGAATGGCCTGGCTCCCCCGGTCATCTTCTCGGAAGACGTTTAGGAACCTTCCCTTCTGAAAAATCGGGTTCTCCGACCAGGGTGGAGGGGCTCCGCTTTCTCGGAGCAGGCGAATGCGCTCCCGCTCGCGGCAGAAGTCAAAGAACGCAGCCACGGGATCGTCGAGCACCAGTCCATCGAGTGCATGGGCGTATGGATTGTGGGCGTTGCTCATGGGGGCAGCCGAGCCGTGGGGTGGCGATGAAGCTACCACACCAAACGCTGGTGAAGTGCTCAGAGCTTGTAAGCACGACAAGAGAGTGGTCAAACCCGCCTATTTCTGGAGCGTTCAGGCTGTAATCACGTGCTGGACACGGTCTATTTCAGCCCAAATTCCACGCCGACTGATACTTCAACTTCGATGGATCCTGGGGCAAAGGTGCTGGCGGAACCGCTGTCTCCGAACGGGCCGGTGATCTCCCTTACGCTACTGTTGGCATCCAGGCTGCCGTAGATCATGTCCTGGTGCTCCATGATCATGTGGAGGTCGCCGAGTTTGCCGCCCAAAGCACCTACCATGGCTTCTGCCTTGTCCTTTGCGCTTGAGACGGCTCTGAGTCGGGTTTGGGCCCGTATCTCCTGAAGCCTGGTGGTCTCCAGGGTGTGTCGTACTTCCATGTCGGCGCTTTTTACGAGGCCTGTGAGTACGGCGTCGTACTGGCTGATGTCCCGTTGTTTGATGGTGACCTCTCGCGTCACGGTGAACTCTTTGAAGTCGCCCCATTGACCGTATTCCTCTTCCTCGTATTCCTTGCGGACGTCCAGAAATCCGGTTTGAACATCTTCGGGCTGGATGCCGAGCTCGCGGGTGGTCGCAAGAATGGCCTGCATCTGGCTGTCGCTCTGCTCTTTGGCACGAACGAGGCTCTTGTTGGCTGTGGTGGTGACGACATGCCACACGACCATGTCTGGCGTTATCCGGGTGAGCGCTGTGCCCGTGACCGAGATGTAGCGGCTGTCGCGCGGGGCCTCGGGGTGTGCGTGAGCGTTGGTGCTGGAGAGCCCAAGCATGCAAAGAAGGGCGGAGAAGACAAAGAGTGTGCTTTGGAGTTTCATAGTGGGTGCATAACAATCCAATACCCGAAAACCTTGCAGATTAGTTTACGGGTGCTGTCGGTTTCTGGACGCTTTGTGGCTGTATGAGAAGTGGACAGAATCTACTGTGGTACGTTGACGCCCCTGGTAAATTTGGAGTGTCGGATGCACGTTGGATCACTGGGATGGGTTCGCTGGGCCTGTGTCCTCTTCTTGGGACTGCAACT
>JAYZDK010000121.1:0-8266 GCA_036337845.1 Myxococcota bacterium | reverse complement strand
GTGCAGGTGTGGCCCTGTCGCGAGGCCTGTCGCGCCCACATGGCCGATGATCTGTCCCTGTTTTACCCGCTGGCCGTGGCGCACCAGAATACGGGAGAGGTGGGCGTATCGGGTTTCATACGGTCCGGAATGATTGATCTTGACGAGCTTTCCGTAGCCACCTGAAGTTCCACTGTGCGAAATGACGCCATCGCCTACGGCTCGGATAGGCGTGCCTCTTGGGGCTCCGAAGTCCGTGCCCAGGTGCGGGCGGTTGCGTTTGAGCACCGGGTGAAACCGTTTGCGGGTGAAGCCGGAGGTAACCCTTGAGAACTCCAGAGGTGAGCGAAGAAACGGACGCTTTCGGGCTTTTCCATCGGGGCCGTACCAGCCTTCATCTCCATTGGAACTCACGTGACGGATTGCGGTGTAGATTTCACCGGCGTTCTCCAGCCTCACGGCGTGGTAGGTATCCAGACGTACGGACTCGCCTTCTCGTAGCAACTCGTCGGCTACGAGAGTCATGCGTGCGCCGGTTCGAAGCTCGGTGTTGAAGTCCACCTCCCACTGGAACACCCGAGCCAGGCGAACGATGTCACTGGGGCGCAACCCGGCAGCCAGAGCGGCGTCCCAGAGGGTGCCAGTCATCTCAATGGCTCGGCGAGTCACACCACGCTCGTAGGTGATCTCCTCGACGGATGCACTGGCGCCATACTCCCCGGGTTGAACGACGAGTGTGCGGTCCTCATCGAGCGGGTAGTGAATGGTCAGCGGAGCGCCCGTGGCTTGAAGGCTTCGAATGGTGAGTGTTTTTCCGACTCGAATCCGGCTCAGGTCAAAGTGGGGCCGGGCAGCAGCCAGGATTCGGTCGACTCCACCGATTCCGTATTGCTGCATAATCCCGCCGAAGGTCTCCCCCTTCTGAATCTTGTGTTGTTGGCGCTGAACCATCCGCGTGGGTTCGGGTGGATTGGCCAAAATCAGCTCTTCCATGCTGGGCGCAGCCAAGCTCGTGCGCAGTCCCTGGGTGAGGACGGCGATCGTCACGACCATAATGGAAGATAGGATGATTCGATTCAGAGGCATGGACACGTCAAGAAGGGGGGATGGAAATGACGTGAGGTAAGTATAGGTATCCTACCGGGTGCACAGGCTAAGTGCCAGCGAATGTGCGCCCCTGTAGAAAAAGACCTATTCGTCGATCGCTTTCATCCAGATCAGTTCGGGGCGCAGGCCCAGTTGATGTAGTGCCATCTCCCATCGTTCGTTGACGGGCTTTTCCAATACGATGTTTTTGTCCACGTCCCCGTACAGCCAGGAACCGGAAGCAATTTCACCTTCCAGTTGGCCAGGCCCCCATCCGGCATAGCCCAGGCAGAGGTGGTAGGGCCCCATGCCGTGGAGCACGGTTTCCAGCATTTCTCTGGAGGGGGACACCGAGAGTGCGTTGCCGAGGAACCAGCCCACGTCTTCGCCAATGTCTCCCGGAAAGACGACGAAACCGGCGGCTTGTTCTACTGGGCCACCCCACAAGACTGCATCATTCAGTGGGCGCTCGATATCGAACTCAAACTCATCAATCACTTCTCCCACCGTCAGCTGGGTGGCTCGATTGATGACGACGCCGAGAGCACCTTGTGCATCGTGGTGGCAGACAAGCACCACGGAACGCTCAAAGTTGGGGTCATTCATTTGGGGCGATGCAATCAGCATGCCCGGCCCGCGAGAACCACTCATCCGGATGCCGGGAGGGGTTGTGCAATGTCCAGCACGCCCTCTACACCATTCCGGATGATCTCTTCGGTAATCACGACTTCCTTGAGATCTTCGCAGGAAGGCACCTCGTACATGATGTCCAGCATTACGTTTTCGAGGATTGTGCGGAGCCCACGGGCACCGGCTTTTCGGCTGGCGGCCTTCTCGGCCACAGCCAGAAGTGCCTCGTCCGTAAACGTGAGCTTGACCTTCTCGAACCGGAAGAGCTTCTGGTACTGGCGCACGAGCGAGTTCTTCGGCTCTTTGAGAATGTGTACCAGGTCGTTCTCAGAGAGTGGATCCAGGGTAGCCAGCACGGGAAGCCGGCCAATGAACTCGGGGATGAGCCCGAACTGTTGAAGGTCTTCCGCCTTTGCCGAAGAAAGCGTTGTTTCGCTTTCCTGGTTGCCCTCGTCCTGGTCGTTCACAAAGCCGACGCGACGTTTTCCGATTCGGTTCTCGATAAAGCGTTCGATTCCTTCGAAAGAGCCACCGCAGATGAACAGAATATTCGTTGTGTCAATCTGGACGTATTCCTGGTTCGGCAGGCGCTTGTTTCCGCGAACCTGGATGTTGGCGATTGTGCCTTCAAGCAACTTCAGCAGTGCTTGCTGAACACCTTCACCCGAGACGTCTCGCGATACAGAACCGATGGAGTTCTTCTTGGCGAGTTTGTCGATTTCATCGATATAGATGATGCCGCGACAAGCTCTTTCAAGGTTGTTGTTAGCGGCCTGGTAGAGGTTCAGAACGATGTTCTCGACATCCTCACCCACGTAGCCGGCCTCTGTGATTGTGGTTGCATCTGCAATCACAAAGGGAACATCAAGAAAGCGAGCGAGGGTTCGGGCAATCAGAGTCTTTCCGGTACCGGTGGGTCCGAGCAGAAGCACATTGGACTTCTGGATCTCCACATCGGAGGTGCCGGCGCTCTGTTTGTTGGCCTCCACGCGCTTGTAGTGATTGTAGACAGCGACCGAGATCTGGCGCTTGGCCTGGTCTTGACCAATGACGTACTGGTCGAGGAAGGCCTTGATCCGAGAGGGCGGTGGAATCTTCTGATGGCCCCAAGAAACCGGGCGCTGTTGGGAGTTGTCCCGGATGATGTCCAGGCACAGTTTGATGCACTCCGAACAGATGTACACGTTCGGACCCGCAATGATCTTGTCGACCTCGCGCTGAGGCTTATGACAGAAGGAGCAAGATAGCCCGCTCGGATTGCTGTATTTTCCCATCTAAATTCACCACAAGCCGGACCGCGCTAGCTCATTGAAAAGATCATAGCGTTTCCAGTATCTGTACGTCAATGACGTCGGCTGTGTGAATGCAGAACTGGAGGCATAGAAGCGTTTTTTTCTTCGGATTTTTTCGTGGTGTGGGTTCCTGGAGATTCAAAACCGGACGAATCATGGCCTTAAACCTGTAAATTTGGAGGATCCGGGGGGGTAGCGCCTCCCGGAGGGCTCTCGCCACCGGTATGATTGCATGCGGATGCAGTTACCTTGCCAATTCGGGAACTACGAACTTCTCGAACGTATTGCGGTGGGAGGGATGGCCGAGGTGTACTTGGCTCGTTCCTTTGGTGTGGAAGGGTTTGAGAAGCGTTTGGTCATCAAGCGGATTCTTCCAAGTCTGGCTCGATCTCGACGTTTTGTGGAGATGTTTGTTCGAGAGGCCAAGATCTCAGCACTCTTGTCTCACCCCAACGTGGTTCAGGTTTTTGACCTTGGACGCGTGGGTGAAGACCACTACATCGCCATGGAGCTGATTCAGGGTCGTGACCTGACACAGACGGTCCGAAAACTCAGATCCGATGGGAGGCGCCTGCCACTGCGGCTGGCGGTGCACGCAGCAGCCAGCATTGCTCGCGGCCTGGCCTATGCCCACTCTCGAGAAAACACACAGGGAGAACCACTCGGTATCGTTCATCGGGACGTTTCTCCCCACAACTGCATGGTGTCTTTTCAGGGAGAGGTGAAGCTGCTGGACTTTGGTATTGCCCGGCTCGCGGGTGCGGCCGAGCCTGACAGCGGTGGTAGGCCGGGTGGCGGGAAGTTCGCCTACATGAGCCCGGAGCAGGCCAGTGGAGAGCCGGTCGACCATAGAACCGATGTTTTTTCCTGTGGGATTGTCCTGTATGAACTCCTGGTCAATCATCGGTTGTTTCAGAATCCAGACCCGGAAGAAAAGCTTCGCTTGGTGAAGGAAGCAGTGGTGCCCGATCCCCGTGAAGAGGTGCCTGAGATACCCGAGCGCCTCTGGGAGATCTTGCAGCGAGCTTTGGCTCGAGATCGCGATGATCGATATGCCTCGGCTTCTGGTTTGGAAGAGGACTTGCGGGCCTTCTTGTTTGAGGCGGGGTTGCGGGGTGATGAGGCGGTGATGGGAGCGTTTATGCGTTCTCTCTTCGCTGAAGAGATCAAGCCCGATGCGGCCGCGGAACAGATGGGCGGCCTGGTGTTGGAGATGGGGAAAAAGGAGGAGGAGGTCTCTGAGCCACCCCCTCTCTCGGATGTGCCGATCCTTACAGAGACGGGGAGCGAGACCTTGGGCACGCCCTCGGTGATTGCGGAGCGAAAACAGGTTGGAGTGCTCGTAGCGGACCTTTTGGGGCTTACACAGGTCTCGGTCAAAATGGAACCGGAAGATGTCATTGCCCAGCATCGGCGCATTCGACGAGTCATTCAGAGGGTGGTGGATAAGCATGGTGGGTGGCTGGACCATCTAGGCGACGAATCGCTGATTGTGTTCTTCGGGGTCCCGCGCACCCAAGAGGACGATCTGAGTCGGGCGCTGTCTTGTGCACAGAATCTGTACGAGGCCCGGAAGGCTCTGGAGCGCAGGGGCGTCTCCTTGAACTTTGCCGTGGGGGTTCACCGCGGCGAGGTGGTTTGGATTGATGAGGAGGGCACACAGCGTTGCTTGCCACGAGGGGACACCGTCAAGCTGGCTCGTCGCCTGGCCGCTTCTGCGGAGGCGGGCACTGTGGTGGTTTCCCAAGAAGTAAAGCGGGGTTGTATGACCCGCTGGACCTTTGACGAGGGGATTGTTCTCAGAGGACGGGGAGGGCGTGCCGAGGTTCCTACGTTCTTGTTGGGAGGTGCCCAGGTTCAGGGACAGCTCGGAGAGCCAGGGCGTTGGCTGGCACGGGGTAGCGAGCTTGAGTTGCTCAGTGCTTCCATGGACTCCTTGTCTCAGGGTCGAGGTGGCGTGATCTCCATTGGAGGGGGGAGTGGGTCGGGAAAAAGTCGTTTTGTGCGAGAGCTCAAGAATCTGACAGCATCCGCGGGTCTTCCGCTCTATGCCGGTAGAGCGCAGCCCTTCGGTATGGAGCGCCCGTTGGCGGCGTTGCGTGACCTTGTGGCTCAGGTATTGGGACTTGCCGCACATGACCTGGCAGACGACGTTGGTGCCCGCCTGGAGCGCTTGACGGAGCTGGGCCTGACAGAAACCGATGTGGCAGCGATTGCCATCTTGTTCGATGTTCGCCGCGTGCACGGTGCAGGGCTCTCACCGATGGATTTGTATTCGGCTCTGCTGCGGTTCGTGCATGGGCTTGCTGGCGAAAGGCCTGTGGTCCTGGTTCTTGAAGATGCGCATCACCTGGGCCGCACGCAATCGGAGTTGGTGGGTAATCTGATGCGCCACAGTGGCAACGACTCGATTCTTTGGTTGCTGACGCACCGCGGTGAGTGGCCTGGAGAGCTCCCGGAACCCGATGGGCGCATTCGGCTGGGCGCGATGGACCGCCTGCAACAGTCCAAGATGTTGTGTGAAGTCCTGGGTACCGAGTCGTTGGGTGACGAACTTCAGGAATTGGTTGTTCAGACGGCCGATGGAAATCCCCTGTACCTCGTGGAGATGGTTCGTAAGTTGAGGGAGTCGGGACTGCTGGTGGAAGAGGACGGGCGCGTCGAGCTTGCGGACTCGGATGCGCGTGTAAACCTGCCACCGGATCTTGAAGGCTTGATTACGGCGCGAGTGGACGCGTTTGCTCCAGCCCTCAAACAGGCACTGCAAATCGCTGCTGCGATTGGCCCCAAGTTTCCCGTGGCCGTCCTCTGGGAGACTCTGGGCTCCATGCAGCGAAATCAGCCCACTGCGGAGCTTGTGGAACAGGGAATCCTCGCCTATGCCGGCCCGAAGGAAATGGGAATCATGGCGTTTTCCTCGGAGCTGTTCTGGGAGGTGGTCAGCCGATCGACTGTGGGGGCGCAGCTGCGTGAGAACCACCGTCGGGTTGCCGAGGGTATTGAGAGACTCTACGCAGGGAAGCTCGAAGGTCAGTTCGAAACCCTGGCGCAGCATTGTATGCATGCCGGGCGCTTCTTCGATGCGGCTCGCTATTCGGACAAGGCGGGCGATGCACACCGGGAACAGTCCTTTCTGGACCAGGCCTTGAACGCCTACCAGTTCTCCATCCAGGCCCTCGGGCAGCTTCAAGGGGATGATGAGGGGCTGGTGTCGGAAGGCATGGCGCCTTTGCACGCCAAATCGGGCTTGATCGCCGAGGAGCAAGGCCTCTATCGAGAGGCAGAGCGGCACCTCCAGTTGGCCTTGGATCTGGCCGAAGAGCAGGGCATCTCAGAGGTTGAAGAACAGAGCATGATGGGCCTGGGACGCGTGTTTCTTGAGCAGGGCAAGTTGGAGGTCGCCAGAGCCCACTTGGAGCCGGCCTTGGCCAGCGCCCGGGCTTCTGGCGACAAGGAGCGTCAGGTGAGTATTCTGCTCTCCCTCGGATGGTTGGCTCGTGAAGAAGCCAATGTAGAGTCCGCTGAGGCCTGCTATGTGGAGGCCGCCGAGTTGGCTGGCCGAAAAGGCAGTGGTGGCGCACGTGGATTGATGGGCATGGCCCATCTCTATGGCCAGCTCGGAGAGTGGGGCAGAGCGCTCGAAAAGCTTGAGGAGGCTCGGGAGCTGGCGGAAACCAGTGGGGACCGCTTGCTGGTCATCCGATGCCTGACCAATATTGGGACCACCCATTTTGCTGCACGCCGTTTCAAGCGCTCGATTGATTGGTTCAGGAAAGCCATCGAACTCAGCCAGGGGGTAGGCTATCGAAGCGGCCTGGTACTCAATCAGCACAACCTTGCGGACGCCTACTTTCGGTTGGGGGAGCATGGGCGTGCCTATGCGGGATTCGAGCAGTCGCGAAAGGATGCGGATTTGCTGGGCATGGACCGCATGGTCACACTCAACGACGTCTACCTGGGCTATTTGATGGCCCATCGAGGAGAACCCGAAGCGGGTCTTGAGCGTTTGGGAGGGGCCATGAAGGAGGCGGTTCGGCTTCGGGACTTTCACACGGAGTTGATCGGGCAGTGGCTTTCGGGCAGCCTCTTGTGTTCCCAAGGCGATAAAGACGGGGGGCTCAAGCTTCTGAAAGCAGCACTTCAAGGCGCTGAGGATGCGAAATCCGGCTACCTGTTGAGCGAGTTGAACGAAGAGATTGGTCGTTGGGTTGGCTCATGAGCGGTATCAAACGAGTTTTTGTGGTCCCTATCGGAAAGCCGGTAGCCCCCTTCGGGGATTTGCCAGGCCAGACATTCGTGTTGGGGCGAACCCTTGAAGCGCTGCAGAAGGAAGCCATTGAAGAGGCGGGCCTGGAGTGGGTGGATACGGTTCCGGAAGCCGAGCCCTATGTGGTGATCTCGGATCGCACCTGGATCACCTCGGCGACACTGCGTGCGCTGGTCAAGCAGGCGAAGCCACCGGCTCGCTTGCAAGTCACAGACCCAACATGGCTTGCGACAGCGGCCGCCTTGCAGGACCTCCCCGAACCCGGCATCTACGAGGTGGGATTGGTGCCGGCAGGTCAGGCTCCCGATTTGGATGCGCTGCCACCGGTTTCAATCGACCTGAATGTTGAAGCACGGGAAGCCCCTAAAGAGCATCCAGCGCTGGCCCATGCCATGCCTGAGACGCTGCCCTTCACCGATGCGGGGGTACAGCAGATTGAGCACTGGTCTCACATTCTTCGTGCCAACTGGTTGGGGCTCTCCTGCACGATTGCCAGGGAGGTTCGTGGTTTCGGACAGGAGCCGATCTGGCGGAAGATCTGGCGCCTGATTGTCGTGTTGTTCAAGGCCCGGTCTCTGAAGCCCCATCGCCTGGCTCGCGCGGTCAGCCATGTGGGGGCGGGTTCGAGGATTCATCCCACCGCGGTGATTGAAGCTTCTGTGTTGGGAGAAAACGTGGAGGTGGGCCCCTTTGCAGTGATTCGCGGGTCTTTGATAGGAGATGGCAGCCGGATTGAAGAGCACGGTGTGGTCAACGCTTCGGTATTGGGGGAGGGGGCTCGAGTGGGTAAAGGAGGGATCGCCAACCTCAGCGTTCTCTACCCGGGTGCGTTTGTTTCGCCCGGTAACGGTTTTCAGGCTTCGGTCTTTGGAGTGGACAGCTTTGTGGCCTGGGGTGTGACCATCTTCGATATCTCCTTTGCTCGCCCGATTCGGGTTCAGCACCAGGGAGAGCGAGTGTCTACGGAGTCTTGGTTTTTGGGGGCTGCGGTCGGGCACCGGGCTCGCCTGGG
>JAYZDK010000120.1:0-13025 GCA_036337845.1 Myxococcota bacterium | reverse complement strand
GATTCCACCCGCCTCGCTCAGAACCTGGATGACACTCGTGCCACCTTTGAGGTGGTAGACCCCGGGTTCGGACACGGCTCCAAGTACCTGCACGGGCTGGCTGGCAAAGACTTCAACACTGACGGTGACACGAGGGTCGTGAAGGTAGCCGTCGCGCAATGCAAGGGAGAGGAGTTCGGTGACCTGTTGCGGGCTGGCTCCCGAGACATTGATCGTGCCAAGCAGCGGAAACTCCAGTCCTCCAGACTCGCTGATTGTGAACGAGCCGGTCAGGTCAGGTTCCCCGAACACGGTGATGTTGACCACATCCTCTGCTCCGAGGCGGTAGTTTCGGGTTCTCTCGGACGTTTTGGTTCCGCTCGAAGGGGTGGACTGGGCGAGGGTGGCTTCACTCCGTAGACCGGACGAAGCCATAGCTCCATCATCGGCAAGAGCCGGGCTGGCGAGCAGGGACTGCGCGAAAATCAGGAGGAGCATGGCTCTATCTTCGAGGAGGATCCGCAGCGCGGATACCAGGTTTGTCGGATCGAGTATCACGAGACTGGAGGGGTTGACAGTGCATAGGCCGCATTTTGTATCGGACCGATCAGGACAATTCGGCCAGCGCTCTACCAACCTCTACTCGCACCATTTTCTTCCTCCATGGGGTAGACCATTGATGTGTGGGCAGTGGAAAGGCCTGCGACCAGGCAGTTTCGGCGGCCTCTTCATGCTTGGATTGAGCGATAGACTCCGAGACGTCGGAGACCTCTATGGGGCGTGGCCCCAGGGCGGATAGTACGACTCTTCCACCCGAAGGCTGATTGTGCTCATCGAGGTCCACCCGCACGGCGGTGAGTAGCAGTGGGTAGTCAATAGAGCCGCGGGCTCGGAGCTTCCGAAATGCGAGGCGAGCTCTCGGAGGAGGTGGCAGGACAATACGGGTGAGCAGCTCTCCAGGCTCCAGTGAGGCCCAGTGGATGCCGTCATCGGTATAAAACGATTCAAGTGGCATTCGGCGAGTGCCCCTGACCGACGCCAGTTCAAGCTCGGCATTGAGCAACAGCAGTACCACCACGGTGTCGGCCGAGTGTACGGCGTAGCAGCCCTGGCCTTTGGGAGCGACGTGGCAGATTTCGCCTTCGCACTTCAGGCAGCCGCCAAGCGCGTTTCTCCAGAAGGTGGATTGGTTGTACCAGAGACAGCGGGTGTCGAGCATGACGTTTCCGCCCAACGTTCCCATTTCCTGAATCGTAGGGGTGGCCACGGTGCTGCAGGCGGTTGCCAGGGTGGGGTAGTGGCGCCGCACCCAGGGGTGGGCGGCCACGGAACTCAGGGTGGCGCCGGCACCGATGGAGAGGCCCTCCTCGGTTCCGGATATGGCGCTGAAAGATTCGATTCTTCTAGTGCTGACGAGATGTGGCGGAGTAAACAGGCCGTACTTCATGGATGGCAGCAGGTCGGTTCCTCCCGAGATGATGCGAGGCTTCTCCAGATCGGACAGCAGTGCAGTGGCTTGAGCGGTCGACACCGGCTGGTGGAGTTCGAACGGAGGTAGTGGGAGCATCGACGACATGATTCAACCAGTCTTTTCGAGCTTTTCGAGGGCCTTGAGCACTCGTTCTGGGGTAAACGGTGCTTCCGTGAGTCGAATGCCGCAGGCGTCGTAGATTGCGTTGGCAATGGCGGGCACAGTGGGCAGTTGAGGGCCTTCACCCACCTCTTTCGCGCCCAGTGGCCCTTCTGGGTCTCCTTCTTCCACCAATATGCTGATGATCTCCGGCGTCTCGTGAATGGTGGGAATCTTGTACTCGAGAATGGAAGGGCTGCGATGGAGTCCAGAGGGGTGGAAGCTTTGCTCTTCCAGCAGGGCTTCTCCAACGCCCATATAGACGGAGCCCTCGATTTGTCCTTCGACGATGCCGGGGTGGATGGCTTTGCCACAGTCATGAGCGCACCAGATGCGCTTTACATGAACGAACCCCGTTTGTGTATCGACTTCGACTTCTGCGACCTGGGCGGTGAAGGAGTAGGCCGGAGAAGGTCCCACAGACTCTCGCTTGAATCGAGAGCCGATGCGTGGCGGGGTGTAGGAACCGGTGAAGGTGAGCGTGCCATGGGTTTGTTCCGCCAGTGCGATGGCTTCGGAGAACGCGAGACTGCAGTCGGGGTCTGTGGCGCTAGCGATTCTGCCATCTTGGAAGACCAGCGCCTCACTCTCCATGGCAAGTTTGGTGGAGGCGGCTTCAAGAAGTACGGCACAGAGCTTGTTGCTGGCCTCCAGGGCTGCGTTTCCAGCCATGAAGGTCACTCGAGAGCTGTAGGCACCCAAGTCGACAGGAGTGAGGTCTGTGTCGGCCTCCAGCACCGTGCAGTCTCTGAGCGGGATGCCCAGTGTTCGGGAGACCAGCGAGGCCAGCATGTGGTTCGAGCCTTGTCCGATATCTGCGGTGCCGGAGAAAATCGCGACTCGGCCGGAACGGTCGGCCGATACGCAGACCGAAGATTGAGGCAGTGCATTGGCGTGGATGGGATGTGCTGCGCCACACATGTAGGCCGAGGTGGCGAGGCCCACTCCGTGTCCGTGAGGGAGCTGATTGTGCTTGCCTGCGAAACCGGATGCCTGCGTGGCCTCTTCGATACAGGTGCCCATGGCGCTGGATGTGATGCGTAGGCCGTTGCAGGTTTCACTCATTGGGGGCGCGAGGTTTCCGAGGCGAAAGATATCGGGGCGCTGCCCGAGTGCTTCGGCGAGCCGGTCTACTTGGACTTCCAGAGCGAACCTAGGCTGTATGGCGCCGTGTCCTCTTTTGGGCCCGCATGGGGGGTGGTTGGTGTAGAGCCGGCTCGTTTCGAACCGAAGGTTCTCCAGGCGATAGGGTAGGGGTAGGAACACACCAAAGTAGTAGGCGGTGACTACGCCGTATGATGCGTATGCTCCCCCAGGAGAATGGGCTGAAAAGTCGCAGGTGGTGAGGGTCCCATCGGAGGTGGCTCCGAGCTTGATGCGCATATGGGCGGGGTGTCGGCCTCGGTGTGCGTAGAAGACTTCTTCCCGGTCCAGAATGAACTTTACGGGCCGACCGGTTCTAAGCGCGAGTGCGGCGGCACAGATTTCCGTGGCGAAGGGGTCTGACTTTCCGCCATAGCCTGCTCCTACGTGCGGTTTGATGACGCGAATATCCTGCAGGCGAGCCTGAAGGACTCGGGCGAGGGCGATGTGCAGGTGGTGCGGTATCTGCGTGGATGTGTGCAGGACAACGCGCCCGTGACCATCGGGTTCTGCAAGCGAGGTGTGCGTTTCCAGGGGTACATGGGTGGACCCGGGGTAGTAGTAGGTGTCTTCCAACACCACCTCGCAGCGCTCAAGGCCTTCGTCGACTTCACCGTATTCTCGACGCACTTTGCGCAGGATGTTGGTCTTCTTTCGCCGCTCGTTGTGAACAATGGGCGCCGTTTCTGCCAGCGCGTCCTCTACGCTCAACACAGCGGGCAGTACCTCGTACTCTACGACAATGGCTCGAGCGGCTGCGAGAGCGGCCTCGCGGGTTGTGGCCGCCACAGCCGCTACTTCTTCGCCGACGAATCGTACGGTGTCCAAAGCCAGGGCATGCTCATCTTGAGCGACGGGTAGTACTCCGTAGGCAATGGGTAGGTCGGTTCCAATCAGGACGGCTTTCACACCATGCATGGCGAGAGCCGCCGTGACGTCAATGCGCAGGATTCGGGCGTGAGCATGGGGGGAACGGTGGAAGGCGCCATGCAGCATCCCTGGGCGAGTCAGATCGTCCGTGAATTGTGCTCGGCCCTGGATTTTCTCCAGCCCATCCAGCTTCTTGGAGTCTGCAGGGTTCATGTGTCCAGACCCTGAAGTCGTCGGCGGGCCAGCTCTGCTGCTTCAATGATCTTCGTGTACCCCGTGCAGCGGCAAATGTTGGAGCCGAGGCAGCGCCGGACATCTTCGGGGGTTGCGCTGGGGTTCGTCTCAAATAGCGAAGCCAACGCCACTACGAAACCGGGGGTACAGTATCCGCATTGTGCGGCCACTTTCTCATCGAATGCGGCCTGGACGGGGTGAGGAGTGCTTTCTTGGCTGAGGCCCTCCACCGTGGTGAGGTGGGTTCCTTTGGCTTCTAGGGCCAGGGTGATGCAGGAAAGTTGGGGGGTACCGTCGAGCAACACGGTACAGGCGCCGCAGTCACCAACGTCGCAGCCGTGTTTCGAGCCGGTGAGGCCCAGTTGATCGCGCAGGCAGTCTAGGAGCGAGTCCTGGGGTGACGCGAGAAGTTGTACGGGCTCTCCGTTGACCTCGAACTCGAGAAGACTGGGGGTGGAGGAGAGGGGCTTGTTCATCGTTCCAGGGGCAGTTTGGCTTCACGCCAAGCACGGGTACCGCCCGTCACGTTTACGGGCCCGATAAAGCCTGCGTTTAGTAGTTGTTGCGTGGCTGCCTCGGAGCGGCGTCCGACTTCACAGACCAGGTAAATGGTGGAGTTTCGGTGTGGGGAGAGTTCGACGAGTTTCTTATCGAGTTCGGCCAGAGGAATATTGATGGCTTGTGGGATGTGACCACTCTTGAACTCTTCTACACTGCGAACATCCACAATGAGGGGAGTGCTTTGGACTTGGAGAGCCTTCTCCACAGTGCGGATGTCGGTTGCTGGAACAGGCTTACCGGCGTGTACGGTCGTTGATAGCAGTCCGGCGGCCACAAGGACGCCCAGCATCTTCCACATGGTGGTTCTCCAGAAAGAACCCTAACCCGCTGCCTTCTTCAGCTTGTTTCGAAGTGGAAAGCTGAAGTTGAACTGTATGGCTCCTGAGCCATCCACAGACCCTCGGAGAGCCAGGTCTTGGCCGTCCGGCAGTTGCAATTGGACGCGGATCTTGTTGCCGGAAGGCAGTTCAAACCCAGTGGGAGGTAGGAGCACAGACTTTTGAAGTTGTGTCTTCCAGTCCTGGGTATAGGCCTCTTGGGAATCCCATGTGACGTGGACACTCTCCTCAACAACGCTCCATTCACTCCTGCTGGCGGGCTCGGCCATGACGGCATCTATGGCCTGGGGCGGCTCGGGTTGGGTGGGCTTGCTCGGTTGTGTTGGGAGATTGGGGGTGGCCGGTCGCGTCACAACTGGCGGCGGGGGCTCGTTTGGCATGCCCTCCCGTTGCTTCCAGTCCCGCCCGGTTCGAGTGGCTGTTTCCTTTTCCATCTTGGCCAACCAATCGGGCGCTGGGCCTTTGGCCAGCCTCTTGCCTCCACCTTGGACCTGGTGGCTGGTTTCATAGGTGATGCCTTCCTCTTCCCGGGGGGCCCAGTCTCTACCGGAAGCTTGGGCGGCATCCTTCTCCATAGCGCTCAGCCAGCCGGGTGAGGCTCCTTCGGCCAGTGAACCGGTGCTGGTGCCGATGGATTTGGATGAATGGGAGGGGTTCTTGGCATCGGACTCGGTTTCAAGACCAAATGGGTCGGGGTCGTCATCGTCTCGGTATAGACGGCGCCGGCGCTCTTCATAGCGGGCCATGACGAGCTTGGTCTCCGCTTCGCTGGCGGCCCCTTGCTTGACGGCAAAAGGGTCGTCCATTTCATCGGAGATTTGGGCCAATGGGTCGTCTGTGGTGCCACCTAAGCCTTGCTCTTTTTGCCAGGCTTCCAAGCGGGACTGGTCTTCTTCGGAGATGTCCCGAATCTTGAGACCGTATCTGGGGGTGGCGGCCTGGCTTCCTTGTCCGACCGACACGATTTCTACCCGGGCATACACCGTGTACTTCCAGCCGGAGAGCTCCATGCGCATTTCCACCACAGAACCCTTGGAGATTTTCGCGGCCACCTGGCACTGCAGCTTTTCACCATTGAACCAGTCGACGGTTCCAAAGCTCACCCCGTGCTCATGCTTGAGCGCGATTGTGCTGGTCATTTGCTCGGACACGCGCCTATTGCTCCTTTCGAACGCCTATTATCTGCTAACGCGTGGGGTCTTTGGCAACATGGTTTATCGAGCTAGTTCAAGGGCCGGTAGAGGTGGTGTCCATCCGTCTCCATCTACATCGATGTAGATGGGGCTTGTGAATGCCCATGGACGCTTGCCCGAGTAAACCGGGCTCATGTCTTGGTCGCCCTCGGCGACGACTACGTAGAATGCGTCCTCGGAGGGGCTTAGGTCGAATAGCAACGGGGTGGTGGGGTCACTGAGTTCTCGGGAGTCGATGGGCTCCCCATTTTCTAGCAGGTGTACCTGATCGATTTGAATCCAAGTGGGGGCTTTTACAGTCACGCTCAAGGCCTGGGCACCGACCCATTCGCTTCCCGGATCCAGCGAAAGCTCCAGGAAGGGGCCCATTGAGGCGATGGTGCGTCGGGCTTTCATGGTCTCCCGCAGCTTGTCATTACTAAACTGGGCTGGAGCAGAAGTGTCGGTTCCCAGGAAGGTCACGTTGAGTCCTGGCTGACCTCCTGTGTAGGTGTGGCTATCGCTGACTCCGACGGGGATGAGGGGGATGCCTCGTGCCACAACATCCAGAAAGAATTCCGTGTATTCCTCGTGAGCGGATGCATTGAGCACCTCAACGGCGTCGAAGTGGTCACTCCACCTCTCCGGCCTATTGATCTTGCCCGGTGTCCACCCCGCAGCACTGGCCACTCCGCTGTCCAGCGGGTGATTCATTTGAAGGACGACTCCAGGGTGTTTTTCCCGCAGCAGCGCGGTGATTTCTTCCGTAGTGGACACGAGCTCGGACCACCAGCGCCAAGCCCCGTGGTTGGGCAGCTCGGTGTTGAGTTCCAGGGGGTATGCATTGATGTGTCCCACCAGTGGGCTGGCCTCGTCGGCGACTACCGAAAACAGCACGTCTTGCAAACCCATGGGCTGGAGCAGTGGTTGATAGTTTGCCACGTGGTCGTGGTCGGTTCCGAAGTGCACCTGTACCCCTGAGCCGGCTGTGACAGCCAGTCGGTCCTCCATGGGGATGCCCCCGTCATTGGAGGGAGATGCGTGGGTGTGCGGGTCACCGATGAGCCAGTTTTCCAGTTCATAAGCAGCAGGAAGCTCTAGGAGCTCAGTGTGCTCTTCTCCAGCGACTACCTCTACGGTGGAGGACCAATATTCGTATCGAATGCCACGATGGGCCACTAGAGTGTATTCGCCGGGCTCGACCTGGAGAGATACCGATCCATCGAGTGCCCATGCTGAAACGGTGCCTCCAGATGGACGGCTGACGACCAAGCGCGGGTCGACGGTGGGTTCCGCGCTGGTGCGAGACAGGAATGCGGTGAAGGGCAGGTTGTCGTTGACCTGCAGGTGAAGGGTGCCGGGCTCTCCAAGAACCAGGGGTGCTTCTGGGGTTCCAGCGCCGCGGCCTTGAGCGGCCGGGATCGCTGGGGCGCCGACTGCTAGGGTGTCCAAGCTGTGCTGAACAATGTTGTCAGCGGCATAGGGGGAGTATGGTCCGTGACCATCGGGTAGGTCAGTGAAGATTCCAGTTCCGCGGCCGTCTGCGAGGAGCCGTACCTCGGCGTCTTCGGGTACTTGTGCAGAGAAGCTCCCGTCTGCTTGGGTAAAGCAGAGTGTGAAGGGAGCCTCGTCTACGAGCACATTTACACGAGCACCGCCCACGGGGCCGTCACTGGACTCCACCACGCCCTCTACGGTCTTTGTGGCGATGGCGTGTGTGCTGAGCCAGGCGTCGGTGAGCTCGCAGAAGTCGCGGCCGACTCCGTAGAACCGCGTCCAACTGGCGCTCTGGTTTGGGGGCAGCTCCAAGAGTGGCCCAAGCCCCATGGAGGCTCGAGTGAGGGACTGCAGCACTACAGCTGCCGCGTCTGAGCGAAGAATCTCATCAGGGGGAGCAAAGATTCCCAAGGCGATTTCGTTTTCGTGACCGACAAAGCCGGTCCATGGATATTCGTTGGCTGTGAGAGGCTCGAGGCCCGTGCCTGGGTTCCAGCCATCCACTGCGTCGAGCGATGCAATCAAGAGGTCCCCTGGAGACAGGGTCGCTGCCTGGTCCCCGGTGGAGATGTGGGTGGTGACTTCCAGCAGGGGCGTGTCGGGTTCCAGCGTGAAGTCTGTGCATAACGATAGACCCAGATCTGGAACGACAGATTCGGACCCCAATGCACCGGTGAGTAGCTTCATGGGGGTTTCGCCCCCGCTGACTCGCACGCGGGCTTGAACGCCGGCAGCACCATTGTTCTTGACCTGAAACTTTTCGGGATTGACCAAGCGCCCCAGCCCTGCAAGGGGCACCCATTCGTCGACCATGTCTCGGCCAGGCTGTGCACTGGGCCTTACGATGTCTGCGTCGACAATGGCTCCACCGGTGCCCACGTAAAAGTCACCGTCGCGATCACCCTGAAGGATGAACTGCACCCGATCATTGTAGAGCTTGAAATCCCCGGGCTGTCCCTCGGCGGAGATGCCTCCAAAGAGCGATTCGTTGCTTGTGATGAGACCGGCGCGAACCTCTCCAGTGCTCAGAGGCTCGGATAGATCAAGGGCCGCAGGGGGCGGTGACGAGCAGGCAATCCAGACAAAAAGAATGTTCATACTCTGCAAACTAAGCAGTTGTGCCTCCGCGCTCCAGTGGGCGCTTAGTCTGTTCGCACGTAGTCGAACTCGACGGGCTTGCCGTGGATGCCCCGTCGGGGAGCGGCAATCCAGTTGGCCATCTTGCCCGGCTCTGTCACCGGGGCCATGAGGCTTTTCACATAGGCTCGGTCTTCATCGGTGGGCAGCCAGCTGTCCTCTTTGGCGCTAAACGCTGCTGCGTCGATCAGGTCCCCGTTGGGGTTGAACTGGTGGTCTGAATAGATGCCCTGGCGCCGGTGAAAGCGGGTGTGGGGTAGGCTCATCTCCCAGTCCAGCCCTTCCTCAGCAAGCGCCTTGTTCCAGCGTTTGAGCACGCGAGCACAATCGTCCACGTAGGAGTCACGTAGCTCCTCATTCATGGCGTTTCGGAGGGGGACTTCCACGTCGACGATTGCACCATCTTTGACTTGGGCAATGGAGCGCGTGGAGTTGAGGCAGACGTGGTCTTCGTAGTCTTTGCTTTCCTTCCATCGGCCCTTGAGCCCACTGGCGAAATAGTCTGCCGCATTGGTTGATACTTCTGCACCAAAGAGGTCCAGGCTGTAGCTGTACCAGAAGTTGATCCACTTCTGGATTGTGGGCAGATCGAGTCCGCCTTGGTTGCGGGCATCTTCATTGGGGTCCTGTTTCATGAGCTGGGCGGAGCGGCGGATGATGCGCTCAAGCCCGGTCTCTCCAACGGAGAGGTGGTGGGCTTCCTCGGTCAGCATGAATCGACAGGTGCGTGACATGGGGTCGAAGGCGCTTTCGGCGAGCGAACCCAGCTGATACTTGCCGTCGCGGTCGGTGAACATTGTGAAGTTGAAGAAGGTGAGCCAGTCTTCGCAGGGCTGGTTGAATGCATCGAGGATGCGGGGCTTGTCCTCGTCACCTGAGCGGCGAGCAAGCAAGTCATCTGCTTCATCGCGACCATCTCGTCCGAAGTAGGCCTGAAGGAGGTAGACCATGGCCCAGAGGTGGCGCCCCTCTTCGACGTTGACCTGGAAGAGGTTTCGGCAGTCGATGAGTGAGGGGGCGCAGTCGGCCAGCCACCTCTGCTGCTCGACGCTGGCAGGCTCGGTGTCGGCCTGGACCACAATGATCCGCTTCAGCGCGTTTCGATATTCGCCAGGAACCTCATCCCAGACGGGTTTTCCGGCATGGTCACCGGCCGGGATGGTGCGATCGGCTTGCTTGTCTGCCAGGAAGATTCCCCAGCGATAGTCCGGCATCCGAACGTGCCCAAACTGTGCCCAACCCCCGGGGTCTGTGGAGATCGCCGTGCGCAGGTAGATCTCGTTCTTCTTGAACACCTGGGGTCCAACCGAGTTCCACCAGTCCAGGTAGGCCGGGTGCCACTTCTCCAGGGCTCGCTTGAGCCGCCTGTCGGAGGACAGGTCCACATTGTTGGGAATCAGGTCGTCGTAGTTCATTTGGGACATGAAAGGCCTCTCGCGTTGAAATCAGGTTCGGCGGTAGTCGAAAGCGGGTTGTTCGGGGTGTCCGTATAGGGTGAGAGCTCCGGTATCTCCCACCGCATTGGGGCGCTGGAAGATCCAGTTCTGCCACGCGGACAGCCGGCCATAGATCTTGGTTTCGCAGCTCTCCATCCCGCCGAATCTCAGGTTTTGTTCCATGCCGGTGAGTGCGTCTGGAGACAGGGACACTCGTTCTTCGATGGCAATTCTGAGCTCGTCGTCCCAGTCAATGTCGTCGGGTGAAGCGGTCACGAGGCCCATCTCTTCGGCGTCCTCGGCCAAGATGGGCTCGCCGGTTCCCAGGACTTCTTCTACCTTTTCGGGCTCGCCCAAGAACCGGACTTCCAGTCTTGAAGTGCCGTTGGACATGGGGAAGCGACCATCGGAAGCGCTAGTGACCTCAATGGCGTTTTCTTCGTCTTCATCGAGGAACATGTAGGAGCGGTCCGCGGAAAGCGCGATCTCCATGAAGATCCCGGAGTAGCAGGAGTTCTCGTCAATGATGGCAAAGAGCGAGCGGGCCATGTTGTCCAGCCGGCGGAGTGTCCGGGCTTGGTGAAGCTGGATTTCGCGGGCCAGCCAAGAACCGCTGTTGCGGAGGCTGGAGAGGGCTTCGTCCCAGGCCATGAGCTGGCTGGTGTCTCCGCGGGTATGGAGCAGCACCAAGCCGATCTTCTGGTGGTTGAAGCGCAGCTCCAATAGGGCGCGTTCGAACTCTCGAAAGGCCTGGAGTGCCCAGGAGTTTGCCCCGAGTGCGTGCAGTGCCTCGTGGGAATCCGGCGGGGCTGTCGTGGGGCCGTTGATGGTCAGGGTGGCCACGCGACGCTCGTTGTCGATGTCCAGTGTGACGTGCTTGAAGGCCAGGCCTGTTTCAGTCTGCTCGGCTTCGATAGCGCTGAGCTCAATCCCTGTTTCATTGCCGGGACCACCACTGCGTTCCACCGCTTCGGCCGCTTTCGAGGCGATGCCGTCGGCCCACTTGCTTCGGGGAAAAGACCCGTCGACGAGCCGTCCTCGAACGGCATCACGGGCCTTGAATCCCTCCGCTTTGGTGCAGAAGATATCAGCCACGTCTCGGCGTACCTTGCGCTTGTCCGTCAGTCGCGTGAGGCCACCGGTGCCCGGAAGAACTCCGAGCAGGGGAACCTCGGGAAGGGACACCGCAGAGGAGCCGTCGTCAATGAGATAGATCTCGTCGCAGGCCATGGCGACCTCGTATCCACCACCTGCGCAGGCGCCGTTCACGGCGCAGATCCAGGTCTGGTTGGAGTGCTCGCTCGCGTCTTCGATCGAACAACGGGTTTCGTTCGTGAACTTGCAGAAGTTCACCTTGAACGGATGGGAAGAGGAGGCCAACATTCGAATGTTGGCGCCACTGCAGAAGACGCGGTCCAGCGCCGAAGTCAGCACGACGGAGCGTACATAGGGGTGTTCAAACCGCAGGCGAGTCACGATATCGTCGAGCTGGATGTCCACGCCGAGGTCATAGCTGTTGAGCTTGAGCTCGTAGCCTGGGCGGTAGGGCTCATGTTCCTGGATGTTCAAGGACAGGGTCGCCACCGATCCATCGAGGTCGAGGTTCCAGTGATTCCACTGGTAGGGGGTGGTGTCGAAATGAACGTTGGGCTCAGGGGAGTTGACTTGGGCCATGCCACGGCTCCTCGTTTGGGTACGTGTGGAGAATATAGTGCATCATTTTGGTTTTGCAACAACTAATAAACGCACTATAATGCACACATGGAGACGTCTGATTCCATGTTGTTGACCCTGGGTGAGCGCGTCAGGGCGGCCCGGAATGCACGAGGTTGGAGCCAGCGGGCGCTTGCAGCGGCTGCGGGGCTCTCGCCACGGTTTCTGGTGGGTGTGGAATCTGGAGAAGCCAATGTGTCGCTGCGCAAGCTCTCTGGCCTGGCGGCAGCACTTGAGGTTTCTCTTGTGGAGTTGCTTGCGGGGCTGGGTCCGGTGAGCGATTCGACCGACCGTGTAGCGGTGGCCATGAGGGAGATGTCTATCGAACAGCGGGACCACCTGGTCTTGGAGTTGGAGCGCCCCAAGAAGGAAAAGGTCGCGCTCGTGGGCCTCAGGGGGGCGGGCAAGTCCACCATTGGAACGCAAGTGGCCCTAGCCGCGGGTTGTTCTTTTGTGGAGCTTGGGCCACTGGTAGAGGAGAGGGCCGGGATGTCGCAGGCGGAGATTTTCGAATACCACGGTGCTGAGCACTACCGAGCGCTTTCTCAGGAGGCCTTGGAAGCCGCACTCGCTCAGTCGGGTGCGTTGGTTCTGGAGGTAGGGGGGTCGCTGGTATTGGATGAAGCCGCTTACGGGATGCTTAGAGAGCACACCCAAGTGGTGTGGTTGTCTGCGACGCCGGAAGAGCATCTCAGGCGTGTGCTTGAGCAGGGAGACACTCGACCCATGGCGGGACGAGAGGATGCCTTGGGAGAGCTGCGGGCGATTCTCACTCGGAGAGAGTCACTCTATGCGATGGCCCAGACCCACCTGGATACCGAGGGGTTAGGCCTGGAGCGGAGTGTGGGAGCCGTGGTATCGCTCTTGGGCTAGGTACGGCTCTACAGTTGTGTGTAAATACGGCTGGTTGTTGTGGTAGAACGGCAACATCTTATGGACCGAGTGTGTTGGTTCGGTCAGACAGGTGGCTGGGTCATTTAGTGGTCTGACGGCCTTTAGGGAGTGGTGATGAGAGCGCGGCTTTTTCTGAGTTTGTTGGTGTTTGGAGGAGCTTCAGCCTGCCTGGATACTTCGATTGAGAGAAAGGGTGAGGATTCGGGGGTCGCCACTGAGGCGGATGCGGATTCTGACACCGACGCCGACGCCGACGCCGACGCCGACGCCGATTCCGACGCCGATGCCGATGCCGATGCCGATGCCGATGCCGACGCCGATTCCGACGCCGATTCCGACGCCGATGCCGATGCCGACGCCGACGCCGATGCGGATACGGGCACGCCTCCCCAAGATGTCGATGACGACGGCGATGGATTCT
>JAYZDK010000119.1:0-6857 GCA_036337845.1 Myxococcota bacterium | reverse complement strand
CGGGTTTACCGTCTTGGCTGCTGGGCGCGGGCTCCTGCGGAAAAACTGGTTTCCAGAGGCCATTAGTTCCGGAGTTCAGGTGGTTTCAGGTTTGCGGTCCTTCAACAGTTACGGGCTCTTTCGTGTCATGACGCGCACACGGCCGGAGTTGATCCTGGAGGCGAGCTTGGATGGTAAGACCTGGGAAGCCTGGCCTACTCGATGGAAGCCGTGGAGCCCGGATTTGTCTCCACGATGGACCGGACTGCATATGCCACGACTGGACTGGCAGTTGTGGTTTGAAGCGTTGGCGGCTGAACGGAACCGCCAGTCGCCATGGGCTCAGGCCTTTCTATTGGGAGTGCTTGAGGATCGGGAGCCCGTGGTAGCCCTGTTGGGACCCAGTCCATTTGGAGACCAACCCGCTGTGGGCGTTCGCATGCGTTTGGACCAGTTCCAGTTCTCTTCGCCATCTTGGCGTGAGCAGTCCGGACAATGGTGGTTTACGGAGACGCAGCGCCTGTACGCACCCCCGATTGGTTTGAGTCGTTAGTCCGTTTCGGGAAGTGTCCGATACTTTTCGAACAGGGCGGTTTGACGACTGGTCAGGTCGATGGCTTCACCTCGAATCCAGAGATGGAGGAGCTTGGAGGAGGCTTCCAGGGGGTCTCCACTGAAGACCGCCACGTTGGCGATGGATCCGGGTGCCAGTGTGCCGTGATCTTTGAGGTCAAACACTTGGGCAGGTGTTTGGGTGATCGCGGCCAGAGCGGCTTCCCACGGCAATCCGGCTCGCACGGCATTTGCGGCGTTCTGGCGCAGATTGCGGGCGTTGTGGCTACTGAAGCTGGATAGGATGACAGGGACACCTGCGCTGTTCAGCAGTGCTGCGTTGTCGGCTCGGGCGTGGATCTGTTCAAAGGAGCCTGGGCCCACTACGAGTGGGTCCAAGATGACCGGTACCTCGGCGAGCGCGAGTTCTTCTGAGAGAAGCCAGGCCTCGCTCCCCCCGACGATTACAAGGCGAATGCCGGTCTCGGAGCGCAGCCGAAGCAGAGCCTCGATATCCGCAGCGCGTTCGGCACGGAGAACGAATGGAATCTCTCCATTTGCGACGGGGAGCATGGCTTCAAGGTCGAGTCGTTCAGCAGCCAAGGGACGCAGGGCATCCCGTTCCCATGCCTTCTTTTGCTGGCGGTAGACCTCGGTGTCATCGAGCAACTCTCGGAGTCGCAATAGGGTTTGAGATCTGGACCCATCCCGTCCCCCCAAGTGTGCGTATACCCCTACAGGTGTGCGAATTAGGGCAGCGTGTTGAGAAGCGCCAGCCAGGTCCACAGCGGCACCTTGTCCACTGACCAGCCCACCGGAAGGAACTAGGATAGCGGTGGAAATACCGCCGAGCCGTGCGATTGGAATCAATGAGGAATGGGGGTTGTAGGCATCGGATATTCGAAGACCTGCCCGGACCGTGTCGGACTCATTGGAGGAGGAGTCCACGGTGTTGTGTTCGAGGCTGACCTCTACGAGCCCGAGACTCGTATGGGACTCGATGAATCCCGCTGTGACTACGCTACCCTCCGGCAGGCTCAGTGGATTGCAGGACTCAGCCTGGGACGGGCTCGGGTCGAACCCTTGAATACGCTGGTCTTCAAGGTGGAGTGTGGAGCCCACCAGTCGTCCGGTGGGCGTGATGAACTCTCCACCGGAGAGTAGGGTGCATTCTGCGTGTGCGAGGGCGGATGCAAGTAGAAGTGAGCCGATCATGGTGCCACCTCCTGGCCGGTAGTAAAGTCGCTCCATGGGGTTGTGGAAGTTGCCGCGTCATGGACTCGGACGCCATCGATAAAGACTACGCTGGCGCTGCTGTAGTGACTGAAGGGGTGGCCGTCCCAGACCACCACGTCCCCGCGTTTGCCGGCCTCAATGGTACCCACCTCCGATTCGATTCCCAGCGCCCAGGCTGGATTCGCGGTGATCCACCGCAAGGCTTCGTTTTCGTCGACTTTCAAGCCTGCATGCAAGCCGGAGTAATAGGCCTTGGCGGCCTCTTGATTCAGTCGTTGAATGCCTATGGCAGAATCGGAGTGGATAATCGCCCGTGCGCCCGACTCTGCTACGAGAGCCGCATTGTGAGGAATGCCATCGTAGGCCTCGAGTTTGAAGCCCCACCAGTCGGCCCAGGTAGAGACAGACACCTCTTTTTCGGCAAGGATGTCACGTATTTTGTAGGCCTCCAAAGCATGGTGAAAGGAGCGAATGGAAAACCCGAACTCGTCGGCGAGTTGCAGAAAGGACAGCATGTCATCGGCGCGGTAGCAATGGACCTGCGGCAGGATTTCCCCGCGTAGAACACCGATTAGAGTTTCTTGATCCAGGTCTCGATTGGGGGCCTGGGGGCCGGGGTCGTCTCCTCGGTGTCGGGCCGCTTCCTGTTCATAGCGCTCCCAGTCTTCGAGGAGGCGCTTGGCGGAAGCGAACGCCGCTCGCTGTCCTCGCAGGTTTCCCATTCGTGTTGATGGTGCCGAACTGCGAGATCCATACACACGCTTGGGGTTCTCGCCACAAGCCATCTTCACCGTCTCGGGGGCTCCGGGGAAGCGCATGGCCCTGGAGCCACGAGTGGGTAGGAGGTGTAGAACAACTCCACGGCCTCCTACGAGATTGGCACTGCCGGGGAGAACCTGCATGCTGGTTACGCCCCCGGCTACCGCACGTTGAATGCCTGGGTCTTGTGGCCAGAACGAATGCTCTGCCCAGACTCCAGGGGTGGTGGGGGAGGTAGCCTCGTTACCGTCACTGTGGGCTCTGGCGCTGGGGGAGGGGTACACCCCAAGGTGTGAGTGGGTGTCGATGAGACCAGGGGTGACAAAGCCTTCTTGCGCATCCAGGGTGACTGCTCCCTCTACAGAGGGAGGCGCTCCGGTTCCTACGGATTGAATACGTCCTTCGGATAGCACGACATACCCGGATTCCAGGCGATCTCCTGAGGCGGTAAGAACGGTGGCGTTGTGGATCACCACGGGCTCTGGGTTGCGCTTTGGGGGGCGCTCTACTGCTTGTCGACCGCTGCTCTCATGGGTTGCCAGGCTCCAGCTATCCGCAGGCGGAGCTCCGTCGGGATTGGGTGTAGTGGCACAGGAAAGAAAAACCAGTAGGGATGGCGCGAGCATGGGAGGGGCATAACCGAATCAGGCCCTCGGGCTACTCGTTGTATGCGGGGCCGCCAAGGGTGTCGTGATCGGTCAGGGCGCTGGTCATATTGAATGTCAGGGTAGGCCAATCCAGCGTGCCGGCGATCCATACGGTGCCCTCGGTGGTGAGGCGCGGTCCGGTAACGTTCGCGATTTCCTGGCCTTCTGCCCGCACGCTGAGGGTGGGCATGGTGAACGGGTTCTCGGCATCTCTGCGGCTGTGGTAGGCCACCATGACCGTATAGACCTGCTCTTCGGGCTGTTCCAGGACAATCACTTCACCCGCACCTGTTCCTTCATCATCCCGCAGCAGGAGCGGATCGTCTCGGATTTCTCCTTGGGTGCCCCAGTCTGGTTCGGGGTTGGCAAAGAAGCAGTCGCCCACTCCGAAATATGTGCCGTTTTGATTCAGTAGGTGTAGGTCCAGGTCCACTTCCGGCTTGTCCCAAGAAAGGACGAGTTCCAGGTCTTCCCAAGGCAGAATCTCGACCACTGTAGCGGCCGGATTGAGAGAGGGCTGACCGTCTTCGTCGACCACCATGAGGTCGATGACATAGTTGCCGATGAGGTCGGCGCTGAAGGTGGGGTTCGGGGTGCTCGGATTAGACAGGCTCACCAATGCTTGGGCCGGGTTGCTTCCAACCGACCACGCGAAGTCGAGCACGGCTTCATCATCATCGGGGTCATAGGAGGCGCTGCCGTCGAGTTCGAGTTCCACATTGCGCTTGGTCTGATGGCTTGGCCCGGTAATCGCTATGGGAGCGGCTGGAGCAAGCGGGTCTTCTGAAGCCTGCGTTGGATCTTCTCCCTTGGGGTTGATCCCGTAGTCTGTGCACCCCACCGTAAACCCGAGAGCCCATAGGAAGGTCATGCCCTTCTCCTTCGGGCGATTCCCAGGATCAGGACCGCAATCCAAGTCCCGCCAGGTCCTGTCTTGGCTGTGGAGCATCCGCTCGTGCTGCCTCCTTTATCGCCAGGAACTTCATTGGACTGAGTGTCTCGGGCGGAACCGGTCTCATCCAGTGCGGTGTCTTCGGGGGGCCAGGAGGCCGGCTCTATGTATTGGAGGCCTCCGGAACGTGTGTCGGCAAGGTTGCTGGGGTTGACCACGGTGACGTCTACGAGCCCTGCGTCATGGGCCGGAGATTCGAATTCGATGGTGGCGGAATCTATAAGTGTGGCTGCGACTTCGATGCCGTCCACAAAGACGACGGCTCCCGCCTCAAATCCTTCTCCGGTCATTTCGATGGTTTCGCCGCCTGAGACGTCCACGTTGTAAGGGGTGATGGCATCGATTCGAGGTGCGGAATCCCCTTCGCCCTCCTCAAAATAGGTGTAGCCGTTGACGAGGCTGTCATTGGAGCCTGTGCAGTCTACGAGTACATTGACGAGTCCTCGAGCGTGTGCAGGGGGAGTCGCAATCAGGCTCTCCAAGTCCACAAAGGTTGTGGGTGCTTCGACCCCATCGAAAAAGGACACGCAGCCTTCACTAAACCCAGCTCCCACGATTGTGGTGTCCTGGCTGCCGTCGACAGGGCCGCGCTTGGGGGTCAGAAAGTGGACCTCGATATCCTCCACGATCACCGGTTCGTCCACATCGGCGACGGACCAGCTGAAGGCATCCAGCATTACAGCGGAATCGTAGATTCCGTCGGAAACGTCGTACACGAGGAAATTGACGGTCACGGTGTCCAACGGGTCTACAGGAACAACGGCGGTCAGCCAGCCTGTCGCCCCTCCCACAAAGTCGAAACCGGACCCTTGAAGATCCTGCGGGGCTGTGACGTTGAACAGAGCGCTGTTGATGGTGATGTTGTTGCCACTGCCGTCGATGGCCGCGTTGCCCGACCAGGCGGTGCCTGTAATCTGTGCTTGGAAGGTGTCGTTGTACTGAGTGCCTACAAACTCGGGGTATTCGGCAGACAGAAAGTTGAAGTCGAACGTGAACGAGTTGGCGGATGCGGGAACGGACAATTCGAGCTGTAGCCCGGTTCGATCTCCGGGTACGCCAGGGGCGCCGAGATCGGTTCCCATTTCCGGTGGGATCCCCACTTGCCCTGTATATAGGTAAGCGAAGTCATGTCCGTCCGTGGGGCTGATAACACCGAGTCCGGTCAGCACATCGTTGGCTTGTGCCACACCGGTTGTGCTGGCAGAAACGACATCTGCACCCGGTACCGACATGGCCGACGCCAAGTCAGCAGCGGTGGCGCCCTCGGCCACGGAAATCAAGAAACAAAGCAGCATCTGGACCTGACAGTGAAGATGTACACCGTACCGTATTGTGCCCGGAATCGGAACAGGGTTTCAACGGGTCCCCATTTGGGGTTACGCTCGCGTGGATGGGTTTTCGAGATCGAATACGGGGACGCTTGGGTCGGGTGGGAGGAGACCTGCGGGGTCGACTGCGGAATTCCACAGCGGAACAAAGCCTCTCGGCGGGCCAAGAGGCGTTGGCTCGATACCGACGGGCCACCGAGGATCTGCCGGAAGGGGAGGATGCAGAGGGCCGGGTAGCGGTTGTTCGCTCAGAGGGCATTCAAGAGGGAATGGGGCGAACGTTTCGAGTGGCCGGGCATGGGGTCGCTTTGTTTCGTTTTCAGGGGGAGGTCTTTGGCATCGATAATGCCTGTACTCATGAGGATGCCCCGCTGGGCGAGGGCCGGCTGGACGAAGAAGGTGTGGTGAAGTGCCCCTACCATGGCTGGCGGTATCAAATCACCGATGGTGCTTGTTTGACCAGCGCGTCCAGACCTGTGGCGACGTACCCGGTCTATGAACATGAGGGCGTGGTCTGGGTCGGGGTTGCCGACCGAGCAATCAGTACCCAGCGTGGAGGGGAACACGATGACGGCTTGTTGATGGTCGAGGACGATGTGTGAGCACCCTTTATGTCGGTGATGTGCACGGCTGTGCGGAGGAGTTGGATGAGCTCTTGAACCTGGTAGGCCCCGAGGTCGTGGTCATGGTTGGAGACTTGTTCTCCAAGGGGCCCGACCCGCAGGGGGTGTATGCGCTCCTAAGCGCGTGGGGAGCTCGTTCAGTGCTTGGAAATCACGATGCCTGGCTGTTGGAGCGGGGCCCTGGAGATTGTGTGAATCTCAAGATGCTTGTAGAGGAAACTCCAGGATTTTTGGAATGGTTGGCATCGTTGCCGTTGTTCTTGGAGGAGCCCCGCTGCCTGGTCGTTCATGCTGGTTTGCATCCCGTCGAAGGCGTGTTGGGAACTTCTCGGGAGATGGCCCTGACTCTTCGCCGTTGGCCAGATGATTCCAGTGAGTCGCACCCCTTCTGGTATGACGCCGGATGGGAGGGCCCCGCAACGGTTGTGTTCGGACATGATGCTCGACGGGGCATCGTTCGCAGGGAAAACCGAGGGCTCCCCATCGCAGTTGGCCTCGACAGTGGTTGTGTGTACGGAGGGCGACTCACCGGTTGGCTGGATGAGACGGACGAACTGGTGTCGGTTCCAGCTCGCCGCTCCTATAAGCCGGTCTGACCCAGTTTTTTCTGCAAGTGTCTCGCGGTGTTGAAATAGGCCATGTGGCCAAGGTCGTCTGCCCGTATCTTCAGAGATTCCGTGCAGGCGTTGGCGTACTCTTTTCGGCCTTGCTGGATTGCACGCCGTGCATCGAACTCGTTCACCCCAAGAAAGAGTTCAATCCAGCGGGCCTTGCGACAGGA
>JAYZDK010000118.1:0-14534 GCA_036337845.1 Myxococcota bacterium | reverse complement strand
GGTGGCATTGTGGAGGATGTGCCCGTGTCGAGCTCGGGCATGGGGGGGCTTGCGGACTATGAACTCGCTGCAGGTACTGGGATGGGGGGGATGGGCACCCATCACCTGATTTGGCTGTTTATGGCTGGATTGCTCGGGGGTGGGGTGACGTTTCTGCTTGGGGGAATCCGTTCTGGCATGGGAGAGACCGACCATGGGCTCCTTGGGCCTCCCATGGCAGAAGGGGGCGTCTTTCCGCGGCTGGAGCGCGGTGCGCAGGTCTGGTCGGTGGGAGACTCTGGCGCCCGTAGACAAGTGCTGACTGAGCTGGTGCGGCGAGAAGCGAGGTTCCGCCCGGTTCTAGTGGTGCCTCAATCCAGCAGTCGAGCCGAGCTGGGTGAAGCGTTGAAGAACTGTCCTGGAGTGGCCTGGCCGCGCAGGGACCGGCCGAGGGTGGTTGAGTTGTTGCGTTGGGGAAAAGGGCTACTCCAGCCTACTCATGGCCTGGTGATTTTGGAGGGTTCGGCCGCGCTGGAATCTCCGGCACCTGGAGAAGAAATCGATGAGGTGTTGGTCGAGTTTCTTGAGAAAAACCGTTCCGACAGTCTCGTGCTGATCTGTGACGGCGAAGTGCTGGAGTTTTCCAATGTTCAGCGAGTCCGGGCGCAGCCTGAGCCGGTGTCCTACGAGGACGCATGAGAGGGGAGCGAATCGGCTCGTTTTCTCTGGCACGACTGAACTCAGTAGCCTTGGGGCACGACGGTCTCACAGAGGTCTTCCCGGAAAGTTTTCTGGAGAATATGGCTCGGGGGCCTATGTGTGCTTTGATGGAGTCGATACGGTTCAAGAATCCGTACCTTGGAGAGGCTCACAACAGGTGTAGTTGAGCCCGGAGTACCCCATCATGGCAGCATTCGAGACGAAAGGACTGGTGGCTCGTCATGTCGGCCCCGTGGATTTTTGCTTGGCAGCAGGCGATTGTGTGGGGCTTACGGGGGCATCCGGAAGTGGTAAGAGCCTACTGTTGCGTGCTCTTGCGGATTTGGATCCACATGAGGGGGAAGTATTCCTGGAGGGTATCGCCCAGGGCGAAATAAGCGGCCCGAATTGGCGTTCGAGAGTGGGCTATCTACCTGCGGAGAGCCACTGGTGGGCGCCAAGGATCGGAGACCACTTCTCGAAAGAAGCGTTCACAGACGAGGTGGAACAGCTTGGATTGCCCAGTGACGTGTTTGACTGGAACCCGGAGAGGATGTCCAGTGGAGAGAAGCAGCGGCTCGCGTTTTTGAGGTTGCTCTCTGTTCGGCCAGAGGTGCTCTTACTGGATGAGCCTACGGCAAACCTGGACGCTGCGATGGGGCTGGTACTGGAGCGTATTGTGCGGCAGCGGAGGGACGAACAAGGGGTTTCGGTGATCTGGGTGTCCCATGACTTGGGCCAACTCGAACGGGTTGCCGGTGAGGTCTTGGTGTTGGATGGGGGAAGTGTCTTATGAACACCATCGCGCTGACTCCTCTGGACCTGAGCTTGGCGGCACTGCTAGTCATCGCGCTTGCGGTGGTGTCGGCATTCTTGAGGCTGCAGGTTTCCAAGTCGATTCTCGTGGCCGGTGTGCGGACAGCAGTGCAGTTGCTCTTGGTAGGCCTGGTACTGGAAGTGTTGTTTTCGAATGTGAACCTGGTTTGGATCGCGTGCATTGCCGGGGTGATGCTCGCTGTGGCGACTCGGGAAGTTCAGAGCCGGCAGAAGCGTGGCTTGGTCGGCGTTTGGGGATGGGGAGTGGGGGGGCTTTCCATGCTCCTGTCTTCGTTTGTGGTGACCTTGTTTGCGCTGTTGCTGATTGTCGAGCCGACTCCCTGGTATGACCCGCGCTATGCCATTCCCATGTTTGGAATGATGACGGGAAACACGATGACGGGAGTGGCGCTCGCATTGGACCGTATTTCCGAGGGCGCCTGGTCTCAACGGGGGCAGATTGAGGCCCAATTGAGTTTGGGCAGGTCGAGTCAAGAAGCCATTGCGCCGATTAAGCGCGAGGCGGCACGCACAGGCCTGGTGCCCATCATCAATGCGATGGCAGCGGCGGGGTTGGTGAGCCTTCCCGGAATGATGACCGGCCAGATTCTTGCTGGAAATCCCCCCGAAGAAGCAGTGAAATACCAAGTGCTGATCATGTTTATGATTGCCTCTGGCACGGGTTTCGGAGTGGTGTTTGCCACACAGATTGGTGCTGGGCGTTTATTCGACGAGCGTTCCCGGTTGCGATTGGACCGACTGCGGGCGGCTCGGAGTTGAGGGCCTTTGGGGGCGCCCAAACAAAGCAAGTCAGTGAGACGTGCTGGTGCCCCATAGTTCCTCGAGTCGGCGGTCTCTGCCGCAGCCTTTCCGGTACCTCAGGTAATGGGATGGATTCTTCTTGTAGAAGTCCTGGTGGTACTCCTCGGCGAGCCAGAAGGGGCCGGCACTGAGAATCTCGGTCACAACTTCTTGTTTGAGCTCAGCCGCTATCTGGTTCTTGGATTCTTCGGCCAGTGCTGTTTCAGCGGGATTGGAGCTGAAGATAGCCGATCGATAGTGAGGCCCTCGGTCACAGAACTGACCGTTGGATTGGGTCGGGTCGATATTGTGCCAGAACGTCTGGAGAAGCTTCTCATAGGACACCTTCGAGGGATCGTACACGACCCGCAGTGCCTCGTAGTGGCCGGTCTTTCCCGCTGAGACCTGCTTGTAGGTGGCGCCGGACTCGGGGCCGCCTGTGTAGCCCGAGGCAGTGGACAGAACTCCATCGACCTTGTCGAAGGGGCCTTCCATGCACCAGAAACAACCGCCTGCAAAGATAGCTTCAGCCTGTCCTGCCTTAAGAGGGGGGGCTACTTGTGTGGGCGGGTCGGCTGTGGCGAGACCGCTACAGGCTGTCAGGAATACGAAGAGCAGGAATTGCAGTGACGCCCTCATTTCTCTTCCGCAGGGTTGGTGGGCTTGCCTGCTTCTGTGGCAGGTTTGGCCGAGGCGGGGGAGGTAGGAACAAAGTCCATGGCGTTTCCGTTGATGCAATAGCGTAGACCTGTAGGCCGCGGCCCGTCTTCGAACACATGTCCGAGGTGCCCTCCGCAGCGGTCACAGAGCACCTCGGTTCGCTTCATGCCCAGTGTGCGGTCCGTGAGTTCGCCGACGTGGTTTTCGGCAATGGGTTGGGTAAAGCTGGGCCAACCTGTTCCGGACTTGAACTTGTGTTCGGAATGGAAGAGGTCAAGCCCACAGGCCGCACAACGGTAAGTGCCGGCTTCGGTGTTGTTCCAGTTCTTCCCGGTAAAGGGGCGTTCGGTTCCGGCTTTCCGGAGGATTCGGTATTCCTCCGGGGTCAGGTCGGTTCTCCATTGCTCATCGGTCTTGGTGATGGCGTCGGAACGACCGGGTTGAAAGGTGCTGGGTTCGGCAACCGATTGGCTACTACAAGCAGGGGACAGAGAGGAACCCAACACAAGGAGCAGTGGTAGAAGTCTCCGGAACATGAAGTTCTCCGAATAGGGGCGCGAATCAGTATGCGTGGAGGAAAGGGGGGGCGTCGACAGCTTGCAGCTAACCGGTTTTCGGCCCGATTAGACCCGTTGAACGCTCAGTGGTTTTGTTGGGCTTTTAGTGCCTGAATGAGAACGTTCGGGCCGGCCTGCTTCGAAAAAGCATTCTCGGAGATGAACTGTCGCCACCGGCGGGCTCCGGGTTGACCATGAAAAAGATGCAGCATGTGCCGAGCGATGTGGCCGACTCTGCATTGTGGGTCGGTGTTGAGTTGCTGTTCTGTGTAGTCAGCCATAGCAGACACTACGGATTCTCTGGACACAGCCTGAGCTGGCTGCCCAAAGATAGAGTGGTCTGCCTCCGAAAACAGGAAAGGGTTGTCGATGGCGGCTCGGCCAATCATTACCGCATCTACGTGCTTGAGCTGTTCAAGCGCCTCGTCGAGTGTGGTGAATCCGCCATTGATTTCGATGGAGAGCTCGGGGAGTTCTGCTTTGAGCCGGTGGACATCGGAATATCTGAGCGGTGGCACATTTCGGTTTTCTTTGGGAGAGAGACCGGAGAGCCAGGCTTTCCGAGCATGGACACTGAACCGGTCCGCACCAGAACGTGCGACTGCGCGGACGAAGTCCAACATGTCTTCATACCGATCGAGATCGTCAATGCCGATTCGGTGCTTTACGGTCACGGGGATGGCTACGGACTGTCGCATAGCACTTACAGCTTCTGCGACTCGATTGGGTTCTGCCATGAGACAGGCCCCGAACCGGCCTTTCTTCACCCGGTCACTCGGACATCCGACGTTCAAATTGACCTCGTCGTAGCCAGCCTGCTCGGCGAGAACTGCACACTGCGCCAGCGCCTCGGGGTCTTCGCCACCTAGCTGGAGAGAGATGGGATGCTCGGTCTTGGAGAAACGTAGAAAGTTCTCGGTATTTCCGTGGAGAAGCGCACCTGTGGTGATCATCTCGGTATAGAGAAGAGTCTCACGGGTGAGGTGGCGGATGAACACCCGAAAGTGCCTATCGGTGTGGTTCATCATGGGGGCGATGCTTAGCGGGGGGGTATTCCCGCGCAAGCCATGTACGTTCCCAGGCATGCTGGGGTTCTATCCTATCGAGGCCTTGGCCGGCTACGAGGCCTTGATGCTTGACGAGGCCCGATTTCGCGATGCTCGCACCGTCTGGCGGCCGCTTGTGAGGTCGCTTCCACGTTCCTTGTTGTAGTGGGGGTAGTCGACATCGGGGAGTTCCGGGAGCGCATCGCTTTCTTCCAGAAGTCGTTTGGCGACCTGACGGGCCTTGGCGTCATTGTTGTGACGGATCTCGTAGAAGAGACGGTCTACTCGGTCTTGGGAACGATGGAGCCAGTAGTTCACGATCTCGAGGTTGGCTCGATCGCCTCGCTCGATTTCGCCCTGTACACGAGCAGCCGTAACCGCCATCACGCTGAGTTCGACGCCAATTTCTACGATGCGGGCCAATGTGAGTTGGCGCATCTCCAGCTTCGGTCCGTGGGTGAGCATCTTGTGGAATAGGGTTCTGGCGAGCTTGCGGCAGCGTCGCTCCACGAAACGCAGGTGCGATGCAAGTGTGGAGTCGAAGCTTCCGTAGCGACGGAAGACTCCGCCGAGCCACAGTCGGGGGTACCAGGTGCTGTAATACAGCCCTGCCTTGGCCACAGCGCCCAGCTTCTGACCCAGTGATGCACGTGGATTGAACAAGGCTCCGGCGAGTCTCAGGTGCTTGTCGAGGGCTTCCCGGGCGAGGAACAAGTGCATGACCTCGCTGGTCCCTTCTACGATTCGGTTGATACGGGCATCGCGCAGCATGCGCTCCATTGGGAATGCATGTTCTCCTCGGGCTCGCAGTGAGCCGGCTTGCTCGTAGCCACGGCCGCCACGAAGCTGCATAGCCATGTCAATCTGTTCCCAAGAGCGCTCGGAGTTGTAGAGCTTCGCCGCGGCGGCTTCCATTCGAATGTCCACGTCGGGCCGTTGTGCCACGGCACCGGTGTATCGGGAGTAGGCTTCCATCGCATAGGCGCCTCCCGAAATCTCGGCCAACTTGATGGCGCCCGCCTCATGCTGCCCAATCGACTTGCCCCACTGCTCGCGCGACTTGGCCCAACGGGTGACAAAGTTTGCGGATTCCAGTGCTCCGGATGCGGCGATTGCAGGGATTCCGAGTCGGCCATCATTGAGGGTCGTCAGCGCCAGTCGGAGGCCCTTTCCTTCTCCCCAAATCAGGTTTTCGCTCGGCACCTCTACATTGTTGAACCGTATGACGGCGTTCTCGATGCCTCGGATTCCCATGAATTTGCAGCGATGTACCACCTCGACTCCGGGAGAGTCTGCATCCACGATAAAGGCCGAGATCTGTTTGACCTCCTTCCCTCGTTTCTGAATGGGGGGGGTGGCGGCCATCACCACCAGTACATCAGCTACGGCTCCGTTGGTACACCAGAGCTTCTCACCATTGAGAATCCAGTGGCTACCGTCATCGCTCTTGGTTGCACACGTGGTCATGGACGCTGGATCGGAGCCGGCATTGGGCTCGGTTAGTGCAAAGGCGGACACCATGCCCTTTGCGATCTTTGGCAGATACTTCTTCTTCTGCTCGGGTGTTCCAAATAGTTTCAGTGGCTGCGGTACCCCGATAGATTGGTGTGCAGAGAGCGTGCCTGAGACCGATGCACAATACTTGGAAATGGTGGCCAAAACCCTGAGGTAGTTCAAAGGGGTCAGCCCCAAGCCTCCGTATTCCTTGGGGATTTTGCATCCAAACAAACCGAGCTCGTTGAGGCCTTTGAACACATGGGCTGGAATCTCTTGTGTTTCGTCGATGAGGTCACCGTCCAGGTTTTCCTCTGCCCAATCACTGATTCGTGCGCACAGTTCATCACCGATGGCTTTGTCTGCAGCGTCTTGTTCGGGAAAGGGGCTTACCATCGAGACATCGAAATCACCCATGAATATGGAAGCGAGGAAAGACTTGGACTTCCAGTCCAGCTCCCGATTCTGCTCAGCGACCTCTACCGAGGCGGCTTCTTGTTCGGTTCGGCTTTTGTTTTCGATGATGTTCGGTTCGGACATGATGTTTCTTCTCTTGCGAACGGGGTAGGGGCTCGTGAAACTTCGAATGGAAATGCAGGTTGGTGGGTCTGCCAGGTGACCCATTGCCACGAATGAGTGAGCACTCATTCATTTTAGAGAGTAACCGAAAACACGGGCCCTTGTAGGGGGCCACACAGAAAGCTCAGACCACTGGTTACTGCCGTACCCACGGGGGTTTGGCTCGGTGGTGCTGCTACTCTGGACTAGTGGGCGTGGCCACCGGGTCCGTGAGGATGTCCGTGTTGGAGTTCTTCTTCAGTCGCATCACGGATGGCTGTGATCTCGACCTTGAAGTTGAGGTTTTCACCAGCCAGCGGGTGCTCCTGGTCGATCAGGACGTTTTCGCCTTCAAGGCCGGCAATCCAGAGTTGAGTCTGGTTTCCTTCGTTGTCCTCCGCGAGAAAGGCCATGCCTTCCATCAACTCGGCATCTGCTGGAAACGCAGATCGGGGCACGGTCTGTGGCCCGGGTCCATTGCGCTCGCCATAGCCTTCTGAAGGAGGAACTGTGACTTCCAGAACCTCACCCAGGCCGTGGCCTTCGAGTGCCTTTTCAAGACCGGGAACGAGATTGTTGGCGCCGTGTAGATAGGCGAGGGCGGGGCCACCCGCCGAGCTGTCAATCTCTTCACCTGCATCGCTGGTGAGCGTGTAATGGATGAAAACGACCTTGTTGGGGGCGATAGTTGCCGTGTCAGACATGTGCACTCCAGTGTGTAGCACTTGGCACTAAGCGCTCGCCTTGGGTTGCGCCAGTGAGATACTGCCTGTGATGCGTCGAATTCTTCGTGAGGTGGACTCCGGCTTGTTTCGGGCTTTGATGGGGTTTCTTCTGCTTGGCCTGATTGTGTGTGGACCTGTGTGGACGGCTCCGACACAGCGAATTCTGGGTCACCCGGGTGCTGACGCCTACAATCATGTCTGGGGATACTGGCATGTGGCCCAAGCACTTCAAGAGGGGCGCAGCCTGCTCGATGCGCACTTGTTGGGTTGGCCAGAGGGAGGCGTACTCTGGTTCATTGATTCTTTTGGTGCCTTTCTCACGCTGCCATTCCAGTGGTTGGGGGGTGCCGCACTCTCGTTCAATGTCATGGTCTTGGCCAATGTCGTTTTTGCTGGCGTGGCGGCTTGGGCACTTGGCCGGCGTGTGACTGGGTCGGGGGTCGCTGCAGTGGTCACGGGGGTTTCGTTTGCGTTGATGCCCCATCTGCTCGCGCAGCTTCACAACGGGATTACCGAGACCACGAGCGTGGGGTGGATACCCCTGGTGGCGTTGCTGGGGATACGGTTTTTTCGTGCGCCCACGACCCGCAGAGGTGTAGCCCTGGGCCTGGCCTGGGCCGCATGCAGTCTCGCGTGTTGGTATTACGGCCTGTTTGCGGGCTTGCTGTTGGGGGTCTGCGCCCTGCATGTCTCACCGGACTGGAAGAAGGTGAGTCGGGCCTGTGTCTGGCCATTGGGGGTTGTGTCTGTGTTGGTGGGGCCGTTCGCCTGGCGGTTTGCGCGGACCCTCAGTGTTGAAAATGCGCTCGTGCAGAGAGAGGTTGGCCAGGTAGCCCAGACCCTCTCAGGCCACGATGTGGTGGATGCGCTTGCTCTGGTGGTGCCAGGGGCCGGCGTGGACCGAAAGCTCTTGTTCGATGAGGACTTGCTGGTAGGCGTGTATGTAGGGTTGGCCTTGTTGCTGTGTGCACTGCTTGGAGCGGCTTGGCGGAAGTCGGCTCGTCTCTGGATAGCCGGGGCTCTGTTGTCGGCTGTATTGAGTTTAGGGGCATGGCTGCACTGGGGTGGAGAACTGGTTGTGTTGCCCGGGGGCGGAGGATTTCCGCTGCCCTTTCTGCTGCTCTCTCGGCTTCCGGGTTTCGAAACGGTTTCTCACGCCTATCGTTTCGCTGTGCTCACCCACCTTTTTCTTGGGGTCGCGGCCGCCTTTGGGGTGCTGGAGATTTCCCGCAGGATCGGGTGGGGGCAAGTGGGCATTGCCGCGTTGGTGAGCGTGTTCGTGGGGGTGGAGTCTCTATCTGTGGGCCCCTATCCATTGCCGACCTCTGTTGTCGGTTCTTCTGCGGCCTATGCGTCCATTGAGGGAGATGGGGCGGTATTGGATTTGCCGGCGGGGATCCAAGTGCTGAGTCGTGGTCGATATGCGATGTATCAAATGGACCATGGGCGTCCCATTGTGTATGCCCTCGACGACCCGACTCCAGAGTTCTTGCTTTCCAATCGCCTGACTCGCTATGTCTTGAACCTGGAGCGGACTTCTGTAGACAGCCTTGCGCCCAGCCTACCCTACCTGGAGCTTGCGCTGGCCCGGCGTCAGCTCGCGCAGCAGGGGCTATCGGCGATTGTTGTGCACGAGGCGCTCTATCCAGCAGAGATGTTGCCTCGAATCCGAGCGTTTTTGGACACGGTGTTGGGGGAGGGGCGCCGTGTGGACGGGCTTGTTGTCTATGGGATTTGAGCGCCGCGGAGGCTGAGGATTTTCAAGGCCTCGCTTCCCATGGCTTGTTGACGATCCGGGGGCATGTTGTGGACCAACTCCATCGGGACAGCAGCGATGAGGCCGGAGTCGAGCCGACTCGCCATATCTTCCACCAGATGCGATTGTGCCTCATGAGCGTTCATGCCGGCGATGGCCGCGCTCAATATTCCACGGGCTTGGGTTTCAGAGAGTTCGGGCCCTTCCGAGACCAGACCTAGCAGGCTTTCCCCCAAGTCCATCGGAGAGGCGCCGCTCCAGGGGAGTCCTGCTGGGGTTGGCGGAACAGGATCGGTTGCGCTTCCGTAGCGGGTACTGGTGGTCACCACGACATCCAGGATTACTCCTGGGGTGGCAGGCCACTTTCGAGACTGTGTGGTGGAGGGCATCGGGATCTGCCGGGCTGTGTCTACTTGTTCGGCTGTAAGCACTGAGAATGCTCGCAGTGGCCAGTCATGTCGTGTGGGCTCCAGAGCGAGTGCCTCCTGGAGCCAGTTGGCTATACGCTGAGCTTCCTCTCCTTTGGGCAGGGACTCCGGGTCACGCTGGGCTCCCAGGTTGATTGCTGCGGTAATGTGTTCGAGTTGTATGCTCTCAATCGTGCGAGCGTGTGCGGCCAGCAGGGTGCGGGAGGCGCGAGGCGCACCAAGCGCAAACCACGCCAGGGTCAGAACCAGGGTCGCGTAGGCCAACGGTTCTCTGCGCATCAGGAGCCGCCCGATGTGTAGAAGGTTGGGGTGTCGATCTCCAGTTCAATTGCATGGTCACTGGCATCGAGTGACCAGTTGTCAGCGGGAAGGCCTGGGATGTCTACTTCAATCCAGGTCCAGGTGTTCTCGGAGAGTTTCAACTCGACGCTGAAGGTCTTCTCTGCGCTCTCTCGCACCAACTGGATAGGGTCTGTGCTGGTGCCTCGAGCCCACGCGGAAAACCGGGTCACTTGAAGCTCAGGTTGATTCAGTGGGAGGTCCACGCCTCGTGCCTGTACCACCATTGGTAAGCCCAGTTGACTGTGAGCCAAGGGAATCTCCAGGAGATCTTCGCCTGTAAAGTTCCAGGACTTCTCGGGTAGGTGGCCTTCTGGAATCTCGTATACCTCCATCTCGGGTGTCTGAATGACCGGTTCTCCGAGGGTTTGCCTGAGCATGGCGATGGAGGCGGGCTTGGGCCGATTGGCCGAGCCGGAGTCGCCTTCCACTCGGGTATCGGCGTCGGTGAAGCTTGTGTGGAAGATCACCCATCTCAGGCCATCTTCTCGCAGTTTGTTGAGGTCCTCTCCGGAGAAGTTGTAGGGAGGAGAAGTCCGTCCGATGTCCAGTAAGGCTTGCAGGAACTGGTTTTCCTGGACGTAGTCGCGGAAGCGAGCGAGGTCACCTTTGAGGAGCAGTTCGTTGCAGTTCAGCAGCGGCTTGCCATGCATTGCCTGGTAGTACTGCACTCTTGAGTTTGCGGTCGAAACCGGTTGATAGAGCAGAGGCAGCTCAATGACGCCTCCCTCCGGAAGACGTTCTACCTCCGCATATCCATCTGGAATCGCTGTGGAGGCCAGTGCGCCTGAGGGAGAACGCCAGATGGGCTGGCTTGCACAGGCCAGAAAGGCAATGGTTCCAAGCCAGGGGGCCCTTCTGTGCTGGATGCGCCCAAGTCCCAAGGCGGCCAATGCGGCCAGGCAGAGGAGTACTACGACCACGAGCCGGTAGGGTCGATAGGCCATGGAGAAGAAGGGAATGTGATTGTAGAAGTGCAGATAGGGTAGCGGCCACTGAGCAGACCACGGAGGAATCGGGGGGGTGGCATCGACCTGTAGGAAGGGCCCGAGGGTCAGCAGTGCGAATGCGCTTCCGATTGCGGCCCAGCCCCAGGCGCGTCGGCCCGCTGCAATCAGTCCGAACAGGCCCAGCGCGATTGCGAGTGCACCCGGAGTGCTTTCCAGGGGATTGGGTCCAAACCCGGCTTCGATTAGATTCGCCAGGGAAGTGGAGTTGATGGGCACCTGCAGGGCCTCGTGTAGGGCCAGTGCCTCGTCGGTGAGCGCTTCAAGGCCGATTTCGCTGTTGGTCAGCCGGTAGGCTTCAGACCAGCCTTCCGGGCTGAATTGTTCGGCGGAAATCGGAGGGCGGGAAGGGGCCTGTTTTTGAATCGCTCCCACCAGGGGAAGATTTGAGGCCGCGGCACACAGTACAGCGGCCGTCATCCAGCCGAGGGTGCGTGTCCGATTGGTGCCGCCTAATGAAAAGCGCCAGATGGCAAAGGCAACCGTGAACATTCCGGTGAAGAGGGTGTAGTACCAATTGAAGAGAGCGGTACTTCCCAGGTTGGCGGCCACCGCCAGTGCTCGAGTGGGCCCGGGTCGGTCACATAGCCTGAGCAAGAGCAGTGCTTGTAAGGGTAGAAACCAGCAGGACACAAGCTCGATACAGCCCGCCCTCATTTCCCCGTAGAAATAGGGGCTGTAGACAAACACGCCAGCGGCAAGCAGGCCCGCAAAGTGAGACTTGCCGAGGCGGAGTCCGAGCGCATGGCTGGCCATTGATGTGGCCCAGAACGCCAGCAGAAGCAAACCATTGAAGACCAATACCCCCGAGACTCCCAGAGCAATCAGAGGAGCGCCGATAAGCTGAAGCCCCACGTGACCAAAGCCTTTGAGGTCGTAGCCCAGCGGAAACAAGAGGGCGTCTGTCTGCGTGTTCCAGTCTCCCCATTGTTGTCCGAGGTGCTCAATCAGCCACAGGGTGGACCATGCATCGAACCGGTCCCCCCAGATTGCCGAGTCCAGGTGAAGTACAAGAGGCCAGGTGAAGAGAAGAGGCGCGATGGCGTGAGCCAACGCAACAAGCGCCCACTGTTGTCGTGGAGAGAGTGGCTTCACCCGGGGGGTTCTCCGAAGGAGAGCGGCTCTCGCTTACCCAGTAGCACTTCGCAAGAAGCCGGCAGTTCGGGGTGAGAGAGCGCGAGGGTTGTAATCACCAGGAGTTTGTCTCCAAGGATTCGGTCCGATCGGTCCAGCGCTCCAGCCTCCAGGGTCCACAGTCCGCCGATGTCCAGGTGATCTACGTCGGTGGGTGAGGCGCTTTTTCGGAGTGTGCTGTATTCCTCCGCTCTCCAGGGGGTGCCCAGGAGATCCTCAAATGAAGCAGGTGCTGCGCCATCGCCTAAGTGGGTGCGAAGAAGAAACAGTCCGTCGGCCATGCCTCGCTGCTTTTCGGGATCCAGCCCGTCCAAGAATGCAGTGGCTTCTTGAAGTACACCGTCGACAAAGTTGGCACGGAGGGCGCGCGGGTCTTGTCCCTGGGCTCGGCTCTCCGTGATGCGCTTGGACCAGTCTTCGAGGTCCGTGGCGGTGGTTTCGTTTCTTGCAAGAGCGGTGGCCAACTCTGTGTAGGGCTGCTCGAGTCTCTTGAGTTCGGCTTCTCCCAAGTTGTGGAGCGCCACCTGTAAGTCTTCAGAGAGAGCTTGGATGCGCCGACTTGTCGTGTGAAGCTCCAGGAGTTCTTCTGGGCTCAGTGACAAACCTCTGAGCCAGGTCAGCATTCGGATTCGATCTCCCATAGCGCGGGCCTGGGTGCCCACCTCTCCGGCGTAGAGTGCCTCGGCGAGAGGAGACGCCGGCAAATCCGCCTTGACCTCCTCTTGTTCTGGAGGAGAGGGAATGCTGCAGGCCAGGCCTGCGGACAGGAGCATTGGGAGTGCGATTCGGATGCAAACCCCCTTGGTTGTCAGTCTCTGGCATTCTATAACAGCGCCCACCCAAGAGGTTTCGATGTTCTGGCTGTGTCTGTTGCAGGTCGCTTTGGCCGAGGAGCCCACAATCATTCTGGAGGTGGAGTTGGGCCCGATTGAACGGGCCTGGATGCTTGAGATGCGGACGGACAAGTCTGTGGTTCAGGTTCCTTGTGCGGACGACGGAGTTTCACCGGATCGGGTGATGAACGATCACAGGGCCACCTGCACTGGGACGGCTCCGGGGCATGAGATGACATTGTTGCTCCGGGATGGCCGACAAGAGCGCACCGCCAAGGTCAGCTGGCCAGCGGATGTGGATGTGCTTCAGGCCCGGTGGCGACCCGATGGGGTGACGGTTGCGTCCTGGCCGCTACTGCCGGCGGTGTCTTCAGAAGAACCGTCGCCGGGGCCTGGTGCCGGTAGAGCGGTAGAAGACATGCTGGATGCTACCGATGCAGAGCAACTACCCGTGAGGGTCTCTGAGAAGGAGGGCAACGCGAGTTTCTGGATATCGGGGCTGGGTTTGCTCGCTGTATTGGGCGTTTGTTGGCGGATTGTGTCTTTGGGCGAAGACATCCCTCATGTAGCCATGCCGGAGACTACGGGGCCTGGGCTGGAGCATCGAGAGGAAGCTGGTCTGGGGGAGGCTATTGAGGAAGCCGCTCGTCGAGGGGCAGTGCTCGTGGTGGCGGGGGAAGAGGTGAGCCTGCCATCGAATGCGCACCCTGGACCTGTTCTCCGGGCGACATCATCGGATGTGATTGACCTCCTGGATGCCCTCTCGGCACTTCAGCGTCGGGACCCGTTGATGCCCCCGACACTTGTGGTACAAGCAGGGTTCTTGAGTCACCAGGATGGGCTGGGAGTCGCGCCCCTTGAGGCGCTGGAGCGAGGATTACCTCCCGGCGTCCGAGCGGTGGTCCTGGGCGCTTAGAGGGCTGCGCTGCAGTACTTGCAGTAGATGGCGTTTCTATCGTGACCTTCTCGGGAGCACTCGGGGCAGGCCTGCGTGCTGATGGGGTCGGTCCGTGTCATCTCAGCTGTGATGATGCTGGTGGGAACCACAATCAAGCTGTAGCCCATGATCATCAACAAGGCGGCCAGGGACTGGCCCAGTGCGGTTTGGGGGGCAATGTCGCCGTAGCCTACGGTCGTGAGGGTAACCACAGCCCAGTACATGCCAACCGGGATGGATGTGAAGCCGGCCTCAGGACCCTCGATGACGTACAAGGTGGCCCCGGTGATTGCGACCAAGATGCCCACCATCGTCAGAAAGACCGCGATTCGAGAGCGGGCGTTGTAGAGGGAGTTCTTCAGGGCTGTGGCTTCACCAAGCATTCGGGTGAGCTTGAAGACCCGAAACACCCTCAAGAGCCTCAGCGCTCGAATGACCAAGAAGGTTTGTACGCCTGGGAACAGCAACCCCAGGTAGGTGGGCAGGATGGCCAGGAGATCGACGATACCGAAAAAGGACAGGGCGTACTTGCTCGGGCGCCCCACGCAGCTCAGGCGGAGAACGTATTCGACGGTAAACACCAGCGTAAAGCCCCACTCCAGCAGGACAAATAGGTCGTGGTGTTTCGCATCAAGCCTGGCCACGCTCTCTAGGCTGACCACAATGACTGACCCGAGAATGGCGACAAACAACAGGACGTCGAAGGCCTTGCCTTTCGGTGTGTCGGCCTCGAAGATCACTTCGTGGAGTCGTGCCTTCCAGTGG
>JAYZDK010000117.1:0-6566 GCA_036337845.1 Myxococcota bacterium | reverse complement strand
CAAGAGCCCCCAAAAAAGAAACGTTGCCTATCCTTGGATGCCGCCGCTTAGAAAGAACAGTCTGCTCAGATCTCCTAAGCCGACTGGATACAAACCGAGCGGCCATCCCAGGCTGTACGAGGAGCCTGCGATACCGCTTGTTCGGCCTTTCTGACCCACCAGGAACACGGCTACCGGAGTCTGGACTCCGTCGAGCAGGCCCTAGAGGAACAAACCCAACAGTCACAAAATCCGAAGGGAAGCAAACGCCCGCCCTCTTCGACATCCCTCTCTTCCAGAACAGTCAGGGCTTTCAACACCATATCTGTCAGGTCGTCGAGGTGTTCTGAGAAATCACTGGACTGACACATCCCATCCGAGCCTTCTTCTGCGATGGGATTGAAGAATCCCCCCGTGGCTTCTGCAGCCGCCTGGTATCGCTCGGTTCCCCAGGTCGTGGCACCGCCGGAGTTGCAGGTAAGCTGGCAGGTCTCACGGCCTTCATCATCGGTTTCACAGGCATACGGAGGGCCAATCACTGCAATGCGATAGCGCACGTTGAACTGGTCGAGGAGTGCTAAATAGGGCGTGGGGTCGGCGTCCTGGGATTCCAGGCGGCGTGATTGATCTCCCTCGTCGCTCACCACCACAATATTCAGCGTGTCCCCCTCTCGCAGCAGCCCCGAGTTGGTACCCACGTCGGCATCCGTCAGGGGAGAATAAATCTCGTCAAAACAGTCGGGAGGTGGGTCTTCGACGGCTCGACACATGGCGAGAAGTGCCGCTTCCAGGCCTTCTTCATCTCCTGAGGCTGCGCAGGCCGCACCCGACTGCCAGGCGTCGTTGCCACACACACAGTCGAGATACTCAAAGGACACCGCCTCTGGAATGGTGGGGTCCTCGGCGTTGCACTCATATTCTGGGTCACTGGGCATTGAGTTGTGGCTGACGTCCCAACAGGCGGTGTTGCACAACAAGCTCTTGTTGAACTGATTCGCTACGTTGTCGTCGGGTTTTTGAATGATGTCCACGCCGTCGGTAAACACCAGCGCTCCCGCGGCGCCTTGGATGTCGGGCGTGGTAATGGCGAGCTGGTAGTCCAGCCCCTCATGGGCCGAGAGCCCCTCCACAAAACGGGTAAAGTTCAGCCCAAGCGCCCCCGCTTCGTCGGTCATGGAAGCTGAGTTGTCCATCACAAACAACACGGTCTGCAGATTGGTACGTGACTCGGGCTCCGGAAGGCATCCAGCCAAGAGTCCCGCACTTAAAAGCAACATACAGTGAGTCTTCATGTGGCCATCATAGAGCCAAGCCCCCACCGACTGTCAAAGCAGAGTTACCCAATCCGGTGGCGACCTGATAGACACGGCTGGATTTTCCAGACCTCCTTACCCCTCACCAGGCAACACAGGTTCCATGAGCTGGCTACTCGCTGATATTGGCGGCACAAACACGCGCTGCGCCACGTGGTCTCCAGAGTCCGGCCTCGGCCCGGTGACTCGCCTGTCCAACAAAGAGCACAAAGGCGCAGGCGACGCACTTGAGCACTTTGTGTCCTCGACCGATGCGCCCCGCCCTGAGCACGCGATGATTGGCATTGCCGCACCGCTCAAAGGCGACCACGTCCAGATGATCAACATCGACTGGGCATTCAGCCAGGCCGAAATGACCCAAGACCTGGGGCTTACCAGTCTGGAGCTGATCAACGACTTTGGTGCAGTTGCACATTCACTGCCCGCTCTTCAAGACGATGACGTGCGCCCCATCGGTGGCGGAGAACGGCTGCCGGGTGCTGTGCGCACCGTCTTGGGGCCGGGAACAGGACTTGGCGTCGCCACCCTTCTGGAAGCAGACGGCCGCTTCCACGCCATCATGGGAGAAGGCGGCCACGTAAGCCTGGCCGCAAACACCGCCATGGAGCGAACAATCATCATGGCCATGCAGGAGCGCTTCACCCACTGCTCAGCCGAGAGGATTGTGTCGGGCGCTGGCATTTCACTTGTACACGAGGTGATGCACGGAGAAGTCGGCCTGAACCCCGCTCAAATCGGCGAACGGGCCAGTCAAGGGGATCAAGCTGCCGTGGACACACTCAAGCAGGTGTTTTGCTTTCTGGGCACCATCGCCGCAGATGTGGCGGTCACTGTGGGCGCATTCGGTGGGGTATACATCGCTGGCGGGATTGTTCCTCGCCACCTGGAGTTGTTTGTGAACTCGGGCTTTCGCGAGCGTTTCGAGAACAAGGGCCGCTACCGGGCCTATCTCGCCGCCATTCCCACCTCGGTCATCACGAGAGCCGACCCCGCGTTCCTCGGGCTCGCAAGGCTCGCCGAGATGCGCTCCTAAGCCACCCTCAGCCAGGTTCGGTTGAAGCGCAAGCTCCCTCGAAATGGTAGCGCTGGGTCGCCTCGAATCGGGCCGATATCCAACCCTTGCTGAACTTCACGAAGAAGGTCTCCCACTCCGGCCGGCCTTGGGCATCAAAGCCATGCTCCCAAGCCAGGCCCTCTACGGACCTGGATCCATTCTGCAGCTTGCCTTCCATCCTGGCAGACCACTTTCTAAGGGGCACCCCCTCCACCGTGGAATGGAGCGAAACGCCCTCTCGAAGCTGGAGCGTCCGCTGGATCGTGCCGGGCTCGGTGCCGAGCACCACCTGAGTATCCTCCCGGAAAAATGCGGCTATCAAGCGATGAATAGGACGCTCTTCAATCTCGGACTTCCTCGGCAATGTACCCACTGCGGGAGTGCTGAATGGATAGGGACCTTTCACCAAGACATCGGTGTCGGTGTCCTCGAGTACTTTCCAGGTCACGTCCCGCCACTGACTCCCCTCTAGGATCCCACGCACCTCATAGCGCTCCCGATCCAAGCTGAACAACGGGAGCGAGGCCTCCTGCTCCACCTCAATCCGTACCCGGTGACATCCGGGTACCCCCGCAAAAGCTGTGCGCAGTCCAGCTTCAATCTCCAGAGCCGTGGGTTCCCCCGCCAAGGCCGCTGCCACCAGAAATAGAACGCTCACTCCACACTCCTTACCTACCGGCCTTCATAATCCAACCCGGCCAACCACTGACACGCGTTAATATCTCGCCTTCATTTGCATCAATGACCGCCAGGCCACAGTCACCAGGAGACAACACATGGCACGCACCCCTTCCACAATGACACTCAATGTGAGAGATAGCGCCCCGGCTTTCAACCTCCCCGACGTGCGCACTCAGAAGCGGCTCAGCCTGGACGACTTGAAGGGAGCCGATGCACTGCTGGTGATGTTCGTGTGCAATCACTGCCCCTTTGTGCTGCATATAGAGGATGAACTCGCTCGCATTGGCGACGACTACACACCCCGTGGTGTCCATGTGGTGGCCATCTCCTCCAACGACGTGGAGAACTACCCGGACGACTCCCCCGAAAAAATGGTCGCTTTCGCCGAAAGAAATCGCTGGAGCTTTCCCTACCTCTACGATGAATCCCAAAGCGTGGCCAAGGACTACTTTGCGGCCTGTACGCCCGACTTCTTTCTGTTCGATGCCGAACAGAAGCTGGTCTACCGCGGTCAGCTTGATGGCAGCCGCCCCGGTAACGACGTGCCTGTCACCGGGGTCGATCTTCGCGCTGCCCTCGACGCACTGCTCAGCGGCCAACAAGTCTCAGCACCTCAACTCCCCAGCTTGGGCTGCAACATCAAGTGGAAGCCCGGCAACGCGCCGAGCTATTTCGCATAAACGGCAACTCTGCCCCCGTCCGATTTCAACAGTCTTTAGAGACCAGACCGAGCACACACAATGATTGCCGCCGTTGCAGTGGATTCTCGGGCGATTGCGGCCTACAGCGCTGAGCGATATCTGGCGCCCATGCCCAAGAAGGCAAACAGACCTCCAGGGAGTGGCCTGACTGCTCTCGAGGGTCGGCCTCCAACGCCCGAAACCACCTTTGGCCAGGTAGGCGCATGCCCCTGATCACAACCCTGCTGTTGATCTCCGTCTTGGGCCTCCTTGCCGGCCCTCTGATGCTTCAGGTGCGAACGGATCTGGAACGAACCGGAGCCGTCTTGGATGGGTTCGCATTGGTCACGGTGGGTGGCCTGGTGGTCTTGCACTTGCTGCCTGAAGCCATCGAACATGCGGGCTGGAGCGCCCTGGGCTTTGCTTTCGCTGGGGCCGTGATTCCCCTGTGGATGGACCGCAACGCGATCTCCACAAACGGGAGTGTTCAGCCTCTGTTGCTGCTCGTGGGGCTCGCCCCCCACGCTGCTGTCGAAAGCGCTTCGTTGAGCCTGGCTGGAGAGGCCTCGGTCTTAGCGTTGGGGGCTTCCATTGCAGCTCACCGGCTTCCGGTAGGCCTGATTCTGTTCTCCATGATTCGGCAACACCATGGAGTTGCGCGAGCCTGGGCCGCAATCCTGATCATGGTGCTGGCCACCCTGGGCGGGTTCTGGTTGGGAGCCACCCCCACGGGAGGGCTTGCAGAGCAGCCCTTTGCCTGGCTCCAAGCGCTCGTGGGAGGCTCTCTGCTACACGTGGCCTTCTCGCATCACCTACACGATTGCACCACACACGCACACACCCACGACCATTCCCAACACGACGACGCCCCTCATAGCCATGGGCAGGAGCTCTCATCCGCCTGGGCGGCAAGCGGTGCACTCCTCGGAGGCATGGTACTGGTACTGGCCCTGAGCACATCACCCGGCCACCATCACGGCGGAAGTGCGCTTCGTCTCCTGGATACGTTCTGGATTCTCTCCGCTAAAAGCGCCCCCTTGCTGGTCATTGGCTACCTCCTGGCCGGATTGGTGCGGGGATTCGGCACCCCCATCACCCCCTTGCGCCTACACAGCTCCAGCCAACTAGGACAGGCCATCCGAGGCCTGAGGTTTGGAGCACGCCTACCGGTGTGTTCGTGCGGCGTCCTTCCTACATACGAGACCCTCGTGAAAAATGCAGCCCCGGGCATTGCCGCCCTGGGCTTCTTGGTAGCTACGCCCGGAATCGGGCTGGAGACCCTGTTGTTCTCCCTGCCATTGCTGGGAACAAAGCTCACCCTGGCACGACTCGGCTGTGCACTCCTTGTTGCTGTAGGGACCAGCCTTGTGGTGGGCCGCCTTCTGAGCCAGACCCCCGACTCTCCACTGCAGGAGACCGCAGAAACGCCTCCCGAAGATGACGCACGTTCCGGACTGAAGTTTGGCTTGCAGGAACTGTTCGACCACACCTTCCCCTGGATTCTTGCCGGGCTGCTCACCGCAGCCTGCATGGAGCCCCTGCTGTCCCACAGCCTTCTGACTGGAGTTCCCTCGGTGGTTCAAGTCGTCCTGCTGGGACTCCTCGGCATCCCCTTCTACATCTGCGCATCCGGGGCCACGCCCATCGCCGCGATCGCGATTCACCAGGGAGTAAGCCCGGGTGCAGCCCTCGCTTTCCTGCTCATCGGCCCGGCGACCAACCTGGCAACCTATCGAACCCTCGGTGAACTACACAGCCCTGCGATCGCCCGACTGTTCACCGTGGCCGTTACCGCAGGTGCCATCGGGGCCGGGTTGGCGGTGGACTTGATGAGCGTCAACGTGCTCTCACAACTCCACACGACCCATGCACCCGAGTTCGCCGGAACAACACTGGTGGCGGTTTCCCTACTCGGCCTACTCGCGGTGATGTCGCTGTACCGACAGGGACCACGAGGCATGCTCGCAAAAATCAGCAGTCCCATTCAAACCGAGAACAGCTAGGCCAGCCGGGTCGCTGAAATTACGGGGTAGTGGGGGTCCAGGACAGACGGCGGCGAGCCTCTATGGGGCCTTCCAACACCACCACCTCACCGCCGGGTATCCGCAATGTGATGCGGTCCACTGATTCACTCGAACCCAGGCCAAAGTGTGCGGTAGGAAACCCAGAGGCCGAAAAGCCAGGGTCCGAGGTTGCTAATGCCGCACGAACTACACCCTCCGACTCGAGCACGATCTCCGTTCCATCCGGCGCCGTCACCTCCATCCAATTGGCAGCCGTACAGCCATCGGACAGAAGCAGGTAGGGCGTACGAGCCATGTCACCCAGCAGAAAGTCCACCAGGCCATCGCCATTGATGTCCTGAGTAAGAAGACCGCGTGCACCGGTCTGCTGAGGCAGGCCAAAGTCAATGGACACCTCTTCAAACCGGCCATTTTCTTGCTGTCGGAGATACCAGAGTGGATAGGACTCCGGCTCTCCAGCAGAGAAATCGGCCGTGCCCAATACCAGGTCCATTCGACCATCGTTTTCCACATCGACAAAAGAGGTGCCCCAGCCCATCTGCATCGTCCCGACATCCACGATGTAGCTGGGAACCCGTGAGGCCGCAGACACATCGTAGTAGCCACCACTGGGATCTCTGAGTAGCAAATAGTGCTCCGTCATTGTGGAGAGATAGGCATCCATCAGCCCATCTGCATTCACATCACCCCAGGAGATCCCCATACAGAAAGTCACAACATCCAAGCCCCGCTGATCCGTCGCCGGCGCAAGCCCCCCAGCACCATCATTTTCCAGCAGCAGGTTCCCGTTCACCTCGGGGCCGCTGTCGTGACAGAGATAGACATCCAGGTCGCC
>JAYZDK010000116.1:0-5908 GCA_036337845.1 Myxococcota bacterium | reverse complement strand
GCACTCTTGAGCAAACCCAACCCAACCCATCTCGCTCCAGCCTCAAAGCGAGATAGGTAGGAAGAACAACGGGAGCAACAATGGTCGAAATCAAAATGGACGGGCCCGGAAAGAACGCTCTGGGCAGTGAGATGATGGCTTCTGTATTGGAGCAGTTGGAACAGGCCGCCGGCCAACCCGTGCTCCTCACAGGCACCGGTGACGCCTTCTCGGCGGGGCTACACCTCCGAGAAGTGGCTTCTCTCGAAGCCGAGGGAAAGTATGCCGTTCTCAAGCGTCTGGAAGGCTTCTACCGCTCTGTATTCGCCTATCCAGGACCGATTGTAGCCGCCGTCAACGGGCACGCGATTGCAGGTGGATGCGTGCTTGCCATGGTCTGCGACCAACGCATCGCAACCACCAATCCGCGAACCCGAATGGGTTTGAATGAAGTCAATCTCGGCCTGCGCTTCTCACCGGTGCTCAAACGCTTGCTTCAGCACCTCATCGATCCCTGCCACATCAGCGAAGCCATCTTGGGCGCAGGGCTGCACGACACCCAGAACTCCCTCCGACTGGGCTTCATTGACGAGGTCTCAGACGACCCCTACCGCACCGCCCAAGAACGTCTCACCGCGCTCGCCCGCCACCCCCTGGAAGCCTACCGGGACTCCAAGACAGACCTACGCAGTGGCGTGATGGACGATGCTCCCGAAGACGAGGCCTTTTTCAATGAATGCGTGGTCCCATTCTGGACCTCGGATGACCTGAAAAACCGCATCCAGGCCGTGCTCAATCGATAGCCGATCGGGGCCACCGGCTAGTCCGGCACCACTCCACAAGCAGCCGCGACATCATCCCGGTAGGCCTGCCATTGCCGGCTCGCCTCTTCCATGGCTAGCACCACCGCCACCCGGTTCTCTTGAGCCACGTGGTCCAGAACACATCGCCAGGCCGACTCCCGGTGATCGCCCTCCACTTCGCGATGCACTTTCGTTAGGGTCAGTTCCTCAATCGGCAGTCCGTAGTGTTTCACCAACGGATGCTCCTCCAACGGGAGCTCTGGCCGAGGAGCCGCTTCTGGGTCCAACGTCGAGCGCTCGTATCGATTCCCCTCGATCCAAATCGTCGTGATGGCGCAAGCAATCTCCCATCCCTGCCTCTGGGTAGCCTCGTCCAAAAAGCGGCGGTAGCGAGCCGCTGCCGGCAACAACTCCACTGACTCGAACCGCGACAAATCCATGCCTAACCCTCGGGGATACCGCAGAAACAACTCTGGATGTGGGTAGCCCGCACTCAGGCCCCCGGTCTCCTCTTCATAGAGGTTTTCCGCAAGGTCTCTGCGTACCGCTGCAACCGGGCACTGCACATACGCCCACCCGATCAGAACCGGAAAATCACGCACGTAGGTCGCATACTCCTGTTCCAGGTGAATGTGCAGCCGATCTGCGGCCACCTCCCCCGTAGTAAACGCCGGCCACGCCCAGTGCGTCTTCTTCTCCATGACAGAAAGAAGCGATTCTCTAAACGTGTCCAGGTCCATGGGCTCCCCGAGCTCCCATCGTACTCCAGGTGGGTGCCTGGCGTGTACTCCAGGCCTGCTTCAGCGGCCTTGGAGCACACGCCGACACCCTTCCTTCAGGCGCTCACGGTCTTTACCGCACGCTGGCGTGCTTCATGAGACTCACCGGTTGACTGTCCGTCGCCAATACTGCCAGACCTCCCTCGGTCGCCACCAGCACACCCCCGTCTACCACAGTGATGTCATGCACAGCCGGGTGCGGAATCCCGCGAACCGGCCGAAACGACTCGTTGTAGCGAAAAAGACCGCCCATGGTTCCAACCCACAAGTTCTCTTCTCCCCAATCCAGCGACAGCACCCAAAGATCCTCCAATCCTTTGAGCTGCTCCCATCGACCGGAGTTCATGGCCCATACACCATCCTGATAGGTACCCGCCCAAGCCGTGCCAATACCATCGCAAGCCACCGCCATGACCCAATCATCCGGCAAGCCCGTCGATGCATCAAAGTGAGCCCACTTCCTCCCATTGGTCCAAGTCACTCCTGCATCCTCGGACGCCACCCAGGCCTCATCGCCGCACGCTGCTACGTCCTGATAGGAGCGGCCCCAGACCGACAAACGGTGTCTGCGCCAGTTCTCCTTTGCGTCCACAGACACCGGACCCACAACATCCGTAATCCAGAGCCGGTCTCCAACAGCCAGGCCATTCACAGCCTTGTGGTGAACACCAGGGGTTTTGAGTTGGGTTCCATAATCCACCACTCCAAAGTGTTTCAGGCCCGACTCATTGAGACGATACAGCCCATCGGAGGATGCCAGCCAGAGGTCGGCCCCATCGGCCTGCACATCGTTGAACATTTCCGTCGGAATCCCTTCAATCCGCTTCCAACCATCTGATTCGAGCACACAAGCTCCCGAATCAAATGTAGAAACCACAAGCTTTCCCTCCCAGGAGGTTGCCCCCGTCAGAAAGGAGCCGCAAATCTGCCCGGCTGGGGTCATTTGCGTCACCCCCTCAGTCCCCAATCGGTAGAGACCGGACGCCGTACCCACCACAACGCCTGCGGGAGTGTCTTCAATTGATGTGACAGGCGCACCCACGCTTGCGACCAGGCCAGACTCACCAAACACAAGACCCGACGGCGTACCCCAGTATTTCCCAGCAGCACTTGCTGCGAGGTCTTCCCACCGAAGCACGCCGTCATAAACTGCGGACCCGTATTCACAAGCAACTCGCACCTGACCGTCCACCACAGCCAGGTCGGTGACCGGGCCAGGGAGCATTTCTCGTGTCACTTTCCCATTTCGAACAATGAGTAGTTCGGCCTCCAAAGTGCCAGCCACTATGGTTCCATCAAACCAGACTGCATCTGCCACATGGCCATCCAGACTCAAGCCACCAGGAAACACCATGCCGGCCGCTGTCACCAGGTGATCGGGCAGCACCGCGACCACGCTCGTGTCTGAACCGAGCTCCTCTGCGTAGAGCGGTTCCCAGCGCCCCACGACCGGGTCAGGCTGCCAGGAGGCGGCCCCCTGAGCGCCGCCCACGGTCAATCGGCCCTTGTGCAACCCTACCGCAGCCAACTTGGCGCCGGGCAGTCCCTCGAGCACATGCCCGATGCGCTCTCCCGCATCATCGTAGGCCTCCAACCCACCGCTGGTTGCGGCCCAGAGGACCTCTCCATCATGGAAGAGGTCCTCCACACCCATCGTGTTCACATGCAACGCTGCCAGAATGAGACCGGTCATCTCTCCTCCCCGACCACAATGGTCTGCTCAATGCGGTTGAGTGCCAGGTCTTTCGCCACCACAGTGACTTCATCGAGGTGCCCCGGCAGCAGCACTTCAACAGGCTCTCCCGGTTGCAGAATCAACGCCCGCACATCCACCCGAACACGCTCATCTGGAAAGCCGGCCGGAAAGAACTGAGCTTCTCGAAGAGGCTCTTCGGGAAGGAGAGACACCAGGGTTCCCTCTTCTGTCCATGTCGCTACCACAACCAGCTCCGGCTCGGTAGAGTCGATGAAGAGCTTCACCTCCGAGCGCTCCACTTCGCCATTCTGCAAGATCGCAATGACATCAATTGCACACTCTCCATCCTCGACTCCGCGAGGCACCAGAAACCGGTGATACCAACGCTCACGAGTGTCGTCCCAGCGCAGTCGAACCAGCTCGCCCCAGGGCATAATCGCCAGCACCTCTCGAGCGTCTTCCGGCGCGTCTACCGTGAGAAGGGGGTCTCCCGGCCGCATGTGGGTTCGTGAAACTTCCGAGCCAAACACGGCCTCGAAGTCCACACCTTCAGGAGTGGCGAGTGGCTGATCAATTCTCAAAGGCGAGCCATCGCGATTGCGAACCGTCCTCTCGTAGGCCACAAACGAGGTGTAGCGAGTCAGGAGCTTGTACTCCAGCGCTACGTTGATGATCTCGTTCTTCACCTCTTCGATTTCGCCCCAGTATTGAGCCTCTTCCAGGTGCCGAACCTTCGCTCGAGCCCAGGCCGACGCGATCGCCACGCCTTCATCCTGCTCATCGAGGTGGAGCTCCTCATCGTACCCGCCCGATCCGGTGAGGCCTGTGAGCCGGATGGGGCCCACGTCTCCCTTGTAGCGGCCCACCACCTTGACCGGTGCCCCAGTGAACAAATCAGGGATTCGCTGCGGAAAGACATCGGTGACTTCCATGTCCCCGAAATCAAGCTCGATATCCGTGAGCACCGGGCTGGAAATGCGATCGTAGAAGGCATCCACCTTTCCTTCAGGAGAGTCGTTCAAGAGCACATAAGTCACGTGTCCCCGGCCTACGGATGCCATGCGGTCCAACAGAAACCGGTTTACCGAGCCACCAATGCCAAAAGAGAACAAGCGGGTTCCGCCCAGCTTGTCCTCGATAGCCCCGAGGATCTCGTGCTCATTCCCGATGTACCCATCCGTCATAAAGCAGACAATGCGCTGGCGTTTCTGGTCCTGGGGATAGTCCAGTGCCGCCTGGATTCCAGCGAGCATATGTGTGCCGCCCATCCCGGACATGGCATCCACAAACCGCCGGCCTGCACGAATGTTGTCGGGGGTGGCCATTAGCGGCACGGGAGACAAACCACTGGCGACCTCAGAGAAGCGCAACACCTGGAAGCTGTCATCCGGACGCAGATTCGATAGCGCCTTATGCATGGCCTTTCGGGCCATGTCCAGGGGCACGCCACTCATGGAGCAGGAGTTGTCCACCACAAAGATCAGCTCGCGGGCGACCACTTCGTCGTCCTCTGGAAGCGGCTGCGGCTCAATCAACAAGGAGAAGTGCCCATCCTGTGCCATCAAAGAAGCCACAGGTGCGTCGTTGTCGAGCTGAAGCTCCAGCACAAAGTCCCGGTCGGCTGGAATCTCTTCGAGGGTCACCTCCGCGCCAGTCCCTTCTACAAAGATCTCCGCCTCCGGGTGCTGAATAGACTGAACATCGAGCAACTGAATACCCAGGTCGGCAAAAACCGAGATGTCCACGCGGTGGCCGGTGTCCCCATCCACCATCGGAGGGGTGATTCGTCCCGCATCTTCCACGCCTTGGGGTACAAACCGCGGACCCACCACCAACGGAAGCTCAAACGAATACGTGCCCTTGTCATAGGCCAGAGGCTGCACCATGTGCACGGCGACCTCAATGGACTCTCCCGGTGGAATATTGGCCACGTTCTGCGTGAAGACATTGGGACGCTCCTGCTCGGTCAGGGCTGCGGCCTGTCCCTTCTCCTTGGCTTCCTCGTAGATCTTCCTGGCCTTCTCTCGCTCTTCAATGTTGGCCCGCACCTCCCGGTCACCAATACGCATGACCATAGCGTCTACCGCAGCGTCTTCCTGGAGTGGGAAGACGTAGGTGGCCTCGATGAAGTCGGAGTGGGTGTTGGAAAACACCTGGGTGATCTGAACCTCGGCAACCGGGCCAAGGATGTCTACCTCAACACGCGTCTGCTCCAAAGGGAAAGCCGCTTGGGCGGCTTGGGGGAAAAGAAAAACAAGAACAGAAAAGAGCCGCGACACGGAAACCTCCAGGGATTGTGAAAACAGACAGAGTGAACGCAAGTCCCGTGCCTGGGTTCTGCAGCTCCCTGGAGGTTGTTTTCAACTGGAAGTTGATTCCAAGATAGATTTCATAGATTCGGGTGCAACAAGACCGCTCAAGTGCATATTGGGAGAGGTCTGTCAGAGATCCAGACTCCGTTCGAGGCACTCCCAAGTGACCGCCAACAGTCCCCCTAAGCTCAAAGACCCCAACAGCCAGGCTCAGCAGCCCAGCGATAACCGTGTGCGGCTAAGCCCACTCCAAAACCGCACATGCCCATCGACTCGGAAGGGCTTCAGCGCACCCGGACCTCGGTCGCCCGAAACCCTGCCAGCACCCCTCCTCCATTA
>JAYZDK010000115.1:0-3510 GCA_036337845.1 Myxococcota bacterium | reverse complement strand
CCAACCATCCATCCCGAATTTGATGCCTTCCTCGCCTATGCATTCAAGCAAAACAAGGATCTCCAGTTGTTTCGGGAGTTCAAACTCCACACAAACGCAGTGGTCTTTGGGGAGGCGCGTGCACGGCGCCTCGTGGAGCTGGCCAACTCCGCAGGTGGAGACCCGCCCTGCTTCCGCTCCATTCACTTCTCCATCGACTCGTTCTCACGAGAGTCGTACCTCGCCTGTAAAGGAGCAGACCGACGAGAACAGGTATTCCAGAACGTAGAACGGTTTCTTCAAATCCGAACCGAACTGGGCTCCAATATCCCAGCCGCTCACCTGGCTTTCGTCGTCCAGCCCGACAATGCCCATGAAGCTGGAGACTTTCTGGACCACTGGCAGCAGTTCTTCTCTCGGCTCGGCAAAGACCTGGACGTGTGCTGGGACTGGCCCTCCGGCTCCCGCGATGCCGTATATTTTCGACCCCTGAACTCCGGCGATCAAGACGCATCAGACCGGCTCCATGCCAATGTTTGTCGGGCACTGGGAATCGCTGGCATCGGTGACTCCAACCGCCTCAGGGCCGCAGAGAGCTTCTAATGTACGCCCTGACGCTGATGTTGTTTGCAGGGGTCTTTGAGGGAGAGGACTACCAGGATGTGGCCGTCAGCTCCTACTCGCAGCAACTCGACCCATTCGCCGCGCCCAGCGGTTTACAAATCCAGGGTCAACGTCTGATTGAAACCCAGAACAACGCCACATCTCCCACCGGAGAACGAGCGAGCCTCAGCCTGTGGCGAAACGCGGCTGGCGAGGTGCAACTCGATGAAATGGAAGTTCGCAGCCTGCTCTTTTCCATGCGTTCCAGGCCTCACCTGGGCGAGACACTCGACATCGGGTTGCTCGTGGGAAGCTGGGACGAGGTACTCACACACGGGCAGAACAAGAACGCGCGCTGGCTCGTCTATTCGCCCATCGCCCTGCATCTTCTCGGTCTTGCACGAAACGACATGGACGCAGATGACCGGCTCAAGTACTACGCCGGGGGTTCCACGGGTCTCGGAGGAGAAGCCACTCTGCAGCTCATCGGCCCTGCAGGCTTGCACGGCCGCGGCGAAACCCGGCTCACAAGCAAGAATCGTTGGCGAAACAACGATGTAAACACCATACGACACGAGATCGAGGTCGCCATGGACCTGGGGGTGTCCTGGAAACATCAGAACCGCCAATGGATCCTGAGTGCCTGGGGTGAGAAGCTATGGCGTTGGGAACCTCGAGACGACCTCGGGCGAAATGGAGTCGATCGAGAACACGAGTCGGCGGGTCTTAGATTGACCTATCGAGGATACAAGTCCGACTCAAACACAGACTCCGAACTCGACGCTGTTCTCAGCCGATTGCGCAAAAGCATCGAACCCTCAGACCCCAACGCCGACCTCGAGCACCTGGCCCCCAATGCCCCCATTCCTCTGGACCCCAACGCTGAAGCCCTGGCCATGGTTTCCAAAACGGCGACCGGGGCTGCTCCACTGTTGGTCCATTGGTCAGAGCCGGAGATCCTGAAGCGCTTTCTTCCTGTTCTCCCAGAGGGCATTTCAGAGCAGGATGCGAACTGTAAGCTACGGTTCTTCATCGATTCCGAGGGCCGGCCTTATGAGATCAAGCCCGAGGCCTGTGCTCCGCCTCTGTTGGGTCCGGCGATGGCCGCCGCTTGGCAGTGGAGACTGGTCCCATTCACCGAACGCGGAGAAATCCACCCAATCCAGTTCCTTTACTCGGTACGATGGCAGAAGAGCCAAGGAGCCCCCTGATGCGAATATTGACCCTGTGGATCGGCTTGTGCTGGGGATGCACTTCATACGAAAAGACAGAAGTCATTACCTTCGACACCGGAGGCGCACCGACGGACACACAATCCAGTGTGCCCGTGGACAGTGGGTTGGACACCAGTGCACCCACCGTAGATGGAAACGCACCGGTCATTCAGAGCTGTGATGCCTGGTGCGAAGAACACACCACGGGAGACACCTACTGGAAGTGGACCCTCGACTGCCAGGTGACCGACCCTGACGGGCTGACAAACATCTGGAACGGGCGCTTCGACGTACTCCGAAACAACAATCTCGTAGATGACGGCCTGGTGGCCTGTGAAACGGGAACCGGCATTTGCACAACCAGCTTCCGGGAAGACACCGACAACATCCTCTGCGCCCAGGCAACCACCTACAATTTCGTGGCCTGGATCAAAGACTGGGACCAGCACGAATCGGCCCCATACTCGGTACAGGGTCGACAGCAATAGCAGCGTCTCGTTAGACGGCGGGAATGGAATCCTCGAGCACCGCTGAAAACAACCTGATCTCGCTTCCCCTGAATTTGGGTCTCAACGACGGCACGTACTGCCCCAAGTCGTGCGTGGAAGTCATGAAGCAATTCGCTTCGAACACAGGCTTACGCAACTACACCACAGCAGACAACGATCCGCTGAGGGAAGTGATCTCCAAGCTCGACGGTGTCACTCCCGAGCACATCTACCTCGCCAACGGCAGCGGACCTCTGCTCAAGCAGTGCGTCCCCCACCTCGTGAAGAAGGGCATTCGTTCCTCTCCACTGCGCATTGCCAGGCACCTGCTGAACAAAACCGGCTACCCGATTGTCACGGCCGAGTTCACCTACTTCAAGGTGCCTCTGGGTGCGAGCCGGCTCGGCTTGGAGGTGGAACTGCTCCCCCTCACTCCCGAGTCGGGATTCAAGCTGGACCCCAACGATATTCGCCGAGTGTTGGACCGCAGAGATGGCTTGGTCTACATCACCAATCCAAACAACCCCACCGGGGATGTACTGATCTCGCGCGAAGACGTGGTGGGTCTGTTGGAGAGCTATCCCCAGTCTACCTTCTGGCTGGACGAGGCCTACGTTCAGTACATGCCAACCGAGAAACACCAGCCGCTTTCGGACCTGGTGATGAAGTACGACAACCTGGTGGTAAGCCGCACGTTCTCATTTGCCTACGGACTCGCTGGTGTACGCATGGGCTACCTGATGACCCGGCCCGAGTGGGTTCAGGAGTTCGAAGCCGGCGTGACCAACTACCGACTGGGAAGCCTCCAAGAAGCTCTGGCCATTGCCGCCCTTGAAGACCCCGATCACCTCCCATTCATGCGGCAGCACACCCGCGAGCAACTTGATCTCCTGCTCGCCGGCGTTCGTTCTCACGATGGTATTGAGGCGTTCGATTCTCACGCCAACTTCTTCCTCTGCAAGTTCACAGACGGGGAACGCACCGGCCCCTGGCTCGCTGAGCGCCTCGCAAAGCAGGGCATTCGAATCAAGACATTCGCAGCGGTCAAGGACAGGACATACGAGCCCTGGTTCCGGATCACACTGGGTGTACCCGAAGAGAATCGTTTCTTCTTGGAACAACTGTCTCAAGCCCTGTCTTAGCCAGCATCCTCGGTGCCTGATACAGTGGAATCATGTCGCGCCCACCCTGTGCTGCGCTCTGGAATACACCGATGGTTCATGTCG
>JAYZDK010000114.1:0-25357 GCA_036337845.1 Myxococcota bacterium | reverse complement strand
GGGTATCAGCAAGGCCAGACACATCGCAGACCAGAAGAAGACACGCCGCATCGAAGCGATTCCCGTGGCGAAGATGTCATGGAAATACAACGAGAAAATGCCGACGAGCAGTAAGAAGACCGGTACGACAATCGCGGATAGTGACGAGTTGAAGTACGAGGACAGCTCTCGCTTATAGATGCAGAAGACGGCTTGCATTGTTCCTGTCCGTATCCGCAGGAACGCTCGCGTCAAGCGCTGGAGATCAGCCAGCCTCTGCGCTGGTCGCTGTGATGTCCCCATCGTGCCGGGCCCAGCGGCGCGCATCTTCCCAGTTCACAGGGGGAGCACCCTTCGAGGCCAGGGTCAGCTTTGCCGTGTCGAAGAACCCTTCGAATGTTCGAAAGATGGAGCTTGTGTCGATCCAGCACGCTCGCATACAGCCTTCACAGCCACCGGCTTCCTGGAGTCGGGTTCGCTCATATTCGATGGAGTGGAAGTACTCTTCGAAATCGGGGTCCAGAATATGCCGGTAGCTATGCGAGGTGCGATGGCAGATGCTGAACTGTCCGTTGGGCGAAATAGAGAAGTACAGGCGCCCCGCATCGCAGCCCTCTGCCGGGAATCGGCCAGTCTTCAAGTAAATCCGACTCGCTTCCAGATAGGGCGTGGAGTTGAAGATGGGCCAACCCGAACGCTTCATCTCGATGAGGGTGTCATAGACGCGGTCGACTCTTTCGGCCACATCACCCTGTGGGCCCATCTGGAGACCCATCTCCGGCCGATGTCGCACGAATCGGGCTTCCCAGTTGCGGACGCCGGACTTGGCATCGGGTAGCAGCTCAATCGGGAGAAACGAGATTGCAAACCCAATCTCGCGAGCGAAACGAGCCAGATCGGGAAGCTCTTCCAAGTTGAGATTGCTTACCACGCAGTTGATTGTCAGAAGTCCATCGGTCTTGTGGAGCTTCTCCGAGAGCAGGCACATGTTCTGTACAGCCGAATCCCAGGAACCTTCGTGCTCACAGATGTAGTCGAACCGGGCGGGGTGAAGAGAATCCAACGAGATGGAAAAATTCTTCACACCGGCATCGACACAGGACAGAAGACGTTCTGCGGGCACATTCACCGCGTTGGTGAGCAGGCGCAGGTTGAGGTTGGCATCGATGAAGGCACGGGCCACTTCTTCGATGTCGTCTCGTGCGAACGGTTCGCCTCCACCAATGGCGACTTGGACGACCCCTAATCGATACAACAAGGCCGCCATCTGGCGCATTTCGGGGATTTCCAGCTCTTCCTTGCGGTTTCCATAGCGCCAGATACCGCACATCTTGCATGTCAGGTCACACCGGTGGGTGATCCCATAGTGAGCATAGACGGGTACCTTGCGCGTTGCGAAGGCTCTGCCGATACGGGCGGCATGTCGAATAGGCATGGACATAGTGTGCTTGCCCAGGAGTATAGCGGGCTGAGGTGCTTATGACTCAATTTCGAGGCAGGCACGACGCGTGGCCTCGGCGATGTGGTTGAGTCGGGATCGGGAGAGATTTGGGTGAACGGGACTGTGTAGAAGCTCTGCCATGGCCTTGTTGGCGTTGGGGCAGTGAGTCTTTTCGTCAGGAAAAAGCTCGGAGTTGGAGCAGTTGCTCATGTAGCCCACGGTGGTGTCCACCCCGTGTCTGCGAAGTGCCTGGGCCAGTTCATCCCGACAAGTGTGGTGCACCACAAAACTCATATAGATGGGTTCTGAGCCCTTTGGATAGGAGGGGGGCACCAGCTCGGCGAGGTTGGCCAGCGCCTCGTCAAGGTAGCGCCCGTTGGCCGACCTGGCGCCATTGAGGGATTCGATGCGTTGTAGTTGTTTTCGGCCTACAGCAGCTTGAACTGCCCGAGGCCGGGCGTTCTGGTAGTACTCGGGGAGCTCTGGATAGGTGCGGGGGGTTTCACCAAATCGATCGTGAATCGGGTCTTTGCCCATTCGGTTGCCCAGGACGATGAGAGGATGCAGGGACCAAGGGTAGATCCAGGGGTGGGTAGCAAACATCATGGCGGTGCCCGTGAGTGCTTCTCGAGCTGCTTTCCATGCCGACGCTGGGGTGTGAGAGTCGATGGTTTTTCGCACGTTCTGGGCGATTGCGTCGTCGTTGGTGGTAACCATGGCTCCGGAAAGCGTGGTGATGTTCTTGGTGAGCCCGAATGTGTAGTACGCGGCGTCTCCAAGGCTTCCGACTCGTTCTCCATTCCAGCGAGCACCGGTGGATTGTGCGCAGTCTTCGATCACGACGATGTCATGGGCTCGGGCGATCTCCCGAATGGCGTCCATGTCGCACGGCGTTCCAAAAAGGTGGGTGGGCACCACGGCCTTGGTGCGTGGCGTGATGGCCTTCTCGAAAGACTCAGGATCCAGCACGTGGCTGGTGAGGCCAATATCGGCGAATACTGGCTTCATGCCAGCGGTCTTGGCCAGTGCGGGAATGGCAAAGTAGGTCAAAGCCGGCAGAATGACTTCATCTTCTTCACCGAATCCCCAGGCTTGGAGCAGGAGGTAGAAGCCGTATCGGGCCGATGGCACCATAATGGCGTGGTCAACTCCGATGTACTCAGCGAATTCCTGTTCGAAAGCCGCCACGGTGGCTTGTTCGTCGCCTGGCAGTGAGAGGTGACGGAGGGAGATCCAGGCTTCAGCAGGTGAGAAGCTCGGGGAGAACCTAGGAATACGTGCGGCCATGAAACCAGTCTTAGCCTCGTGGACTCGAGGGCTCCAGGACTCATTAGTGGGTTAAGGCGGGTCTACGAGGTTCACTGTGGCGCTTCTTGAGATCATACGGGTCCCCGACCCACGGCTGTCCGAGAGGAGCCGTCCGGTGGAGAAGGAAGAATTTGGAGCTGTGCTTCAAGAGCGTTTGGATGACATGGCGGAGACCATGTATGCGGCACCAGGTATAGGCCTGGCCGCGGTTCAGGTCGCTGATCTTCGCCGTATGCTCGTTGCCGATGTGGGTCTGGAAAAGGATGCTGATGGAGAACGAATCCATGAGCTGGTGCAGCTGGTCAACCCCGAAATCGTCGATGCAGCCCGCGAGCTCATCACCTGGGAGGAGGGGTGCCTTTCGGTGCCGGGATTCTGGGAGGACGTGAAGCGTCCGGAGTGGGTAGAGGTGCGCTACAAAGATGCGCTTGGGGCGGAGCAGTCGCGTCGCTTTGAAGGATATCCCTCGGTCATCGTGCAGCACGAAATGGACCATTTGGATGGCATTGTGTTGTTGGACAAGGTGAGCCGTCTCAAGCGAGGTCGTTACCTCGCTCGGATTCGAAAGGAAGCCCGTCGTGCTGAGCGTGAAGGAGCATCGCTCCAGTGAGGCTCGCGTTTATGGGGACTCCTCCCTTTGCGGTGCCCACACTTGAAGCGCTGGTCAGTGCCGGCCATGAGGTGGTGTGCGTGGTGGCTCAGCCAGATCGGCCGGTAGGCCGGGGTCAGAAGCTGCAATCCCCGGCGACGGTAATCAGAGCCCGAGAGTTGGGCATTGAAACCCGCCAGCCCAAAGGCGTTCGCAGTGGTCCATTCCCGGAACGCTTCCGGGGTTTAGACCTCGATGTGGCGGTTGTGGTGGCCTATGGCCGGATATTGACGCCGTACCTCCTGGAATCCCCTCGGCTCGGCTGTATCAACGGCCACGCCTCTCTCTTGCCACGTTGGCGGGGAGCCGCTCCTATCGAGAGAGCGATTGCGGCGGGAGATGGGGTCACCGGAGTGACGACGATGCAGATGGATGCCGGCCTCGACACCGGCGATATGCTGTGCCGCCGAGAGGTTGTCATTTCTCAGGACGACACTGGGCCCATGCTCCGGGAGCGCCTGTCCATTGTCACGGCCGAGCTTCTGGTAGAAACCCTGGCGGGTCTGGAACGCTTGTCGCCTCTCCCGCAACCGGCCGATGGAGTCACGCACGCAGCGCCCCTCGAAAAAGCCCAAGGGCGGTTGGATTGGGGGCGGTCGGCTCAGGTCAATCATGATCATATTCGTGCGTTTCAGCCTTGGCCGGGCACCTTTTCGATGTTTCGGGGGGACACCTTGAAGGTCAAGGCGGCGCGTGTGGTGGAAGGGCAGGGCCAGCCAGGAGAAGTGCTCTCGGTCAAGGGAGCCCTGGTTGTGGCTTGTGGTGAGGGGGCCATTGAGGTGCTCGAAGCCCAGCTTCCGGGTAAGAAGTCGCTTCCTGGACCTGTGCTTGCCAATGGGGCTCGCATACAACCTGGTGAGGTGCTCTCGTGACAACTCCTTTGATCGCGCCGTCCATTCTGTCTGCTGACTTTGCTCGGCTGGGCCAAGATATCGACGCCGTGCGGGATGCAGACTGGATTCATGTGGATGTGATGGATGGGCGTTTTGTTCCCAACATCACGATTGGGCCCCTGGTCGTCAAAGCGCTCAGGCCAATCACGGACAAGTTCCTGGACTGTCACCTGATGATCGTGGACCCGGATAACTACGTGGAGGACTTTCGGGCAGCCGGAGCCGATGGCATTACGGTTCACGCGGAAGCCTGTGCTCATCTGGATCGCTCGGTCCAGCACATTCGCTCGACCGGAGCGAAGGCGGGCGTCGCCCTCAACCCCCACACCCCCGAGTCGGTGCTCGACTACGTGCTCGAAGAGTTGGACCTCGTCTTGGTGATGTCGGTGAATCCCGGCTTTGGCGGTCAGAAGCTCATCGAACGGGTGTTCTCCAAGATTGAGCGCATTCGCTCGCGGATCGATGCGATGGGGTTGGACACCTTGATCCAAGTGGACGGCGGCGTGAAGGTCGACAACGCACAGCGATTTGTTTCGGCGGGAGCCCATGTGCTGGTGAGTGGCTCCGGTATTTATGGGGCCGAGGACCGATCGGCTGCAATCGCTGCCCTGCGAGGCTGAGAGCACGCCATGTGGGCTGTATCGGCTCTTCTGCTGCTCCAGGGCTGTGGAGAGGGTACGAGATCACCTCCTGTTCTGACGGTGTTGGCGGCTGCTTCCTTGTCCGAGGTGTTCCCAGAACTCGAGCAGGCCTATGAGCAGGCCCATTCTGGGGTGGATGTCCAGGTCTCCCTCGCAGGGAGCCAGGTGTTGGCGACCCAGGTGCGCTACGGCATCTCAGCCGATGTCTTTGCATCTGCGAACGTCCGCCATGTAGAAGAGTTGATTGCAGAAGGCCTGCTGGAAAACGGCGAGGTCTTTGCGTCCAATGAGCTTGTCCTGGCTCTCTCCGACACCTGGGAAGGCAGTCTTGACCTGAAGAACCTCGTGGAGGTGGGCTCACTTGTGCTGGGAACGCCCGAGTCCCCGATAGGCAGCTATACCGAGCGCTTTCTGGAACGGGCAAGCGGCGTCTATGGTGACGACTGGCTGGGAGCGGTTCGCTCCCGCGTGGTTTCACGAGAATCCAATGTGCGCCTCGCGGCAGCCAAGGTGATTCTGGGGGAGGCGGACGCAGCCATTGTGTATGCGACGGATTGTCTGGGACAGGAGGCTCTTAGATGTGTGCCTGTATCCGAGGAACTCGCTCCGAAGGTTTCCTATCACCAGGCTCGTCTAGTCCAGAGTCCTGCAGCAGGCCCGGCAATGGCCTGGATGGAGTTTGTGGAGAGTGAGGTCGGTTTAGAGGTGCTGCAGCGGTTTGGGTTTGGGGGCCCGGTTCCATGACGCGGTTGGATTCGCGGTTGTCGGCCATTCCTGCCTGGGTGCTGCTGCTTCTGCTGGCTCTGCCTGTCGTTGGGCTGGTCTTTGCTACGAGCCCGTCGGACCTGGCACACGCGTTGTCGCTGGATTCCACCCGTTCGGCGCTCTGGTTGTCCATGGGCACCACCACGCTTGCGCTGTTCTTGGTCGTCGTGCTCGGTACGCCGCTTGCCTGGAGGCTCTCACGAAAGAGAGACAGTCCGTCTCGGTGGGTGATGCTTGTTGTCGAGTTGCCGGTTGTGCTGCCGCCTACGGTGCTGGGAATCGCCCTCTTGGAGACGTTTGGTCGCCAAGGTCTTCTGGGGCCGGGCCTCGCGGCCTTTGGCATGTCGGTGCCCTTTACTACCACTGCGGTGATTCTCGCTCAGGTAATGGTGGGGGCACCGCTCTACGTGTTGACGGCCACGGCTGGGTTTCGGGCGGTCGATGATGACCTGATCCTGGTGGCTCGTACTTTGGGTGCCAGTCCTTCCAGGGCTTTTCTCAGCGTCGCAATCCCGGCGGCTGGAGCCAGCCTGGTGTCTGGGGCGGGCCTTGCCTGGGCGCGGGCGCTGGGGGAGTTTGGGGCGACGCTTATGTTTGCGGGCAATCTGCCCGGTAAAACCCAAACGCTCACACTGGCGGTGTTTCAGGCGCTCGAACAAGACCTCGCTCAGGCCCGTGCCATTGCGTTGATTCTGGTGTGTGTGGCGGTGCTGCTTCTGCTCTTGCTTCGCGCCTTCGGGCCCAGGAGTTCCTCGTGAGTGTTGCGCTACAGCTAGAACTGCGGGCTTCTGTGGGGGATTTCCAGCTCGATGTGAAGGTCTCGGTCCCGGGAGGCCCCGTGGCGCTCATTGGGCCCAACGGTTCGGGCAAAACCACCCTGCTCCGAGCACTGGCGGGTGCCGTGGTGCCGGATGCGGGCCGGCTCGTTGTGGGCGAGCGCGTGCTTGTGGATGTAGAGGCCCAGGTGGTGGTGCCGCCCGAACAGCGCGGCGTTGGGTATCTGCCCCAGGGGTATGGGCTCTTCGAGCATCTCTCGGTCCAGGACAATGTGGCCTATGGCTTGTACCGCCTTCCCAAGGAATCGCGCGAGGACCGAGCCCGAGACCTACTGGCAGCACTGGGCGCAGAAAAGCTGCTGAATGCTCGCCCAGCGGCACTTTCTGGCGGGCAGAAGCAGCGTGTCGCCTTGGCTCGTGCTCTGGCTATTGAGCCTGGTTTGTTGCTCTTGGACGAGCCTACTGCGGCCTTGGATGTGTCGGTTCGCCAGGAGACTCGGGAGCTACTGTCTGATCAGTTTGGTCGGCCAGATCGCCTGGCGGTTGTGGCCACCCACGATGTGCGGGATCTCTTGGCCTGGGACCCGATTGTGGTGTGTCTCGAAGAGGGCCGGGTGGTTGCACAAGGAAGCGTGGAGGCGCTGCGCCGGGAATCTACCCATCCGTTTCTGGTGGAGTTCTTCTCTCCGCTAGGGGCGATGGCCTAAACCAGAGAGTTCTTCAGCGAGCCCACGTAGGATTGTCAATTTGAAAAGCCTCTTGAACCCAGAGGACTCAAGAGGCCTTCAAAGTGGTCGGGGCGAGAGGATTTGAACCTCCGACCCCCTGCTCCCGAAGCAGGTGCGCTACCAGGCTGCGCTACGCCCCGAACTCCGCGCTTATAGCAGATGGTGGCCCGGAAGGCCAAGACCGCGCCTGTGGCGGGGGTGCGCGTTCATTGGCCTCCAGTGCTCCGAAGCTGCCGGTTTCGGTGGTATCAAGAAGAGAGAGATTTTCTGGAGGTGCCCGTGTTTCGATTGTTGTTGATCCCGCTGATAGGCCTGGTGGGTTGTGGAGATCCCCCGGAGGACTATTGTGATCCGGGACCTTGTGATGGGGAGACGGGGCTTGAAGAAACGGGGCTCGACGAGGTGGTTGGGGACATCGAGCGCGGTGCCGAGGTGTTTGCGGGGACTTGTGCGGGTTGCCACGGGCCCGAGGGCTCGGGCGGCAGTGCGCCAGGTCTGATGTACATCGTGAAACAGCACGACGATTCGGGGTTGACCGACATCATCCTGGAGGGAACCGGAAATATGCCACCACAAGACCTGTCCAATCAGGAACTTGCTGATGTCATCGCGTATCTACGGGATAGCTTTGGAGAGTTTGAGGAAGACGGCCACAGATAGGAAACCTCACGGGGTTTTACAACACCGGAATCCATCGTCGAGGTGCTGATCGGTCTTGATGTGACCGTGTCGGCTGGTGCAGTCCTGGCCGTAAAATGTCTGCGCCCACATGGTGCCACCCCGCAGGGTGCGCCACGTGTTTGGGTCTACTTTGGCTGTGGCGTTGAATGGTTCGGGCATGCCTGTCCAGGGGTCGGATACCCACTCGGAGACATTGCCATTCAAGTCCGCCACGCCTTCTGGAGAAATACAGGCCTCGTGCGCTCCCGACGCTGCTACGGGAAAGGGCGGAGACCCCGGCCCGTCTTCAATCGGCGTGTTGCAGGTTTCTTTGTTTCGTGTGGGTCCATAGGCATATGCCCGTCGGGTGGTGCCAGCACAGGCTCTCTCCCACTCCGCCGAGGTGCACAACCGCTTGGACTGGGTCTCGCACAGCATTGTGGCCGCCTCCCAGGACACCTGCACCTGAGGGAGTTGCCCTTTGGTGTTGGGGTATTCGTATTGGTCGATGCAGTAGCTCTTCACCGTGGCGTCCCTTGCGGGTGCATGCCAGGTTCGGGTGGGCGTCACCACACCCATGGGCACAACCCCACCCTCAATCCACACCATGCCCTCGGGACAGACCGGGCTCTTGGAGCACCCTAAAACCCACAGCATCAACCAGCCCATTACCAATCATCCGGCGGAGGAGGTGGTGGAAGGTGCGGCAGGGGCCTGGGAGGTTGTTCGCACTCGTAGCGGAATACTCCGGCGTCTGGGTTGAGCCAGCGCACGCGCTTCCAGCACTCTCCGACCTGCTCGGGGGTGCCGCCGCCTTGGTCGGCATTGGCTGGAATCTTCCCGGTTCCTCCGGGTACGCGACTGCTGAGAAACTCCCCTGCCCATAAGACCGCCACCCGTGTGCCTGGGTGATTCACAATCTTGGATACACACTGGTCGCCTTCCATGTTGCAGCGCACATACGGGTGAGCGGCCGCAAGAGAGGGGGCCGGTCTCCGCTCGGAGAAATCGAACACCATTGTGTCTTCGGGAAGGGCGTCGATGGCCCACCGCAGATTTTCCAGATCCACGCCGTGTTCACGGCCCACCCAGATGTCGTGCCGATGCTCTTTTCTCTCCAAGTATGAGGTGCCGGCCTCGAAAAAGGGGCTGCTGGGCCAGCCAATGGCCATGATTCCAGCAGCCAGTACGGCTCGGGTTCCGGCGAGTGACTGCAGACCGGCAGCCACCAGTACTGGAGCCAACAATGCGGCTGCCAGAAAATAGCGGTTCTGGTAGTGCATGTGGAAGTTCGGCCAGGCGATGGCCAGGGGTATGGCCACCACGGCCATTTTGGCGCCCCAGGCCTTGGGTCTCCTCCACGCCAATGTCCCCAGAAGAGCGAGAATCAGCAAGGCCCACAAGGGAGATACCGGGCCCCACACCACAGGCATGGCCTCGAGAGAAAGGGGCGCAATCAGGCCCTTTTGATGGCTCTCGGGAGCCACACTGGTGGCTACCCGCACAATGCTGACCGGCAACTGCAACAGGGCCCCGGGTTCTCCGAGCCGAAAGCCTTGCTCGGCTTGAGCCGCGAGGTGTGGATCTGCTTTGAAGTGGAGTTGAACACGGGTCGTGACCTCTTCTAAAGAGAAGAGCTTCACCGGAAGCTGGCCGACAGCAATATTGGTGGCGATCAGTGGTGCTACGAGTCCGAGCAAGCCCAGGCCACGTTGTTGAATGCTCCAGGTTTTTCTCAAGACCAGGCACATTGCGGCTACTGCAAAAGCCATCCCTACAAACGCAAACTGCTTGGGATCGCAGGCTCCGGCGAGTGCGCCGGTGAATCCCGTGGCCCAGGCCAGTCCCACTGCTTTGTCACGGGTGGCGAGACTGAGCACCAAAGCGAGCAGCACGGCGTCGAGCGCTGCGGTCAAGGGATAGTGGGTGAAGGTGTGACCGAGGTCCATCACCAGGGAGATGCGGGCTGCGATTAGACCGCCCACCACACCGACAGCTCGGCCACCGAGGTGTCGGCCGATGGTGTAGAGGGCGAGCACCGAGCCCACCATGGCCACCATGTTGATTCGCGCTCCGGCTTCATGGATGGTGCGCGGGGAGCTGGCAAAGACACTCGCCAGCCAGGGAAAGCCCGGGTAGCGGTCACGTACATAGAGACTGAAATCACCGGTTTCAATGGCCAGGGCGGAGAGGTAGTAGCCCTCGTAGTCTGCTCCGGACGGAGCGAGGTGAGGAGCGAGGTAGCTCCAGGCCGATCCCAGGGGAATCGCTGCGGCAATAAGGCACCCGAGGCCCAAGCCCCAGTTCCATTGGGGTGTGTCCGGAATGAGGTTGGATAGGGCTCCACGCCGCCGCCGCGCGATCAGAGTCGCGACGATGGCTATGAGCGCAGCAATCTCCCAGGTATGGAGCACCGAATCTCCTGGTTCAGCCTACCAGTAGCCCAGAGCAGGTGTGAGGCGCAGTGCCTTCAACTCTTCTGCACCCAGCGCGTCTGGAGGTGGAGCTCCTGGCCCCTTGCGTTGATTCAGCAGTGCGTTTCGCAAGGTTTCGACCTGCTCAGGCTGGCTTTTTTGGAGGTTTTCCTGCTGCATGGAGTCCTTCACCACGTCGTGCAGGGAAAAGAATTCTCCTTGTAGAGGGGCCTTTTCAAAGCGGCTGGTGAGCTCGGGGTCCAGGCTGGTTCCGTTGTGGAGAAAGCAGCGAAAGGTCAGCAAGAGATTGTCTTTTCGGAGCGCGAGCATGTCTCCGAACTCCGAGTAGGCCACGGGGTTCTCATCGGTCGCACTCAACAGGTTGTCTCCCTGGAGTTGAGCGGGTTCTGTGGCCTTGGAGAGTCCAGCGAGCGTCGGAAAGACATCAATGAGCTCCACGGGGTCCTCGACTACCTTGTTGCGTTGGGTGGGGCCAAAGAGGGCCAGTGGCACGTGAGTGGTGCGGTCCATCAAAATCTGAGTGGTGGGCAGCTTCAGGTGGTCATAGGCCTGGGCCCGTTCCTGTGCGGAGGGTGGAGAGCGCTCTCCCAAGCTCACTCCATGAGTGGAGGTCACCACAGACCACACAGGCCGGTCGGAGACCTGGAGGTCCTCGAGAATGCCGCCGATTGCAGTCCCGGCTTTGGCGGCTTCTTCGGTGTATCGTTTCCGCAGCACGTCCGGATGGGCGATGGCGCCTTTGTCTCCGGGATACTCAGGTGCCATGCCGGATTCGTCGAAAAATCGGGAAAGGGCGGGAAGCTCAAGGTCGGTGGCCAGCACCACCAACAGCCGGGGGCTATCCGAGTTGGCTTGCCACCAGGAGCGGGCCTTTTCACGCATCCTCGGCCAGTCGGATACCCAGTTTCGCTGGGGGGAGTTGATTTCAATGACCTCATTGAAGGCGGGGTCTATGTGTTCGGCGCCGGGCGCTGGCCCGCGAATCAATACGGTGCGGTAGTCATATAAAGACAGCACCTTGGGCCAGGTGTGTCGGTCGGGCGGGATGGTGGCGCACCAGGCTTGTTCGTTCTGGCCGCGGTCCTGCAGGTCGTATTCGCGGGGCACGTAACGGCCGCAGAGCGGAATGGCGGAAGGATACATGCCGGTAAGCATGGAGCCGATGCTGACGCGAGGAGAGGGCGTTTGAGCGTAGGCGCTGGTGTATCGAACGTCAGGCGTCCGCCCAATCTTCTTCCAGAATTGGGATTCTGCGCCGGAGTTGGAGCCTTCTGCTCGCAGGCCAGGAACGAGGATGACCACCAGGTCGGTGGGGACGTCGGATTCCGTCGAGGGTTTGTTTGTGCAGGCCATGGCACCTGCCCCGACAATCAAGAGACTCACCAGGATTCTGCCGAGAGTTCGTGAGGGTCCTGTTTGCTGGGCTACCATCTTGTTGTGTCCATGCTTATTGCAGTGATTGTCGGCTCTCTTCTGCTCGGCTGCAAGCCGAGTGTTGAGCCGATCGACTCGGGAGAGCCTGAGGAAGCAACGGGGCAGGACACTTCGGTTTGCATCACCTGCGACTCGCCTTGTGAGTCTCCACTGGGAGTGACCTGGGAGAGCTATGGACAGGGGTTTTTCCAGACTTACTGCAATGCCTGTCACTCCAGCACTACCGAGGCTAGAAATGGAGCCCCCGAGGGTGTGGATTTCGACCAGGCCAGTGTGACCGCTGCGTTTGAGGAGAGGATTCGTGTTCGGGTGCTGGAGGAGCACTCCATGCCGGTGGGTGGAGGGGTGCCCGAAGAAGACCTGGTTCTTCTGGAAGACCTGCTCGTCTGCTTGGGACAGTCGGAGCATTCGGACCCCCAGGATTCGAGCCCGGACAATGAGCCCCAATGGTCGGTGGAGGAGGTGCTGAACGCGGTCTCGGCGGGACTGCAGTACGGGCTGCCAGACCCTTACTCACCGAGAGATACATTCCTGGGCATGTTTGTGGGGCGAGACAGCCAGTGTCCTTCAGATTCGGGGTTCAACCTCTCCGGGAGTTTCAACGGCTGCTTATCTTCAACGGGCTACCGGTTTGCAGGCACCAGTGCCTATGAAGGACCGACGACGCCCCAGAAAGGCCCTTTTCATCTCATTGGGGATTTCTACATCATTGACAACCAGGCCCAGTGGTTCCGAGGGGGAGGCGAGCTACTTGTTGAACGGGTGACCGGGCCCGGAGTTTGGCCGAAGATTGTTGGTGCCAGTATTCTGGGCTCCTGGAGCTACGATGGGGATGATGGGTGGCTGGGGGGAAGCTCTACACTGGCGACTTGGATTCGAATCGAGAGTCAGCCGACGAGCTGGACCCTTGAGTTGGATGGTTCTTTTGGCTTTGGCGAACACTACATGGTTTTTGAAGACCTCTTGTTCGACAGCGATGAGTGTGGAGGGCATCCCAAAGGTCGGCTGGGAGTGAGAGGCCTGGATGGACAGTGGTACCACCTGGACTTTGGTCAAGCCTGTAGCGGCTGTGCGGAGATCTCAACGGTGGACACGATTCTAGGAGAAGGCTGCATCGATCTCCGGGACGTGGGTGAATCCTTACAAGACATCATGAGGTTGCATCAATGATGTTGGGTTGGACTTTCTTCCTGTGGTTTGGCTGCAATGGTGGTGCGAATTCCCCGTGTATGGAGGGGTTTGTTCGAAACTCCGCGGGGGCTTGCGATCGCGTTGTAGAAGATTCCAGGGTCGATACAGCTGTGGAGGGGGACACGATGGTGGAAGAGGAGCCCACTCCTGCTCCTGAGTATGTGGCACTCGATGCTGGCCGTCTGCTTCGCAGAATCAGCTTGGACCTACGCGGCACTCTGCCATCGCTCTCGGAGATCCAGGAAGTACAGACAGACCCGTCTCGTGTGGATGTTCTGCGCGACGCCTACCTGGAAGACCCGCGTTTCGAACAGCGTCTCGTGCAGTTGTTCGCCGAGCAATGGCACACGCAGGTCGACGAGTTTCTGGTGACGTACCGGGAGTACCAGGAGCTCGCCTCCAGTCCGGGCAGTGAGTTTCCTTTTGAGCGGGCAGTTGGAGATGAGCCCCTGCGCCTCATGGCCCATGTGGCGGCGAATGATCAGCCCTTTTCGGAGATTTTGACGGCGGACTACACCCTGGCCAATGAGGTGCTCGCGAGTGTCTGGAGCTTGGACTATCCCTCCGATGGGGAGGGCTGGGAGGTGTCTCGCTACACCGATGGTCGGCCGGCTGCAGGGGTGCTGGCTACCAATGGGTTGTGGTGGCGCTACCACACCACCGTGTCCAACTACAATCGAGGCCGTGTAGCGGCGTTGGTTCGATTGCTGGTGTGCGAAGACTACCTGGCGAGACCGGTTTCGTTGGAAGAAGCGGAGCTCGAGGAAGATGATGAGGTGGAAGATGCACTTCGGAGCAACCCCTACTGCATGGGGTGCCACTCCTCTTTGGATCCGATTGCCAGTGCATTGTTCGGGTTCTACAGCCTCAACGAGTACAACATCTTCGAAATCGATCGCTACCACGCGGAGCGGGAGCCCTTAGGCCACCAGCTCTTGGAAACCCAACCCGAATGGTTTGGTGTGCCGGTTTCGGGACTTGGAGAACTCGGAGGGGCTATTGCGGAAGATCCGCGCTTTCCCCGATGTGTGGCCGAACGCATGACCAAGGGCCTCTTGCGTCGGGACGTGGGGCTCAATGACTTCGAAACGATCGAGGGGTTGCGCCAGAGCTTTGTCGATTCTGGTTTGCAGTTGAAAAGTCTCATGCGGGCCATCACGGATCTCCCGGCCTATCGGGCCGCAGATGTGAGTGGGGCCGAGGTGTCGACGCTCCATTTGTTGGGAGCACCTCGATTGGCGGACATTGTCGAGGACTTGACCGGGTTTCGTTGGAGCTATTGGGGGTTTGACCTGATGACCAGTGACACCACGGGGTTTCGCGTCATGGCCGGGGGTGTGGATGGTGCGTACGTCACCGACCCTCAAAGAACCCCGGGCCTGACCTGGCTGCTAGTGACCCAGCGCTTGGCTGAAGCGGGCAGTATTTCTGCGATTCGTGAGTTTGGTTCCGATGATTCGGCCTTTTTCGCGGACCTCAATATCTCCCACAGCCCGGGGAATGCCGTGTTTGAGAAGGCCCTGGAAGACATGGTGCTGCGATTGACCGGTCGGCCTTTGGACGAGGCCCATCGAGACAGCCTGGTCACACTCTGGCAGGCGGTACGCAACACGGGCTCGGCTGAGGATGCCTGGGCGGGGGTGTTCGCAGCGCTGCTGCAGGACCCGGAGGTTTTGAGCTACTGATGAACTGGACAAGACGAGAATTCGCGGGGCTTGTAGCGGCTGGTTTTCTAGCGCCGAGTGCGCTCATGGCAGCACCTACTGTGGCCTCCAAACGAAAGTTCCTCTTTGTTTTCGCTGCCGGAGGCTGGGACCCGACCTGGGTGTTCGCTCCCATGTTTGGGCGCTCAGGCATTGACGTCGATACCGACTCGACCACCTCCACGCAGTCTGGGATTGAATTTGTCGACTCCCAGGAGCGGCCTTCGGTCCGAGCGTTCTTTCAGCGCTATGGCAGCCGTACCTGTGTGCTCAATGGCATGGAAGTGCGCTCCATTACCCATGACACGTGTCGTCGTCTCGTACTTACAGGAAGCACACAGGCTCAGGGTGATGACTGGCCAGCCATTCTTGCCGGCGAATCCTCCGGATTTACCCTGCCATGCCTGGTGCTCTCAGGGCCCTCCTATACAGCCAAGCACCCTACCGTCGTGGTTCGAGCCGGAGAAACCGGTCAGTTGAGCAAGCTGCTCAGTGGGGAGGCGCTTCAGGAGTCGGATTCGATCCTCTCTGGATTCGACCCTCGCATGACTGACCTGGTGGCGGCTCATGTGAACAGTCGAGCTGGTGCGTTTGCAGGACTGCGCACCGGGGTTGGTGAAGCTGGATTTGTGAGAGATCTATCAAACGCTCATGAGCAGTTGGCGCTGGTTCGGGATTTGCCCGATCTCGACCTCGGTTCGGTGGATACCTCGGGGTATGTGCCGGTGTCTCAGCGGGTTTCTCCCGCCATCACTTGCTTCAGGCAGGGCATCACCCGCTGTGCAACCGTGAAGCACGAGGGGTTGTGGGGAACCGGGTGGGATACCCATGCGGCGATTCAGCTGCAGGGCGATCACTACGAGACCCTGTTTGCGGACCTCTTACTCATCCAGGACATGTTGGAAAACACACCTGGAGAAGTAGAAGCCAGTCTGGCGGACGAGGTGGTGATGGTGGTGTTCTCGGAGATGGGCCGTACTCCGAAAGTCAATGCACAGGGCGGAAAGGACCACTGGACGGACACCTCGGCCATGATTCTTGGCCCCGGTGTATCTGGGGGCCGGGTGATCGGAGCCTATGATGACGTGCTCTTGGGGCAAAAGGTGGACTTGGCCAGTGGCGAGCTCTCCGAGTCGGGAACACGCCTGACTTCTGCCCACTTGGGGGCTACGATTCTGGCATTGGGAGATGTGGATCCCGGAGATTATCTCGGCTCGGTACCCCCCATTGGGGCAGTCTTGGGCTGACCGGCCTTCCAGGCGCCCAAGTGCGAGTATTGGGTGCGCACCCAGTTGGGTCGATTTGCCTCGGCATCCGATTTCAGGGCATCAGCGCAGGGCTCGGAGAGGGCTTTGGGGCCCGGTTCGCGGACGGACTCTCCCCGGGCATTGGCCATGTACCACTGCAAGTCCAGAATGCCGTCTGGACGCTCGATTCGGACCCGCCAGTCGGCGTTGGGGGCCATGGAGCTTGGCGCGATTCCCATCACGATGGCCAGCACCAAAGCTGTTGCGGGAATCGCTTTCCATGAAAGCAGCCGTCCCGGCTGTGGGCCCTCTGAGATCGCTTGCTTCTCAAGGCTTGGTGTCTGTAGTTGCTCCATGGTCTTGGCATCAATGCCCTTGCCCTGGAGGATGCCCCTGGCTGTTTGCCAAGAGAGGGGGATTTTTGCCATCCACTCTCGCAGGGCTGTGCGCATGCTTTCGAAGAAGGCTCCGGTGTCCTTCTGGGGTTCAAGTCGACCCTGGGTGAGGTAGGCGCCTGCCACGCCGAGTATTACGGGTGCAAAGACCATGGAGTTCGCCAGGAAACGAAGCACGCTTCTCGAGGCCAGCACAGTTCCCTGCAGTGAAACCAGGAAGGGCAGTGTCGTGGCAAACAAGGTGAAGAGCATCCAGGGCCGATTGCGCAGACTGATAAGTGTCAGAAGGGCTGCAAAGGGCAGCACGTTCAGCCAGTGGCGTGTCACTGCACCGCCACCCTTGTCCTCGAGGTGTTCTACGGTCTCGTATTCTGGAACGTACTGTCTCTGGCCCCGGAGGTAGGAAAGCGTCTTGGGGATCTCCAGGAGCGATGATCGGCCCCATACATAATGGGAGTCTGCGACATCCCAGGGGGGCTGGTAGCGTGCGTCTGTGAGCCCCATTTCGGCAAAGCGGAACTGGAGATTGACCTGGTGTTCCAATGGGGAGGTGCCTTCTGGGTAGGCTCGGCTGCCCCACTGGTGGACAAGTACAAGTGGAACCAGCACACAGACCAATCGGACTGGGATGGTCTTTCTGGCCCCACGAAGTGTGCAGAGTCCCAGAGTGCCCAGCAAAGGGATGGCCCAGATGATGCCTCGGAGTTCTCCGAGCAGCGTCAAGGACGCCGCCGCGCTTGCCAGCAGCAGCGTGGATGCCCTGGGATAGCGCATTGCGAGGGCGACACCCCCAGAACCCAGCGCGAGGATGGCTCCAATCTCCGGGTAGAGGTTGATCATTCGCGAGCTGATGACCAGTGGAGAGAAGGCCGCCATGCATACGCTCGCTAGGATGGCAGCGAGCCGGGAATGCAATGCTCGAGCCCAAAGGGCCACAGCCATTGCGGTGATGGCCGAGCTGGTGACGGCTGCTGCAAGAAACCCATCAATCACACCGAACTGCTTGTAGAACAGTGCGGGAAGCCAGGTGGGAAACGTGGATCGGTTGCCGGACCAGATCTCGGAATGTCCGTCCGCAAGCGCCAGAATGCAGTCACAGTATTCGGGGAAGTCCGAGGCCGTGATGGAGCCGGCGGGCATGTGGAAGGGGACGGTCCATTGAATCAAGGTGGCCGAGCCCACCCCGCACAACAGAATCACCAAGGGGTCGTAGACAGGATGCCAGGTGCTGGTTTCAGGTTTGCCTGGAGCGAACCGGAGGGCGAGCAACGCAATCGCTACAAGGACCAGGCTCATGGTGCGCTCGCCTTGAGCGTATTGGAGATTGCACCCCCAAGAATCGCATGTCCTGCTGCGTTGGGATGCACCTGGTCCAAGAACCAGCCTATGCCAGCGCCTTGTTCTCGAAACAGTGCTGGACCATCCACAAAGAACGCATTGGATTCATGGGCGACATGGGCCATGGCTGCTCGGTATTCCAGCACGGTCTCGGGTACATCCACCTGGTCGAAATCCATCGGTGCCGGCAGTGCAATGAAGACCGGTTTAGCCCCCAGAGATTCGGTTTTTGCACCGATTTCTCGTAGGTTTTTGATGTATTGGGAGAGAGACACTCGGCTTGTGGCTCCGGTGGGGTCTGGACCAATATCGGAACTGGAGTCGATGAAACGGATTTTACGGGCACGGAGCCACGGTGCCAGTGCACGGCGGGCCAGCCTGTAGGTGGCGAGGCCGCGCAGGCGGCCCTTGAGTTCGCTAGAGGCCCTATCGTTTCTCTCGGGGCTGAAGTTCGCGTAGACATCACTCCAGAGAGTTCCCACCAGCACATAATCGGGATTCACGGTGTTTCCGTGGAGCTCTAAAGTGGAGAGGGCTTGTCCCGAATCATGTCCAGGTACAGCGCCGATCGCCCAGGAAACCTCTGTGCCCAGTGCTTGAGTAAGCTGGGCCGCCGCCACAACAGCAAAGACATCCTTCTCCATCACACCAGAGCCAAAGACCGAGGAATCCCCCAAAGCCAGTATTCGCTTCTCACCCGGCTTTTTGGGAGTGAGTTCCGGCCCGCGCATGCCCAGTGAATTGATGCGGCAGGTGACGTTGTCCTCCACCATCACGCGGTGTGGTTCCAAGGCCCAGCCTCGTTGCTCGTCCTCCACCATGGGGGTGGCCAGGCCGTTGTGTTGTCGGTCCTGTTCCTGGCGCTCGGAGAAGGCGTTGAGGAGTTCTCGATTGGAATCTCGACTGGGAGCAGGAGTTGGGATGGTTCGGCTTAATGAGGACTGGGTGCTCTCCCAGGTGTGCGCAGCGATTTCCGCAGCGCTGAGCACCAGGACCATCACCGCAATGGCAAAACCCAGTCTTTTCAACGTCCTGGCTCTCCCGGCGGATTCAGTGGCTGTGGAAACACGGGGTCGAGGCTGACGTCCACATCCGAGGGGGTAGGAACACAGGCCTGCTCGTCTTCTACCAGGCTGTAGAGTCGAACCCCACCTGGAGTGATGGCTTTCAGGCTGGCGCCTGCGGCTGAGAGCAGGCTCATCCAAGGCCCCAACTCCTGGTTGTGGGCTTCTTCGGGGTGGAGTGCAATGCATCGAAGGCCAGCGGAAACCTCGGGAAGGTTGCCGTTTGCGAGGCGCTTCTGCATGGGCTCGGACAGGGTGCCCTCTCCTTCCACCTCCGCAACGGCTTGGAGCAAGGGGAGGTCTCTCTGAGACAAACCGTCTCTCCAGACTTGAAAGCCCTGAGGCGGAGGTGTGGCTCGTTTCACGGGATGGGTGGCGTAGAGCAGCATGATGGTTTTGTCAGGCAGTCCAATGGGAAGGTCCAGCAGCAGTTCCTCTTCATCCAGCCCGTCGAGGCCCACAAAGGGAGGCCAGGTCTGAAGCGGGCTTGGTTGGGCAGTCCATACCTGCATCAGCACAATGTAGGCGAACACTCCTGAGAGAATGCTTTGGGTGCGCAAACGCCTGGTTTCGAGTGCTGCGGACCATGCGGTCCCCATGCCGATGATTCCCAGAAACCAGGCGGGAATCGCATATCGATCCGGACGGGGGCAGGCCCGGTAATAGCGCACGTTTTCCATGACCCAGGTGTACAGGCTGTCTTCGCTTCCGCGGCTTGGCCCGATGGAGATCGCAAACAGCAGGACAGATACCGCCAGCGCGGGAGCCCAGACCCAAGCAGTTCTGCGCCCGAGCACACAAGCGATGATTGTGGCAATGACCAGCGACGCGGGCACTCTCAGTAGCGAGGTCTCTTCAATGGCCAGGTTGGCCCAGCCAAGCGTCTTCAGAATGTTGAACCACCACTGGGGGGTGTCCGCAATACCCAGGTAGAAGAGCTCACGCGGTACTACGTGGCCCAGGTGAGTGCTGGCGCCTCCAGGAGGGCTGAAGTCCAGAGAACTGCTTGGGTCGATATTGGCCTTGGCCAGATATGCGGCCATGACTCCGACTGCGCATGCGAGTAGCAGTCCGGCTCGGATCAGTCGCCCCTTTCGGTCTTCGGTGGGGCGCACTAGGAACACCACCCCTGCCAGCAGGGTCCAAGGGGCGACCAAGGCCGGAGCGTACGGGTAGACCACCAGGGAAATCCAGAGCAGCCAAAGTCCGGGAACCATCCACCAGGCTTGTTTCCAGGACTGCATGGACCGCAAACACAAGGCGGTGGCCAGAATGGTGGGTGCCCACCAGGCGCTCACCCCTCGGCCCTCCAGGGCTTCGTTCATTGCAAAGGGGCTGGCGGCAGCGATCGCGGCCACCAGAATGCCTGTGGTTCGATTTGCACCGGCCATACGCACGGTGGCCTGTACAGCCAGGCCATTGGTGGCCAAGGCCAGCAAGAGGGCGATGTTGTAGCCAAGGGGTTGGTCAAACACGTGTACGAACGGTGCCATCAGGTCGGTGAACAATGGGTTCAGGAAGTGATTGTTGAACACGTGACCGACTGGCCAACCGATGAGTTCTGTTCTGAGACCGGAATCCCCCGCCAGGGATCGGGCCAGCATGAAGAGGGTTCCTCCGAGGTCCTGGCCTTCATAGGCATCGATGCGATTGGCCCACAGCAGGCTCTTGGGGTGCATCCAGACCGCCTGGTTGCAGAACACAAGGGCCACGATGCCAGCGAGAAGTCCCGCCATGGCTTCCCCGGTAGCTTCTATGAGTTTTCGCCGGTCAATCAAGAGCTTCTCCCAATCGCCAGACCAGCAGATCTTCGGCTTCTGTACCCGCTCCAAGTGCACGGCTGAGTTGCTCTCCCATGTTCTTGTTGCCATCCAGGCGGCGATGCCAGACGACGTATCGGAAGCCCATGCTTTCCAGTTGGCTGGAGAGTTCTCCCGGAGCGGATTCCAAACCGGCTTGAAGGACACGGTCGAGACGTGCGAGGTGAGGCAGGTGTGCGACTCGACTTTGACGGGGCAGTCCCGTTGTTGGCCGTCCGTGTACGACGGCTGCGACCATGTACAGGCCTCCGGTGTAGGGGTCTACATCCAACGGAAGGTCCAGAACGCCTCCGGGTGTTGAGTCTGCAGCCATGGACTCCAATAGGGCCTCGCCTTCGACGGGACTGATTTTACGGGGCAGCAGGGTGTTTGTGACACGCCAGCCATCAAAGACCAGGCCCGAGCCGAGTATCCAGGCCAATAGGACTGCCCGTATGTTGCCAAACCGCTGAGCGCTCCCGGCGATCAAGAGGGCCATTCCCAGCGTTGCGATCTGAATACCTCGGTAGTACATCCCGCTGGAAGCCAGTGGATATCGAGCCCATTCCAGCAAGAGCGCGGGGAGTGGTATTTCGCGACCGCTAATCTGGACTAAAGCCCCTTGAGAAGCCAGGTAGGGACCCATGGATAGAATGGTTCCGCCCAAGAGCCATGTGATACCGAGGCCACGGCCTGCAAAGCCCCTGAAGCTCAAGGCGCACACCAACAGCAAGATGGGGAGTCCCAGGTAGGTCACGTGGTGAGACTGGCTGGCGGAGGCGTCTCGGCGAGCCTGGGTGAGAAACGTCTCCTCGGGTTGCGCCACAATGCTGGGGTCTAGGATGTCTCCATGGGGAGGTGGGGTTCCCGGTGAGAAGGCGGTAATGACCTCGGTGCTTCTCAGCCCGCTGTAATAGGCCTTGGCGGGTAGCAGAGAGAGAGCGGTCAGTAGCAGGGCTCCAAGGGCCCACACCGAGGCACGACGCTTGTTGGAGGCTGCCAGGATTTCCCATGGAACCAGGAGTCCAGCTGCGATGGGAATGAACAAGGTGGTGGAAGGGCTCGTGAATGCCCCCGCGATTGTGACCAAAGGAAGGGCACACCAGCCTTTCCAGGGCTTGGGTCCCCGGATGGCTACACTCAAGGCCCAGAGGTGGAGCGGTAGGATCCACAACTGAATCTTGGCCATCTGGCCATTGGCCAAACAGCCCAGTGCGTAGGGGCTTAGAGCGAAGGCCAGCGCTGCACCCGCACAGGTGAAGGGCGTGGCACCGGTAATTCGACGAATGAACAGCCAGGCTGCGAGTGCTGAAAAAGCAGGGCTCAGAAGTAGGACAGCGTTGTACGCACCCAGCGGCCCCAGAACCAGACGCAGGGGTGCGCTCAGTAGAGCAGGCACCCAAGCAATGAAGCGCAACTGTACGTTCTCGGGGAACCCGATGCGGCGCGTGTGGTGTTCAAACGGCTCGCTGCCGGTGAGCATTGCGAAGATGTGATCGAAGCACCACACATGGCTGCCATGGAAATGTGCATGGACACGACTGCTGTCAAGCTCCATGGACAGTGGCCAGTGCAGGGCTGCTGTCGCAGCCAGTGCAGCCAAGAACAACACCACAAGTGCCAGTCGGCTTGTGGACGTTTCGGGAAGGCGGGAACTCATCCCCTCTGATTCTCCCCTCACTGTCGGAAGGCAGCAACCCCGGACAAGCTTTTGTCGCTATTGCCTCATGGCAAAGAGCGGTGAGATTGGGGGTAGCACAGTGGTCTCCCCCATGGCTGGTGGTTGGAACGGCTCAGCGCCCTGTGGACCGGTGGCGACCCAGTGGTAGCTTGGGTCCTCCAGAGGCTTGTTGAAGTGGAACCGTGCTGCCTTGGGGCGTCCGTTTTCGAGCACCTCGGTCACTTCGACCTCAAAATCAGGAGTGGGTATACGCTGGCCCTGGGTGAAGCCGAGTTTGTCCGATCGGCTCATTCGATCGGTATAGCTCGCGAGAAATCCGCCCACCGGCCGAATCTCAAGCGTGTCTTCGTCGACTCGAGTGACGTGGTTTTCAGCGAACATCGAGCAGAGAAGTCCCACCCGCTTGGGCACGGTCTCCTTTTTGTAGGCTCTTTCTGCGACCATATAGCCGAGCAGCAGGTCCATGGAGTTGATCCAGATCAGGGTCTGTTCGGCCAGTTCGGGGGACTTTGTGATGGATTTGCTGGGTTGTTCGGCTACCTCAAAGAATGACCCGGCACTCATGACACGCCCGGGCAACAGAAGGGCGGCCATCACCGCGTGAACCAACAACAGGCCTTTGATGCCTCGTCGATGAAAGGCGCTTGGCTCCTCTGTAGAGGCAGGTTCTGCGTGTAGGAAGCCACGGTGTTGTGCCAGGAGCGCAATCAACCCAAACGCACCGATGCCCATTTGTATGCAGAGTCGGTCCATGGGAAATGAAGCACAGACCGGTACCATGGAGAGCAGCATGCCCAGTCCAAAGAATCGGGCAAGGGCGGAGTTCTCAAGAAGGGGGAGAAACAGCCTGACGAGGATGGCCACCACACCGCAACCCAGAAACACGAGCACCCACTGGGCTGAGGGGGGTATGAAAATCCAGGGGTCTATAGGTGCCTGAGTGAAGAGGCTCGCCAGGAGTAGCGGCCCTCGTTGAGCCAGGCCTGCCAAGAAGGCAATCGGCTCGTTGGCTGGGTCGATGTAGGGACCCGATCCATAGGCGCCGTAGCCCAGGTGGTTGTAGAGGATACGCCAGACCAACACGATCAATGCATACGGAATCAGTGGAGTGAGGCGTGCGGTTCCTCTGCGGTCTGCCAAGGTCAGCTGCCAGGCCACGATGTAGGCCAACGCACCCAACGCCGCCTCTCCTCCAGAGAGCGCCAAGATGAAGGCCAGTATCGCAACGGCCAGAAAGCGGTGCTTATGTTCTTGTTGCCACCGGATGTGAGCCATGAGTGCGAAGGCACCAAATATGAGCGGAAGCAAGGCGTTTCGGTTGGCCAGCCAGGCGGTGGCCATGGCGTGGGAATCTTCAATCGCGAACATCCAGGCTGCCAATCCGGCTGCCGCCGATGTGGGGATCAACTTTCGGTAGAGGGTGGTCACCACAAGGATGGCAACTGCATACCAGGCCAGGCTGTGTAGGTGTGCAGGCAGAAAATTATCAGGCCAGAGGGTGTGATCCAGCAGGTGGGTGGCTGAAGACAGGGGCCGCCAGAAGGCGATCCGAATGTCCGGATGGGACCACCAAGGCATGATGCCGGCCTCGAATAACGCCTGATTTCCTTCCCCACCTGGGAAGAACCGAAAGAGCTCCATGCTGGGATGACCCAAGGCGTTGAACAGAGGGTGTGCCTGCAATTTGAGCTGGTGTAGGTAGTCGTCTATGTAGATGCCCATCCACAGACTGGGAGAACACAGAACGACCCCCAAGAGTGCCAAGATCCAGGGAAGACGGCGGTGAGTGAGCAGAGATAGCAGGCGATCTTTCAAGTTCTCCGATGCTACCTGCTCTCAACCGTGTGATGCTGATCTTGTGAAGGACCGTCCCCTACATCACCGCATATTCTATGAGTTCTGCCAGCTTCTTTTGAAGCCGGCCTCACTCGTGTGGTTTCGAACTCGCATTCGTCGAAACCAGCGGCTGGAACGAAAGGGTGGCTACATTGTGGTGGCCAATCACACCTCGATGTTGGACCCGGTCTGGGTGGGTATGGTGCAGCGTCGGCAGGTACGTTTTATGGCTTCGGCAGCGCTTTTTCAGAAGTCGCCCCTGTCGAACCTGGTGCGAGCGCTGGGAGCGTTTCCCAAGAAGAAGTTCGTCAAGGACAAGGCGTCTGTGCTGAGCCTTGTTGAAATGTACGAGTCCGGTCAGGTGGTTGCGCTGTTTCCAGAGGGCTATCGAACTTGGGATGGCCGAACACAGCCTGTGCGGCCGGGTATTGGTCGCTTGATTCATAGGCTGGAGGCCCGTGTGGTGGTGGTGCGAATCCTCACAGGCCACTTGCAGCGACCGCGCTGGGCGAAGCGATTTCGATGGGTGCCGTTGATTGTGGAGGTGGATGATCCTGTGACGTTTTCTGGATTGAGCCCGGAGGAAATCGAGGGGGAGATCAATCAGCGCATTCAGATCGATCCGGAGCCGGAAGGCTTGGGCCGCCTGCTCTTTGGATGGAAGATGGCAGAAGGACTTCCGCAATACCTCTGGGCGTGTCCGGGATGCATGGTGCTGGAAGGCCTGATTGTGGACAAACGCGATCGGAACAAGGTGCGCTGTACGGACTGTGGGAAAGCCTGGAAAGTGGATGTGCGCTGTCACCTCAAGGGTGTGGAAGGTGGTGCACAGGACACCCGGGTTTCGACTGCCATGGATGACATTCATGAGTTCTACATCAACCGGCCGGTTGCCGACCCGGATCGTTTCGCTTTGGATGGTGTAGTGCTTGAGGGTGCGGATGTGTGCGTGAAGCGACTCGGTCGTAACTCAGATGGGCCGCCGATCTTGGCCCACGGATTGGGGCGATTGTACGCGGACCGATTGGTGGTGACCGACCGTGCATCTGGGGAGGATTGGACGCTACCGTTGTCTGAACTGGATGTGGTGAACATGGAGCTTGGCAACAGGCTTCATCTGCGTACGGATGGAAGTGTGCTGGATCTTTTTGCTACGAATGAGAGCCCCATCAAGTGGGCCCGTTTTATCGAGTTCTATAGGCGAGCATGCTGAAAGTACTGGTGACGGGTGCGACCGGTCAGCTTGGATCGGGGCTTGTGGACTCCCTACTGGAGCGAGGCGAGTCCGTCAGAGCTCTGGTGCTTCAGTCCGATGACACGGTGAACTTGCGGAACAAGGGTGTGGAGATTTGTGTCGGCGACCTCTGTGATGCGGACAGCATTCGATCTGCAGC
>JAYZDK010000113.1:0-4535 GCA_036337845.1 Myxococcota bacterium | reverse complement strand
GCCGAGGAAACCGCCTACCAACCGAGCCGGCTCTTGTCGGTAGGCCCCGTTCCAGGAGCGCCTCTGCGTCCAGGCACCCAGTATGCAGCCGTCGTCACGACAGAACTGGCAGAGACCCATCCCGAACAGGCCAAGGTCTGGAGTCCGGGCGACCCACGCCACACTACCTGGAAATCAGTGAAAGAGACCCTTTCCAGCCTGGACCTCTCCTTGGAACAAATCGCCATCGGAAGCGTCTTCACAACACAAGACCCAGTGGCAGAGCTCGCTGAATACGCTGACTGGTCGGAGCAAAACCTACCCACACCGAACTGGGACCAACAACTCACGCCCGGGTTTTCTACCCAGCATTTCAGCACTGGCGTGGGTGAGCTATCGCTGCCTCTATTTCAACACGGGGAGAAGCCCTATTCGACCACCGGCGGTGGCTTTGAACGAGATGAGGCCGGCGCTCCGCTGCTAGCCGAAATGGAGAGCATGCCGTTCACCCTATCCGTGCCCACCGACGCTGCTCCACCAGAGCCTGGATGGCCCGTGGTGATTTGGGCACATGGTACCGGGGGCGATCACACCAACTGTTGTGACAACACTGCGGAATTCGAGACCGCTCGTGTGTTGGCCAACGCATCCATAGCAGTTCTGTCTGTTCCCCTGCCCCTCCACGGAGAGCGAGCCACGGCGGGCACCATCCCAGAGCTCCACAGCTTCAACCCCATGAACGCCGAGGCCGCCCGAACCAATTTCAGGCAGGGCGCACTGGATGTCGTCTCTCTCTCAAGGGGCCTGGCCAGCCGTGCCCACACATTGGAACTAGACGGTACCCCACACACACTGGACCCCGACCGTGTATTCCTGGCGGGTCATTCCCACGGCGGCATTACCTCGGCCATCGCTGGTGCCTTTATCGGAAACGATGTGTCAGCCATGTTCTTGTCGGCGGCCGGTGGTGGCATGTCAACGGTGTTGACCCAGCGCAGCGAACCCATAGACCTCGAAGCCCTGATTCACCAGACTCTAGCCTTGGAAGGTCACGAAAGACTACAGCCGCTCCACCCCGTCGCCACACTCATCCAAACGGTCACCGATGTGACTGACCCCATCAACTACGCTCGGTATTGGAAGGACGAGGAGGCCTGGTTCTCCACACAGCCCCTTTCTGTTCTGATGTCGGAAGGACTCCTCGACGAGCCCACGCCTCCTGCTGCCATGGAGGCGCTGGCAGCCGCTGGAGGCCTGCCTCAGCTAACTCCTGTACACCAGCCCTCTCTGGCGCATGAACTTCTTGGCATCCTTGAGCAAAGCCCTCCTTCCTCAACACATCTGCCAGGCTACGATGTCTCCCTGGTGACCGGCGGGCTGGCCCAGTTTCCAGACCTAGGGCATTTCGTGGTGTTCAGTCACCCGCCCGCCGCTCGGCTCTTTCAGGAATTTTTTGAGACAGCCACAGTTGGATCAGCCACGATAATAGAGTTTGACGGAGAATGACTTGATGAAGATCCTTTTGGGAATCACCGGCGGAATCGCAGCGTACAAAGCGTGTGAGTTGACCAGCCTGGCGATCAAGGCCGGGCACGAGGTGCGGGTTTGCATGTCTCCAAACGCCGAGCGATTTGTAGGCGCTCTCAGCCTGGAGGCTCTGTCTGGCCACCCGGTATTGACGGATACATTCCAAGGTGCGGCTGAGGGGGCCATCGATCACATCGAGTGGGCGAAATGGGCGGACGCGGTCTGCGTCGCGCCCCTGACAGCCAACGTCCTGGGCAAACTCGCCTGCGGCATCGCTGACGACGCGCTGACCACCGTGCTCATGGCGATTCCCCGCAGAACCCCCATAGTACTGGCTCCAGCAATGAACACCGAGATGTGGCTCAATCCTGTCGTCCAGCGCAACATCGGATGGCTTGAGGAGCTTGGCAGATACAAGATGATTGCGCCTGTGGAGAAGCGTCTGGCCTGTGGTGACCACGGCCCAGGCGGACTCGCCGAGCCCTCCGATCTACTTGCCGCAATCGAATCCAGCTCCGCGTCACTGCGTGCTTGCTAAGGCCCGTTAGAATCCAGCACTGGCCCGAGGCCTCAGAACGGGTAATGGGCATGCGCCGTGACGAGTCCTTTGCCAACAAAGCCGCTTCTCGCCCGAAACCTTCTTGGCGCCGTGGGGCGGACTCCGCTCGTCCAAATCCAGCGGTGTATCCAGGAGGAAGTGTCTCCCGGGGTCGAGGTTTGGGCCAAAGTGGAGGCCCTGAATCCTGGGGGCTCGGTCAAAGACAGGGCCGCTGCACAAATCCTCAGCGTCGCTGAAGAACAGGGACTTGTAGGCCCAGGCTCGACCTTACTGGACGCGTCATCGGGCAACACAGGCATTGCCTACGCGATGGCCGCCGCATCCAAGGGCTACAAGCTGAAGCTTTGCCTACCGGCCAATGCCAATGCGGAACGCAAGCGAATTCTCAGATCACTGGGGGTGGAGCTCATTCTTACGTCTCCTTTGGAAGGAAGCGACGGCGCCATTGTGGAGGCCCGACGACTCGCCGAAGAAGACCCCAGCCTGTTCTACTGCGACCAATACTCAAACAACGCAAACTGGCAGGCCCACTACACACATACCGGCCCCGAAATCTGGGCGCAGACCGATGGCAGGATTACGCATTTTGCTACCACACTCGGCACGTCCGGCACCTTCATGGGGGTCACCCGCTTCTTGAAAGACCAAGACCCGGAAATCCAGTGTTTCACCATTGAGCCCGACTCTCCCTTTCACGGGCTCGAGGGCCTCAAGCACATGACCTCGGCTATCGTCCCGGCCATTTACGACCCGGAAGTCGCCGACGGCCACCTCGGTGCCCCCACCGAAGCGTCCTTGAGTTGGGTACGGCGACTGGCAAAAGAAGAAGGTCTTCTGGTAGGCATCTCCTCCGGGGCTGCTCTCTGGGGAGCTCTGGAGATTGCGAAAGAACTGGAACAGGGGGTCGTGGTGACCGTGTTTCCCGATGGTGGAGAGCGCTATCTCTCCGAGCCTCATGTCTGGGAGGAGCCCTCGTGAACCTGCGAATTTCTCAAGAAGAGTTCGACAAACTCCAAGCCCATGCGGAAGAGGGATACCCCCACGAGGTGGTAGGAATCCTGGCTGGAAGCCGCAACCAGGCCGAAGTCTCGCACGTACACCCGCTTATCAACGAGCGAGCAGAAACCCGGAATCGTTACCGCGTAGACGGACTCATTCTCATGAAAGCGGAACGCCAACTGGAAGCCGCTGGACTGGAAATCATTGGTTACTACCACTCACACCCCGACCATCCTGCGCAATATTCCGACTATGACCGTGACCACGCACTCCCCAACATGAGCTACGTCATCTGCTCCGTGCTGGAAGGCCGAGCCGACAAGACCCTCTCCTGGATCCTCCAGGAAGACCGCTCCTCCATGATCCCCCAACTCATTGCCATCGAGAGCTGAACACATGCCTGTGACCATTCACATTCCCACTCCCCTCCGGCCGTACACCGACGGCGCCTCCGCTGTAGAGGTGGAGGGCACCACTGTTGCGACAGCCCTAGCCAACCTGATTTCCGCCCACGGAGAGCTCGCTCGTCATCTCCGCGACGACAGCGGAAAGCTCAGAAGCTTCGTGAATGTGTACCTCGGCGATGAGGATATTCGCTATTTGGAAGGGGAAGACACGCCTGTCACAGAAGGTGCAGAGCTCCTTATTGTTCCTTCCATTGCAGGAGGCAGTGAGCTCCCCGAGCTCTCCAATGCAGAGATCGCACGGTATTCCCGGCACTTGATTCTGGACGAAGTAGGGCTGGACGGACAGAGACGACTCAAGGGATCGTCCGTATTGTGCGTCGGGACCGGAGGGCTGGGTTCTCCCTTGTTGATGTATTTGGCCGCTGCCGGCGTAGGGCGGATCGGGATCGTAGATTTCGATGTCGTGGATGAATCCAACCTTCAACGCCAGGTCCTCCACGGAAGTTCCACTGTGGGCCAACCGAAGGTCAAGAGCGCCGAGGGCCGTCTCAAAGACATCAACCCCTTTCTTCAACTGGACCTCTTTGAGGAGCCCCTCACCTCAGAGAATGCCCTGCGAATTCTGGAACCCTACGATGTGGTGGTAGACGGCACCGACAACTTCCCTACGCGCTACCTGGTCAACGACGCATGCGTCATTCTGGGCAAGCCCAATGTATACGGCAGTATTTTCAAGTTTGAAGGCCAGGCCACGGTTTTCAACTACGAAGGCGGCCCAAACTACCGGGACCTCTACCCAGAGCCTCCACCACCCGGACTTGTCCCCTCCTGTGCCGAGGGTGGTGTACTGGGGATTCTTCCCGGTGTCATCGGCTGTATTCAGGCGAACGAGACCATCAAGATTCTGCTTGGAGTGGGCACCAGCCTCTCCGGACGCCTGCTCCTCTACGATGCGCTCAACATGAAGTTTCGTGAACTGAAACTCAGGCGGGACCCGGATGCGAAGCCTATCGAGACCCTGATCGACTATCAACAGTTCTGCGGCATCCCCAACGCAGACGAAG
>JAYZDK010000112.1:0-11253 GCA_036337845.1 Myxococcota bacterium | reverse complement strand
CGTAGCCAATGAGGCGCGTTCATTGGCGGTAGACAACGCCATCACCAATGCGTTCGGGTTTGGGGGTTCCAACGGGAGCCTGGTGCTCTCGAGGTACGTGTGAACGACGCTCTTCGGGTCCGTGTCGCTGAGGTCGGGGTGGTGTGTGCGCTGGGTTCGGACCTACAAGAGGTTCAGCGCCGACTTCGAGCTGGCGAGAGTGCCATTGTGCCGTGTGATATTTCCGGGTCTCCGGTGGCTCGGATTGCGGCGCGTTGTGAGGTGGATGACCGACCGCTCTTGACCCGGCGGCGGGACCGGAAGTTGTTTTCTCGCGCGGCTACCCTGCTGTTGTGTGCAGCCTCAAAGGCGCTGGCCGGCTGGGAGGGAGACCGAGAGGAGTTGGGGCTTTTTGTTGGAGTGAGGCGAGAACCACCCGATACCGGTGAGGCGGAAGAGGCCATCCTTGCGTCTGCCTCCAACGGAGTGTTGTCTACGGCACTCTTGGCTGAAGAAGGTCGACACCGCTACCCTCCGCTCCAACCTCTGAAGACCCTGCCCAACATGGCGTTGGCCCATGTTGCGATTCAGTTGGGTATTCGTGGAGAGTCCGGGGTTGTCGCCGGTGGCAGTGCTGCTGGAGTGATGGCGGTGTGCGAAGGAATTGCGGCAGTCGCAGAAGGGAGGTCGCCAGCGGCATTGGTGGGTGCGGCGGATTCCTGGCTGGACCGTGGCGGTCTGCGGGACTGGGCACGTCTCGGTTTGGCGGAGCGCCCCCCGGGAGAAGCGGCAGTGGTGTTTCGCATTGAGCCTGATGATGGACGCCCGGGCCTGGGAGTCCTGGAGCGCGGTGGGGCTGGGGCTGGACGAGACGAACGAGTGAGAAGCCACTGGGCACAGCTGGGCGATTGCGGGGTCGCGGATGGATTGATTGCTGCGTTGTCTTCGGGGGGAGAGCTGCTCGGAGTGGATCCAGGAAAGGGCTGGGCAGAGGCAACTTGGACCCCGTGATGATACGCTTTGCGCTCCCCTGAGGATTGTCTTTGGATAGCCCCGACAGCGTACGGCGTTTTGAATTTCTTCGAGAGATAGCCTCGGGTGGTTTTGGTAGCGTTTTTCTTACCAAGGTCATGCACCCGGATGGGTTCTCAAGAATCGCCGCTGTAAAGCTGCTCCATCGCAGATGGAGTGAGAATGAGGAGATTGCTCGCCGAATGCGAGACGAAGCGCGTCTTCTCGGCTGGCTGCGACACCGGAACATTGTCGATGTGGTGGATCTCACGTCCCTGGATGGCCGGGCTGCCATCATCATGGAATACCTGGAGGCGGCCGATCTCAAGGCCATCGATCTTCAACTGGGTCACACCGAGCATGCACTACCTCCGCGCGCCGCCCTGGACGTTGTGGCGGCTGTGGCATCCGCATTGGATGCGGCGTACAACCGGCCGCCTTACCCGGGTGAAAAGCCTCTCCGGGTGATTCATCGAGACATCAAGCCTTCGAACATCATGATCGATGACTCAGGTTTGGTGAAAGTGCTCGACTTCGGCGTGGCCCGAGCCGAGTTCGATGCCCGTGAGTCCGACACGAGAGAGTTGCAATTTGGCTCCATCGATTACATGCCGCCTGAGCGACTGTTGTTTGAGCCAGAGAGTCCGGGTTCCGATATCTACTCCCTGGGAGCGACGCTCTTTGAGGTGCTTGGGAATGACAAGCTGGGCAAAGCCCGCGGGTCGCCTGAAAAGCACCAGGCCTTTTTGGCAGATCGGATGTCTTATCTCCGGGGAGCGTTGGGATTGTCTGGTGCGCTCGGAACCGAGCTCGAGAACTTGATTTCAAGCTGCCTTACCTATGACGCGGAAGCGCGGCCAGATGCGGCGGAGCTCGTGAAGCTATCGCGGAAATTGGCCAAGGACATCGGAGGGATGACGATCCAGGAGTGGTCGGAAACCCACGTGATGACTGTGATTCGCAGCACCGTTGAGGGGTCGGACCGGTTCAATCCGTTGACGGGGCGTACGCTCTCGGAGGACCGGACCTCGATAGGGCAAGTTCCTTCCGAAAGGCCAGCTGCTGGAAGCGAAACCGTCCAGATGGTGGATGGAGAGGCCCAAACTCTCCCCGAGATGCCTGTGTTGGAGAAAGATCGGGCCGAGGTTCCCGGGCCCCCCACCTTGGAGGAGTTGCCATCTCTGGATTCCCTTGCCATAAAAAAAGAAGAGCCTGCGGCCGAGGATCCCTGGGAGGATGAGCCCACCCGCCTGGAGGATCCGGAAAAGCTTCGCGAGCGTATGAGAGAGGAAGAAGTCACGGATCGAGGGGGGGAGGAGGCTGCAGAGGAACCGCTTCCAGCACCGAAAGAAGAAGCGCCTGTCGTGCGGAAGCCAATGGGTGGTTTAGATGCCTCTTTGCCACTCTCTATTCCTGGAGCCAGTGCGTCGATTGCTGCTGGTGTGGTGGATGGAGCGACACTCTTGATGGATGAGGCCGGTGGGGATGCAGCAACGATGTTGATGCCCGAAGGCCAAGACGAGGAAGCTCCTGTGGGGCTTGGGGATGAAGGCGCGACCCGCTTGATGCCTGAGGACGAGATTCTAGGCGCTGAATCGGGACCGGGTGACGACGCTACCTGGCTGCTTGCGGAAGAGGGACCCGGCGGGGAAGAACCGGTGGTTCCGCCTGCTGCACCCGCCAGTGCGCCGGCACCACCGCCGGAGCTTGGGGCGGCCCCGCCTCCTCCTACAGGGCCGGCCAATGCGCCCCCAATGCCGGATTCGATGGGTTCGCTGGGCAGTGAAACCGTGTTCACGGCAATAGGCGGTGGGGCTACCGGGCCCCTTGAGCATACCGACACCACTGTAGTGGGGCGAGTGGCTGCTTCACTTCTGGTGTTTGTGATTGCGGGTGTGGTTGCGCTTGGAGCGGGGGCTGTCATTTTCCGGGACGAGATTTCGAATCTTCTGGGTGGAGGTAGCGAACCGGTCGCGGAAGCTCCTGCACCTCCAGTGGAACAGCCGGTAGAAACACAGGCTGTAGAGCCTCCCTCGGAGCCCGCTGTGGCCGCACCCGACCCGCTGGAGGGCTTTGATGGTTCCACGGTGGCTTTCGAGTCTCTTCTGGAGGGAACGAGCCGCTTGGTCGTTCGCTGTAAGGGAGTCAGTGCTGAGGGCGTGAAGTCGGTGGTGCTTTCTGAAGCCAGTGTTTCTCGGTGCGTGGTGACTGCGTATCCGAGCGAAGGACGCCAGCTGATGTTGGCAATCCCGGGTGAGACGACAGCGGGCTTGACTCGGTGCTTTGAGGGTGGCGAACGGTCTTGCGGAAGCTGAACCGGTGAGCTCACGCGAGGTTGTGGTCACCGGAGTCGGTGTGCTCACTGGATATGGTCGGGGACTCTCGGTCTTGTCTCGTGGGCTGCACTCCAATCAAGGGGCTACTGCACCCCTGGTGGCGTTTGACCCGGCAGGACTCCCCATAGGTGAGGCCGCTGAGTTTCCGGAGCCACTGGCTGAAGTGCCGGGGCTGCCGGATGATCGGAAAGGGTGGTTAGCCTTGGAAGCTGTCCAAGATGCGCTGCGTTCGGCCGGCCTCAATGAGGCGCCGGAGGCTGGGGTCTATTTGGGGACAGGGCTGTCTTCGGTAACGCCGAGTGAGCTTGAGGTGGATGTTCTTGCGCACCTCGGTGATCAAGGCCTCGACCACGATGCGGTGATGCGTGATGTCGACCCTCGAAGAGCTGCACCCCGCCGGCATCTACCGGAACGTGTCACTGCAGCTGTGGCGGACATTGCAGGGGCGAGGGGGCCTCAGTACACCTCCTTTTCGGCATGTGCTGCGGGAGCGCAGGCGATCGCGGAAGGGGCTCGTGCTGTGAGGCGCGGTGATCTGGAGGTTGCCCTCTGTGGCGGGCATGACTCCATGATCCACCCGCTAGGGGTGCTCTCTTTTGTTGTGCTGGGTGCTTTGGCAGCAGGTCCTTGTCGTCCATTTGATAGGCGTCGCGATGGCTTTGTGATTGGAGAGGGGGCGGCTGTTCTAGTGTTGGAAAGTGCCGACTCGGCCCGACGCAGGGGGGCGAGGCCGATGGCTCGTGTTCTCGGGTCGGGGACTTCGGTAGATGCCTTTCAGCCCACGGCACCACACGCCGAAGGGCGCGGAGCGATCTTGGCCATGAATCGTTCGTTGAAGGATTCTGGGTTGTCTCCTTCTCAGATCAGTCATGTGAACGCGCATGGTACGGGAACTCCGATTGGCGATGCCATCGAAGCGCGTGCCATTGCGGCGGTGCTGGGGAGTGAGGTTCCGGTTTCTTCCATCAAGGGGGCGGTCGGGCATTGCATTGCTGCTGCGGGTGCGGTGGAGGCAGCGGCCTGTGTGGCGGCGCTCGATGAAGGGTGGAGTCCTGGCACACTAGGCCTGGAGCAGCCAGAAGATTGGCCGGTGCAGGTGCGCCCAGAGCCGTTGGAAGATGCTCCTGAGACCATCCTCTCCAACAGCTTCGGGTTTGGTGGGCAGAACTGTGCGCTGGTGTTCGGGCGGGCGTGACTTAGGTGTCGTGCTTTGGTTGTGCCCACGATTTGAACGATAGTAAAACATAGTAATTTCAGTCATTTGTGTGTTTGGCATATAGGTTGCATTTGCAGTGGGTCGCACCGTTGGAGTCAATCGTGATCTACAGAAACCTTGTTTCCACCCTCCCCATCCTGGCCCTACTTGCGGGTTGCGACCCCGAGCCTCGTCCCGGTGAATGCTTGGAAGAGTCCGAGCGTGCCCTGGAGGTATCCGAAGAACGTTCCCAGTTGATTTCGGACAATGACGATTTTGCTTGGGCCATGTTCGAGCAGATTCGAAAGGATGAGGAGAACCTGTTCTTCTCACCCATCAGTATGTCGGCTGCGCTGGACATGACTCGGCTTGGGGCACGCGGAGAGACGCTCGACGAGATGGCGAGCGTTCTCGGTGCTAGCCAGGAGGAGCTTCTTCACCACGACCAGCAGGGAAGCTTGTTGCAGGAGCTGGAAGGCTCCAACACCTGCTCGGTGGCGCTTTCGGTGGCCAACCGGATCTTTCCTCAGGAAGGGTTCGGGCTGGAATCTGATTTTGAGCAGGGTGTAGGGGACTACTATGGTGCACCTCTTGCGCCCCTGGACTTTGCGTCGGATCCGGAAGCGGCTCGGTCGCACATCAATGATTGGATCTCCGAGGAGACCCGAGAAAAGATTCCCGAGTTGTTTCCCGAGGGTTCCATTGGTGACTCCACTCGGTTGGTGCTTGCGAATGCGATCTATATGAAAGCAGATTGGGCGGAACAGTTCGATCCGCAGCGCACCTCAGATGCACCGTTCTCGAAGCTGGATGGCAGCTCTGTGGATGTAGCGATGATGCAGCAAGAACTCGAAGACGGCTTTTATTTCGCTGAAATCGACGGCGCTCAAATCGCAGAGCTTCCCTACGTGGGTGAGGACCTTTCCATGGTTGTGGTGGTTCCTGAAGAATCAGATGGGCTGTTGGCGCTGGAAGCTGGACTGGATGCGTCACGGGTTCAGGGCTGGTTTGATGCGCTGGTACCGGCTCCCGTGTCGATCTCCATGCCCAAGCTTGAGATTCGTTGGAAGGACACCCTGAATGAGCCCCTTCAAGCCCTCGGTATGGAGCAGGCATTTCTGCCCACTGCGGACTTTTCTGGGATGAGTTCGGAGGTGTCTCTGTACATTGACCTGGTGATTCACGAGGCCTTTGTGAAGATCGATGAAGAAGGCACAGAGGCGGCTGCAGCGACAGGTGTGGGAGTGGAGTTGGCATCGGTGCCCGACTACCACTTTGTTGTGGCGGACCACCCCTTCCTGTTTCTGGTGCGTGACCGCATCACGGACAGCGTGTTGTTTGTGGGAAGGGTCGCGGACCCCACAGCCGGCTGATCTGGCTTGTGGCAGTGACCTAATCCAAGCGCTCCCCAGGATTTGGGGAGCGCTTTTGTTTGCTGAGCTTGCGGGGTTTTTGCTGTTGAAATTGATTGGGGTTCTTGGAGTTGGTCTCGCCTACGGGGTCGTGCTCGGATACCCCACCTCTCGGTGAGGAGGTGAGCCCATGGCGGATGCGTTCGTGTTTTCGGGGCAAGGGAGCCAGTATGTTGGGATGGGCGCAGCCCTGTTGGATTCCCATCCGGTCGCCAGAGAGGTTTTTTCCGAGGCGGACGATGCCCTGGGTGAGTCTCTGACCGATTTGGTTCTTCAGGGTCCGATGGAGAAGCTCACGCTCACGCGCAATGCACAGCCAGCGATTCTCGCGTTGTCGATTGCGATGCTTCGGGTGCTCGAGGATTTGGGCGGTCGTTTCTCGCCTGTCGCGGCGGCCGGCCATTCACTGGGTGAATATTCGGCACTTGTGGCGGCGGGGGCGCTGGAGTTTTCAGATGCCGTCCGTGTGGTGCGGGCTCGGGGCGATGCCATGCAGGCTGCGGTTGCTGAAGGGGTTGGCGGTATGGCCGCGATTATGGGCCTGGATGCAGAGACGATAGAAAAGATCTGCTCGGAGTCTTCCCAGGGAGAGGTGGTGGAAATCGCTGGCCACAACTCCCCGGTACAAACTGTGGTGGCAGGACACTTGGGTGCCTTGGATCGTGTGATTGCCGCCGCGGGTGAGTCTGGGGCTCGTCGCAGCGCACTTTTGCAGGTATCGGCGCCGTTTCATTGCTCTTTGTTGGAGCCAGCAGGCCAGGAACTCCAGGGAGTACTCGAAGACGTGGAGATTTCCAGTCCGCGATTTCCGGTCATCCAAAATGCGGATGCGCAATCTCATGAGGATCCGGATGCTATCCGGGCGGCACTTGTGGCCCAGGTGAGTCGCCCGGTGCGTTGGGTGGGCTGTGTGGAGGGTATGCGTTCCTTGGGAGCGGATCGGTTTCTGGAATATGGACCGGGTCGCACCCTCTCGGGGCTGATCAAGAAGATGGATCGGTCCCTTCAAACCGTGGCCCTGGACCGAACAGGCGCCTTGGAGGCGCTGGTCTGATGCGTGAGATTTCCATTTCGGGAGTGGGGTTGTTCAGTCCGGCTGGAGTTGGGTTGGAAGGGGCGAGTGGGGGGCGGCCCGGTGAGGTTCCCGGGTTTCGTGCCCGCGCGTATGTGGAAGATCGGAAGTCCTTGAAACTCATGAGCCGCGCCGTCAAGCTTGGTGTGAGCGGGGTTCGCGTGGCGTTGGCCAACACGCCGGGGTGGGAGGAGGTGCCTCCCCAACGGCGGGCGATGTATGTGGGCACAACGCCTTTGGGCGGAGAAAATCAGGATCTGCTTCCTGCACTGGATGTGTCCACGGGTCCGGATGGCGGCTTTGAGTTGGACCGCTTTGCGAGTGAGGGCTATCGCCTGATTCACCCCTTGTGGTTGGTAAAGGGGCTTTCCAACAACATTTTGGGGTTTGCTTGCGCCACGCATGACTTTCAGGGGACAAACGCCTGCTATTGCCAAGGACGGGGTTCTGGCCTGATGGCCGTGTATGAGGGTTGTCGTGCAGTCGCGGAGAACCGGGCGGACCTGGCGATTGTCGGAGGGGCGGACTCCTGGCTTGGGGCGGAGTCCTTGTTGGTGGGACGACGCGTGGGAGAAGGTGCAGCCTTTTTCGCGGTTCGTGAACGTCAGCCTGAAGATCCCTGGTGGGTGACGTTTGACCCATCGGACGACCCGCCCGACGAAGAACACTACCTGGGCGTATTGGGTGCCGCTCGCGGGCCAGTGGGGCTGGCCCGGCAGCTTTTGCGCGGCGAAAGTGCGGGTTTTCGCTTGTCAAGGGATTGTGGGCTTTCGATATCGTCGGCTAATCTGGCGGCTGACCAATAGCGGTGCGCACAATTTTCGTGTAAAAGCACCCGGAACGCAGAAGAAAACCTACGTGAGGGTCAGTTTGATGCCCAATCCCCAAGATGCGGAAATTTTCGAGCCGGTTCAGAGTGCCTTTGCCGAGGCGCTTGGATTGGACGATGACGAAGTGGAATACGATTCCCGGATCATTGAAGATCTGGGAGCGGAATCACTGGACTTGCTCGACATTGTGTTTCGATTGGAGCGCTCTTTCGACATTCGGATTCCCCGTGGGGGGATCGAGTCGGCCGTTGCAGAGGCGATGGACGAGGGAGAAACTCTGGAGCAGCATGGGGTGCTGACGGCCGAGGGGTTGCGGCGACTCCAGGAAGCGATGCCTGAGATTCCAGCAGAGGACTTTCAGGACGGGCTCAAGGTCTCGGAAATACCCCTTTTGTTTCGTGTGGCCACCTTCTGTCGACTTGTCTGTGAGCTCCTGGAGGCCAAGGAGTCCGGGGAAGAAGTCTCGGCCTGATGCCCTCACCGGCGAGGTACGCGTTTCTGGTTCATCCCCTGGCTTCCTTTCATCGCCGGGTGGTCGGAGTGCGCCAAGCCGATGTTCAGGGTGCCTTGGGGCTGGGCTACGACTCGTTGGAGATCGGAGAGCTCTGCACTTTTGGAATGGGGGATTCCTTGATTGGGCATATTGTGACGGTGCCCTGGCTACCGGCAGCGCTCCTTGAAGATCAGCAGGGGGCGGTGAACGCAATGGTGGAGGCTGTGGAGTCCTTGGATGGGGTGCGGGCCGTGGGCCTGGGGTCTCTTCTGGCTGTGGTGGGTGGGCGCGGTGAAACTCTGGCTGAACGAGTGGACGTCCCGGTGACGACTGGTGCTGCTGCAACGGCGTGGGCAGCGGCAGGCAATGCGGTGGCTGCTGCTCGTGCGTTGGGAGTGGATGAGGTGGCTGTTTTGGGTGTGGGCGGTGCGGTAGGTGAGGCGGTGGCTCGTTTGCTTCAGCAGGCAGGGCTGTCGGTGGTGGCCGGAGGCCGGGGGAGAGGGCCAGAGCGTCGAGCGGATGGCTTGGGGATCCCGCTGTTGACTCCGGAGGAAGCGGTTCAAGGTGGTAAGGTTGTGGTGGGGGCAGCGACGAGTGGGGGTGGGTTGTCTCCGAGTGCGCTTCAAGAGGGCACCGTACTCTTGGATGTCGCGTTGCCGTCTACCTTGGGTCCAGGAACACTGCCGCGAGGGGTGCGAGTCTTGGCTGGTGAAGCGGTCGAGTTGCCCGACGCATGGAGGCGTGGTTTCTGGGGCTGGCTCTACCACTTCATCTCCGGGTACGGCCCATCGCAGATATTTGCTTGTTTGGCGGAGCCTCTGGTGATGGTTGCAATGGGTCGGGACCGCCCGTTCGCGCAGGGTCGCAGCGTGGATCCTGCGGACCTGGCCGACTTTGCGCAGGCAGCCTCGTCGCTGGGATTGAAGCCTCGACTTGCCATGGGTTGGAGACGAGTCAAGATCTAAAGCCGTGTGGTTTTGTTACCCTCGGTTTGGGAGACCGCATGAAGGTCGATCAAGTTGCGGACCTGGTGCAGTCGGCGTCTCGACAGGGACGCTGGACGGCTTGGTTGGATGATCTGTTCCTGGTAGCCCTCTTGTTGGCGCTGGGGTGGAGTAGTTGGCCTACCGGTGGGGGTGGGGAACTTCCATTTTGGGCAACATTACATGACCAGCTTGTGTCGGGGCCGGATGCCGGGGCCTGGGCTTCCGGTGCTCGAGCGTTGGCGGCGGGCCGCTTGGATGCGCTGGAAGCGCATCGGATGCCCACGTGGATTGTGTTGACTGCGGCTGCGCACAAGATCTATCCGGTGGCGCTTGCGGGACATTTCGTCAATCACGCGCTGCAACTGCTTCTCCCGGTGGTGGTGTACGGGGTGGGCAGGCTCTCGGGGGGGCGAATGGTGGGGTTCGGTGCTGGCATCCTGGTGGCTTGTTGTCCGCCGCTGGTGGCGGCTTCTCGGCGCTTTGGAGTAGACCCAGCCGTTGGGTTTTTCGTGGTGTTGATGGTGTTGACCTGTCTCTGGGCCTCCAAGCGTTGGAAGTGGGCGCCCGTGGCTGGCGCTGTCGGAGCGTTGGCGAGTGCCACGCACTTCACCGCCCTGGGCTTTGGGGTGGCCGGGCTGTTTGCCATGCTCCTGATCGGGCGTGGGTGGAAGAGGTGGGCGCAGGCTGGGGGGTATCTATTGGGGTTTTCCCTGGTATGGGCGGTGTTGTTCTCGGTGTTTCCATGGGCCGGGTTCTCGGGCCTGTTTCTGGCGATTCCAGAGGGAATCACGCCGGGAGAGTTTGCATTGGATTCGACCCCCGAGGCGGTGTGGGGTCCGGCGTTGGAAGTCATGAGGGCGAATGCTTCGACCGCTGCAGAAGATGCCGTGGCGGGAATGATGCGCTGGCTCAGGCCCGGCTGGTTGCCTTGGGGACTTGGAATCTTTGTGTTGTGGATGGGGGTGCCAGGCTTGGAGCTTGAAGAACCCGCGCCGGATACCCGCGGCTGGAGGCGATGGTGGTCAGCCTGCTCCTGGAAGAAAGGCCTGGTTCTGCTCTTGTGTCTGGCGCCGCTTCCCGTGTTGGCGGCGGCATCGGCCGAGCCGCGCTACAGCCAGAACCTACTGCCGGTGGTGGCCATCCTGTTGATGCGCGGGTGTGTCAGCCTGGCGAGGGTGGTCGACCAGGTGCTGCGTGCCACCCCCCTGGGGAGTCGGTGGCCTGCTGGGGTGCTGTCTCTGGTATTGGGGCTGGGGCTCTCTTTGGGATACCAATCGGAGACCAACGTGTCGTCTGCTCAGCAGCCACCGCCGATGTTTGGGACGGTAGCCATGCGGATCGGAAACATGGTTGCAGAACACTTTCCGGAACCGGGAGGTCTGGTGTGTGATTTGCGAGAGGCGGTGATTTACACGGCTCGAGACTATTGCCCTCGCACGGTGTGTCCCCAGAGCGTCAACCCGGCCACCTTCTCGACGTGTCTGGCCATTATGGGTGCGGAGTGCGCAGGAGAGGGCCCACTGCCCTATGTGGTGCTGGATCGGGGGGTGGCCGATGAGCGTACGGAAGCTCGTGTGGCCTTTGATTCCTGGGTGCTGAGTCGGTGGAGTGAGGTTGCCGATGTGAAAGTCGGTGGGTTCGAGGCTCGGCTGGTGGGGATTCCGCGGGAGGAGCTCCCCAGCCTTGCTGGCCCTTGACCGCACCCAGATCAACGGCATAGATCGCGGCGGAGCCCAGGAGGAGCGGTAGTTGGCTGAGAACCTGCCACAGCGTCGGACGGTCTACATCAAGACCTTTGGCTGTCAGATGAACGTGTATGACAGCGGCAAGATCCAAGCTCTGCTGGAGAAGGACGGGTACGAGACCGTCGATGATCCGGAAGAGGCTGACCTTGTTCTCGTCAATACCTGCTCGGTTCGGGAGAAGCCCGAGCACAAGC
>JAYZDK010000111.1:0-7438 GCA_036337845.1 Myxococcota bacterium | reverse complement strand
CGAATCACGACCACATGGCTTTCGAGTTCTGCCGGAGGTTTGGTTCGGGGAATTTCCAGTTCGATACGCCGGCCCACGCCTTGTACCAGCCGGAGCCCCTCGGAGGTGTGTACAAATCCCTTGGCTCTGAGTGCGCCTGCGTTCTTGAGCGCCAGGCACAGCGCTTCTGGGGAGATGCCAGGCTCAAACTTGAGCAGCTCGGACTCGAAGGATTCGTGGGTGTGCGGGGGGTGCTCCAAGGGCTTGTCTCTAACGGTTGCCGTCTCGGGTAGAAACAGCAGAGCCGGATCGATCTCGCCGCGAACCACGCGCACGATCGGCGTGTCGGGAGCCATCTCATTGAGCTTGGCCTCAAGCGCCGGGATTTCGGAAGCATCCACAAGGTCGAGCTTGTTCAGAATCAAGAGGTCTGCTGAGCTGACCTGGTACTCAAACGTGCCTTCCAAGTCCCGTTCTTCAAAGAGTTGCTCGGCGTTGACGACTACTACGGCCATGTCGCTGCCTACCCAACTCTTGACCGGCTCTCGCCAGAAGTTGATCTGGGTTTCAAAGGGCATGGCAACACCCGAGGTTTCCACCACCACCCGGTCGGGTTGGACCTTTTCCCAGAGCATCTGCAGGGTTTCCCGGAGCTCATCGGAGAGCTTGCAGCATACGCAGCCACCCTCCAGCTCCACATAGGCTTCTTCGCCATCTCCGAGGAGTGCCTGGTCTACCCCCAGCTCTCCAAACTCGTTGGAGACAATTGCCACTCGAAGTCCCTGGCGCTGGGCATCGGCCAGCAGGTGCTGGACCAGTGTGGTCTTCCCAGAGCCGAGAAACCCCGAAACCACGAGCGCGGGGATGCCCTCAGTCATGGTTTAGGACGCGTCGTTGTTGATGAGCTGAGACAACTCACCCGACTCGAACATCTGCATCACGATGTCGGAACCACCCACAAACTCCCCGTTTACGTAGAGCTGGGGAATGGTGGGCCAGCTGGCGTAATCCTTGATGCCCTGGCGGATTTCGGGATCGGAGAGAACATCGAAGGTCGCGTATTCGGTGCCCAGGTGCTCAAGCACAGCCACTGCTCGTGCGGAAAAGCCGCATTGAGGCATGGTTCGGGTTCCCTTCATGAACAGGAAAACACCGTTGTTGGTGACGAGTTCTGAGATGCGTTCTTGTGTGTCGGACATTGAAACTCCTGAATCTACTGGCCGCTTTTTGCGGCCCATTGTTCGGGGGTGAGGGTGCGAAGGGCCAGAGCGTGGATTTCTTTCTTCATCAAATCGCCGAGTGCGCCGTAGACAAGCTGGTGCTGCTTGACCAGATTCAGGCCCACAAAGGCCGAACTCGTCACGATGGCACTGAAGTGCTCACCGTCTCCCAGATCGTCTTCGACCACTGCAGTGCAGTCGGGTAGTTCGGCTTCCAGGATCTCTCGGATACGTGATGCTTCGAACATGGCTTGCTCCTTGAAGCATTGCAGCTAACCCTGAGTGCGGTGGAATGCTCGGCTTGGGTGCTGATAGTCTGAGGCTTGTGAGTCTCGTTCATGCTCTACTCTGGCGCCTCATTGGGCTGTTGCTCGCGGTGTCTGGCTATGTCATCACCACCGTGGTGTGTGCGGTAATCCTGGTGGTGATTGGGCCTCCACTGATGTGCCTGCCTCGTGGTAAACGCGAGCGCTACGCCATCTGGTCCAATGTGCTGGTGTCTCGAATGGTGCTCCACCTGTTGTGTGGTGCCCGTGTTCGTGCGGATGGCACTTCGAATATTCCTCGGGACAAGGCCTATCTGGTAGTGGCCAACCACCGTTCATGGGTGGACATCCCCCTGGTGATTGCCACTTCACGCACCCAGGGCATCTCAAAGTTGCTGGTGTTTTTCATGCCGTTTTTGGGCCAGATTGGCTACCTTGCGGGTGCGGTCTATTTTCACCGGTTTCGGAACCCGGCCCGCAAGCGGGCGCTGAATTCTGCGCTGTACTTGCTGGAACGCGGCGTACCGCTGCATGTCTACCCGGAAGGCACCCGAACCCGAGACGGGGAGATTCGGGAAACGGTGCGCTTGGGGCTGGTGATGTCTTGTTGGGAGGCTGGGGTTCCCTGCGTCCCCACGGCGCTTCTCGGCACGGAGAAGACGCTGCCGGTCAAGGGGTTCTTTCTTCGGCCGTTTCAGACCTTGCACATTCACTTCTTGGAGCCTGTTCAGCCCGCTGATTACGGATCGGCCCTGGAGTTTGCCGAGGCCGTCTGGGGGCGGGTGACGGGCGAGGTGGATGCGATGCGCCAGGCAGAGGCTGCTAGTAGCAGTGCTTAGAACTGGGCCTTCAAGGCTCGGACGCGCGACCGAATCGCCTGTACCGGATTGGTGGATGGAGGCTCGTCGGGGCTTGTAAAGGTCACGGCTCGAGAGACGTTGATCAGGGCTCCCAGGCCATCTTCGCGAAAGCAGGGGCGAGTGTCTGCTGGAGTGGCTCCCTGTGCCCCGACACCAGGTACCAGGAGCCAGGTATGGGGGCAGGCCTTTCGCCAGTGATGGAGCTCTTCTGTGGAGAGAGTGGCTCCCACCACCGCTCCGATGGGCCCATATCCACTGGGGCCCTTCAACTCCTGGTTCCAGCCTTCCAGCCATTGCGCGATGTCTACCGCAGCGCCTGTGGAACCTTGGCCTTGGAGGGCTTCGCTTCCTGGGTTTGAGGTGCGCAGCAGAATGAATGCGCCCTTGTTCTGGTTTCTGCAGTACTCCACAAACGGAGTGAGAGATTCGGGGCCCAGGTAGGGAGAGAGCGTCAGGGCGTCGGCTGCGACGGGGCCGTCATCATCTACGAGCGCCTTGGCATAGGCGGCTGCTGTTGAGCCAATGTCGCCGCGCTTGGCGTCGAGTACGACCAGCAGGCCTGCCTCTCGGGCTGCCCGGCAGGTGGCTTCCAGCGCTGCCCAGCCGGGGCTGCCGAGCTGTTCAAAGAATGCCGCCTGTGGCTTGACCACAGCGACCTCACCGGCCACGGCTTCAATGACCTGTAGGCTCCACTCCAGAACGGCTTGCGCGGCGGCTGTGCGTCGCGATGCACCTGTGAGGGACTCAAAGCTCTGTCTGAATGGCTCGGGCAGGCGGTTGAGGTGGGGATCGATGCCCACCATAAGTGGGCCGTGCTCGGCTACGGACTGCGCAAGGCGCTCTGGAAACGAACTCATGGGACCTACAGGTGCCTACTCGGTATCGCTGGCAGTGGGGTAGTGGTCGTTTGTGACGCGACTGACCTGGAAGATGGCGTAGAACAGCCTGGAGTCCAGGTGAGCCCGAAGCCGCTGGGGAACCAGGCGGGAGCACTGGCGCAGCACTCTCTGGCTGGCTTGGGCTACGGCTTTGGCGGTGTTGGGCTTCATGACAACTCTACTCTATCCGCTCTACACCAGGGACAGCAGGTTCTCTGGTGGACGGCCAATCGCTGCGGCATCGCCGAGCACACCGATGGGGCGCTGCAGCAAGGTGGGGTGAGCCGCCATGTGTTGAATCAAGGTGTCCGGAGACTCCTTGCCGGTCAGGGAAAGTGCTTTGTACGCCTTGTCGTTGCGCCGGAGTACCGCCACAGGTTCTACACCCAACAAGTCCAGCACGCGCCGAATCTCGGACTCGCTTAGTGGTTCCTTGGTGTACTCCCGGTAGTTGTGGGGTATTCCCTTCTCTTTGAGCAAGGCGACCGCCTTGCGACAAGTGCTTCAGGTGTGTCTGCAGATCAACTCCAACATCTTGGACCTCCTGGATCGGTACTAACATCAAGCTGCCTTTGTCTGTAGCTCATGGAGACTGTGTGGAATCGAGAGCCGAAGAACTCCTGGAACAGTTGAGATCCTGGCTGGAGGCGAGCCCCTACACGACCTCGGAATTCGCCAAGGTGGTGGGGGAGGATGCCAAGACGGTTCGCGCCGTGCTTTCTCAGCGCAGTGCCCTGACGGTGGACCAGTGGTTTGCTTGGACTCGGGCGCTGGGTGTGGAACCCGCCGAGGCGCTGAATTCGGAGGGAAATGAGCCGGAAGGAGGGGGGCCCAGGCTGGTGCGCATAGACGCCAAGGAGTCCCCAGGGTTGGACCCGTATGGGATGCCGGCGGAGCAGGCCGTTCGGCTTGGGTTTTCGCTGGGGATCGACTTTCTTTTCGTGGCGGATACGCCGCAGTTGTCGGACTCTGGAGTGCCTCAGGATGTTCTGGCTACCTTTCCGGATTCGATGGTCATCAAGCTCGACTCGGCCTACCACGGTCACAATTCGCCCCGCTTCAGTGAGGAAGGGGTGCTCTTGTCTTTGAGTTTCAAGGGCGTGAGTGACTGCTTTTTCTCGTGGGATTCCATTCTCCAGGTGATCTTTCATGTGGGGACCCCAGCCAAACCTGACGAAACGGACGAGGAGCCCAGTCCCGGTCCAGGGCTGCGCTTGGTGAAATGATGTGGAAGAAGGGTGTTGGATTCTTGGCGGTCTGTGCGGGTGTGCTGTGGTTTGCCCGCAGTGGCAGTGTGGCTTGTGTTCGCAGTCCAGTTCCGGCCACGGAGCCACTCTCGGAGGTGGCCTCAGAACCGGCGGCCGAGTCGGCTCCAGCACCACCGCCTTCCCCGGAAGTTGTCTCCGATGCCGTGGAGTCGGAGCCCGCCCAGTGGGTGCTGGGTATCAATGAGGCGGTGTCCTATCCCGCCCGAAGGCTGGCGATGGAGAGGCCTGGTCCGGAGGTGCTCCAGCGTCGCCTGGAGGCGGATGGCCGCGCTGCTGCGGAAGTCGGTGCTCGCTGGACCCGAGGCCACACGGTGGCCTTTCCGGCGATGCCCTACAACCGGTTTGTGAAGGAGTCTGGGAGCTTCAGGCGGGTGGATGCCTGGGTGCGGGCGGTTCAAGTCGCCGGATTGGAGATTGTGGGCATGGTGGGTCCATGGCCTGGGAATCGCACTCAAGAGTTTACAGACCGATACACGCCTTCCGATATGGACGGCTACCTCGACTACGTGCGCGCAATGGTGGAGCGGTACGACGGAGATGGCGTGGAGGACATGCCGGGCCTGGTGGCTCCCATTCGGCACTGGGAAGTCGATAATGAGCCAGACCTCAAGAGCACGGGTAGTCCTCGAAGCACAGTGGCTACTGGGTTTTGTCCTCCCAAGGAATACGCGGCTGTGCTGGTGGCTACTTCAGCGGCCATACGGGAAGCCTACGCCGAGGCGGTGGTGCTCAATGCGGGGTTCTACCGCATCGCGCACCCAGCGGGACAGGCCTATGCCCAAGAGGTCTTCCAAGAGCCTGGTGTGATGGATGCGGTCGACGTGGTCTCCATTCATGCCTACCACGTGGGACCGGGGGTGGACCTGGTGCGCAGAGCGATTGGGAACGCGCAGCGCATGGCGCCGTCCAAGCCAATCTGGTTGACCGAAACGAGCGTGCCTGCCGATGCGCGAGGGGTTGGGGAAGATGGACAGGCGAGAATCCTGCTGGAGACCATGTTGTTGGCACTTGAGCTTGGCGTGGAGCGGGTGTTCTGGCACACGCTCTTCGACCCTCCCTCTGGGGTGCCGCTTCCTCGGGGAGCCATGGCGACTCACAGTCTGTTGCGAAGGGACGCGGGAGGTCAGCTGGTAGACAAGCCTGCAGCGCCTGCCTATCGGGCGCTGTCTGAAGTCCTCAAGGACCTGCCTCGCTCCGAGGTGGCTGCCCTCGAGCTGAAAGACGGACATGGCGTGGTGCTGGGCGAGCGTGGATGGCTGGTCAGTGGGCGAGGTGTTCGGCTGCCGGTGGAGGCCAAAGAGGCGAGAAACCTGGCTACGGGTGAACAGGTGGACCTGGAGCGCTTGGATTCAAGCGTTCGGGTCGACGCCAGTGCTGGAGTGCTGTTCGTTTCCCGGTGAGTGGAGTTTCACGCGCTCGCTGAGGTCGGGAAAGAGGTAGATTGCCAGGACGCCTGCAGTCACCCCAGATGCAGCCATGGCGGCAAACACATCGAGCACGGCCACACCGAGTGCTTTGTTGATATCCGGGTCGGTGAGCCCGCTCTCATCGATACAGGCGGCTACCTCCGGGTCTATGCCCATGGCCATGAGCGAACCCAAAACAGCCATGCCTACGGTGCCTCCCATATTGCGGAAAAACTGGGTGAGCGCTGTGGCGATACCTCGTTGTTCTGGAGGGCAGGTTTCTTGAGCAACCACGGTGAAGACCGAAAAGCAGCACCCCATGCCCAGGCCGTATCCGAGCATTCCCAGAAACAGGATGCCAAGCGACTGGGCTACGAGCCCTGTCCAGAGCACCAAAAGCCCCACCCCCACAAACACCCCGCCAATCCGTACAAGCGTTCGGAAACCCACATAGTTCAAGGCGCTCCCGGCGAGCAGTGAAGCGGTCGTCCAGGTGAGGCTGATGGGAACCAACGCCATACCCGCCCAGAACGGGCTTGCATTGAATTGGGTTCGCATGGCCAAGGGCATGAAGCCGATCAACCCCAGGAGCGAAACTCCCATCAGGAACCCGGCGACGTTGACGGCGCGTTGCACGTCAATACGAAACAACTCGAGGGGAATCAACGGTTCGGGATGGCGACGCTCCATCTGCAGAAAGAGCCCGGCGAGCGCTATCGATGCCACCAGCCATCCCCACGGAGCGGTAGGGCGCTGGTCTGGGGGGAGCAGTCCGACCAGCAGGCTGATGACGGAAAGCGAGAGCACGGCGGCACCGGCGAGATCGAGCTTGGGCTTGCGTGTTGCCGGAGGTTCAGGAAGAAAGACCATCACCATTCCTGCTGCCACCAGGCCGATGGGGATGTTCAGCAAGAAGATCCATCGCCAGGAGTGATGGGTCACGATGGCGCCGCCCACCATGGGCCCCAAGACCGAGGAGACTCCCCAAACCAAGGAGAACAGCCCTTGGACCCGGGTGCGCTGGTCCATGGGGTAGAGATCGCCAAAGATGGTCATGGTCAGGGGGAGCAGACATCCGGCGCCAAGTCCCTGCAGTATTCGGGCGCCTATCAGGAAGGCCATGTTCGGAGCGGCACCGCAGGCCGCGGATCCAATCAGAAAGAGCAGCACACCCGCTAAGTAGGTGTGTCTTCGGCCTACCAGGTCGGCTAAGCGGCCCCACAAGGGGATGGTGAAGCTCTGGGAGAGTAGATACCCGGTGAACACCCAAGGAAACAGGGTCAGGCCTCCTACGGCCTCTACGATGCTGGGCATGGCCGCCCCAACCACTGTGGCTTCCATGCTGGCCAACAAGGTGCCGACCAGAAGGCCTGCTGTAATGGCCTTTCTCCGACTCGGTTCCAGCTCGATGACGCGCTGAGGCGTATCCATAGTGTGTCTTTAGCGCTCCAGATCAAGCGTACGTGAAGTGGCCAGCTCCAGTGGGAGAATTCCAAACGGAGTGTCCACGCTTACGTCTGCGTTGAAGGTGGCCTCCACGGTTTGTTCTGTCAGGACCTGG
>JAYZDK010000110.1:0-15013 GCA_036337845.1 Myxococcota bacterium | reverse complement strand
TGAGATTCCGTACAGGCCACTGAGGAAGCTCATGTGTCGTCTCCGGTAAGCCCGAGTAAGTCGGTTTTGGTTCGCAGTGTATTTATTGCTACGCCCAGCAGGTTGGCGGCAGCCTTTTGGTTTCCTCCGGTTCGAGCCAATGCCAGCCGTAGCAGAGCTCGTTCTGTGGCGTCCAGGGTCAGGCGGTAGAGGCCGAGTTCCGAGTCGATTTCGTATTCTTGAACGATGGGCCGCAGGCGGGCTTCCACCATTTCTTCGAAGCCCTGGGCGAGGTCTCGAATTTCAGCGTGTGGGTCTGTTTGAATCAGGGAGCGCACTTCTCGCGGAATGTCTCTTCTGCGAATGATGCTCCGGCGGGTCGATGTGAGCAGACGAACCAGGAACTGTTCCAGTTCTTTCATGTTTCCGGGCCAGTCGTACTGGTGTAGAAGTGCCCAGGCTGTGGGGTCAAGCTTCTTGCGGGGCATGCCGAGTTGGGTGCAGTACTGGTTTAGGTAGAGCTTGGCCAGAGACTTGATGTCCCGTTGTCGCTCTCGAAGTGGAGGCAGCTTGAGCAGGGTCCAGGAAACCGGACTGTCACTCTCCACAAGCGGTACTCTGGAGCCTCCAATCAAGCGCCAGGACCGCCCGGTGAGTTCTCGGGAGAGTTCCTCAAGGTCTTCGGGTTTCCAGGCGTCGATATTCTTGAGATACAGCGTGCCTTCGGGGCCTGTCGGCACGCTGGTGTCTCGATCGCGCAGCTTGACGAAGGGGCCGCTGCTACCGGCCAGTGCATGCAGTGCACGGGCGATGGCTTCCTTGTTGGTGCCGCGCTCGCCTTCGATGCGAACAGAGAGCGTGTGTGTGGACAGGCGAGCCAGCTTTCGGAAAGGTTTCCTTCCCAGGCCCATGTGGGTGATGAAACGGCGCTCTTTCTGATCGAGGCTTGCGGGAGTGAGGCGGCGAAGCTGTCCCAGTAGCAGATCCCGCCGCGAGGATACGCGGACTAGGGGGGGAGCGCTTCCTCGCAGTACTCGAACCAGTGGCTTGTGGCGCATGGATTCGGTGAGATGATGGAGCAATTCCGCGTCGAGTTGGGACAGGTCGGAGTCCACCAACACCATGGTGCACTGTGGGTCGGCGGCAGCCCGGACCAGGCCATCCCAATCGGGGGTGGCTTGGACTGCGTGTCCCGTGTCTGCCAGCGGCTCGATGACCTCAGCACGAAGGGCAACATCCTGCGTAGCGATGACAATATGGGACATGGACGGAAACTCTTTGTCTTCGCGGCATTAGCGCGAGTGTGCAGGTGTGGCAACGCACCTTGTTTCGAGAGTGGACCTCCGGGGGCCTACGGGCTAGGGATTTGGGTGTGTTTGATTTACTGCGTACTGCTTGGGCTTGTTGTGGGGACAGCTCAGGGCCAGAACACCAATCCGTGGCAGGCGGACGGTGAGGGCCCCGCTGATCCAGCCTCTTCGCTCTGGGACATCGTGGAGTCGGGGGTTGGGGCTCCCGTGACCGAGGAGGCCGCAGAGGCTTCCATCGAACATGCAGACATGCGTTTCTCCGAGCAGGGGATGTTGAAGTCCAAGGAAGTTCCTGGGGCTCCCGATGCAACGCTCTACGTGGATCCAATCGCTGCGGTAGAAAAACCGGAAGAGGAGTCGGACGCGATTGATTTCTCTGCGTTCGATATCCCGGTGATGATCAACGACGATGTAGAACGATGGATGAACTACTTTCAAGGTCGTGGGCGGAAGTATTTCAAGCGTTGGCTCTCACGAGAGACGAAATATCGAGCCATGATCGAGCGGAACCTCGAAGCCCGTGATCTTCCAATGGACCTCATTTATCTATCGATGATTGAGTCCGGCTTTTCCCCGCATGCGACATCCACGGCCTCTGCGGTGGGCTTGTGGCAGTTCATAGAGCCGACGGCTCGCGCATACGGTTTGAGGGTGGACTACTGGGTGGATGAACGAAGAGACCCCGAGATTGCCACCCGAGCCGCCGCCAAGATGTTGTCGGATCTTCAGGCGATGTTTGGGGATTGGTACTTGAGTTGGGCGGCTTACAACACGGGTTCTGGCCGTCTGCGCAGTGCTATCCGTAAGCATGGGAGTTCAGACTATTGGGAACTTGTTCGTCTCAAGGCGCTGAGCTCGGAGACCCGGAACTACGTTCCCAAGCTCTTGGCGGCCGCGATTATCGGTAAGAATCCTGAGCAGTATGGATTTACGGATATCAAGCCCAAACGGGAGCTGAGGTATTCCACGGTAGAAGTAGAGGGTTCGGTGACTCTCGATGTGATTGCCGAGTGTGCCGGAGTGGATGAATCGGCGATTGTGGCACTGAATCCCGCACTGCTTCGAGGCGCAACCCCGCCTCGCTCGACAACGCGAGTTCACATTCCGCTGGGAACGCGAAGCCGTTTTCAGGAGGCTTTTGGCAAGCTCTCTGAGTCGGACCGTGTCAGCTATCGGAGGCACCGGGTAACCACTGGGGAGTCGCTTGGCTCGATAGCGGGGCTCTACGGTGTGCCCACCCAGGCGTTGATTGAGTTTAATCGCATCGCCGAACCGGACCGGATTCGTGTTGGGGCGGAGCTGGTTGTGCCGATTCCTGGAGGAGCAGAGCCTGTTGTGCCGGCATCGCCTACCCGTAACGACGGTGGGGCCCAATCGGCCGTGCTGGTTACGATCCAGAAGGGCCAAACCCTGGGAAGCATCGCGAGGATTCATGGGGTCCGGGTGTCGGAGTTGGTGGCTTGGAACAAGCTGGAGAATGCAGACCAGGTGCTTGTTGGACAGAAAATCCGTGTGTACTCGGCGGCCACACAAGCCTCTGGACGGCAGGAATACACGGTGGTTCCTGGGGACTCACTGTACGGGATTGCGGAGCACCACGGCTGCACGGTCGATGAACTGAAAGCCTGGAATGGGCTGCGCTCTTCTACCATTCAGCCTGGCCAGGTATTGCGGCTTGGAGTGAACTAGTGATTTCGGTGGAGCAGGCGCTTGAGCGCGTGCTGGAAGCGGTTGTGCCCGCTGTATCGGAACGGGTGGACTTGGAACAGGCTCGGGGGCGTGTGTTGGCGGTAGATGTCGTGGCGGGGCTGAACCTGCCTCCTTGGGACAACTCGGCCATGGACGGCTACGCGGTCGTGGCCTCGGATACCTCGGCAGTTCCGGTTCGGCTGGCTGTGGCGCAGGTGCTGATGGCGGGAGACTCTCCCAAAGAACGGGTGCAGCCTGGCTGCTGTGTGCGAATCATGACCGGAGCTCCGATGCCCCAGGGAGCCGATGCCGTGGTCATGTTCGAGAACACGGATGGGGGACATGAAGAAGTGGTAGTCCACAAGTCGGTAGAGCCGGGGAGAAATGTCCGTGTTCAAGGCAATGATGTCTCCCAAGGCACCGTTGTGTTGAATCGGGGGCGCACCTTGGGAGCTTCCGAGCTTGGTTTGCTGGCGGCGTTGGGTATCCCGAACGTTGAGGTGGCTCGCCGTCCACGGATCGCAGTTCTTTCTACGGGCGATGAAGTGGTCCCGGTGGGGACACCATTGGGCCCTGGTCAGATTCATTCTTCCAATACCCATGCGCTCATGGCGCTGATTCAAGAGGCCGGAGCGGTAGCTGTGGATTGCGGCAATGTGCCTGATGAGCCCGGGGTTTTGCGGGAGGCATTGGCTCGTTGTGTTCAGGAAGACATGGTCGTTACGACGGGTGGGGTTTCCGCGGGAGATCACGATTTCGTCAAAGACGCGTTTGATTCCCACGATGCGGCGCTGAGTTTCTGGAAGGTTCGGGTGAAGCCTGGCAAGCCGTTGGCATTTGGTCACATCGGAGGCAAGCCGGCTTTTGGCCTGCCGGGAAACCCGGTGAGTTGCATGGTGGGGTTCCTGCAGTTCGTGAGGCCGGTGATTCGGAGCATCTTGGGGGATAGCGCTCCCTATCTTCCTGTCATTCAGGCTCGGCTTTCTGTGCCATTGTCCAAGAAGCCTGGCCGCGCCTTGTTTGCGCGTGTGGCCTTGGGGCTGGAAGCGGGAGAAGTTCGGGCTGTCCCGGTCAGTAATGATTCTTCCGGAGCCCTTACTTCCATGGTGGGAGCCGATGGATTTGCCCTGCTCGGTGAGGATAGCTCTGGGGTGGCGGGAGGCTCGCTGGTGGATGTTCAGGTGTTTCGCTGTGGCTGGCAGAATCGTGCAACTGGGGACTATCCTTGGTCGTGAAAGGCTTTGTTCTGGCGGGTGGGGCCTCGACTCGGTTTGGTTCGGAGAAGGCGTTGCATCCGGTGGATGGCGTGGCGATGGCGCTGCGGGTCGTTCGGGCGCTCGAGGGGGCGGGCCTTGACGTACAACTTGTGGTCCGGAATAGGGACCTCGCGGAGCTTGGCCCGTCTCTACTTCATGAACCTCCGAGCCCAGGGCATCATCCCTTGCAGGGGGTCCACGCGGCGTTGCAGAGTCTTGAGCCTGGAGAGTGTGGGTTTTTTGCGCCTTGTGACATGCCTTGGTTGCGCTCAGATGGGGTTCGAGCCTTGCTGGCTGCGAGAGCTCCGGCGGTGGCCTCCGATGGCAAACGGATTCATCCGCTTCTCTGTCAGGTCCCGTGGGAGTGGAGGGCTCGTGTGGAGGAGGCGCTTCGGCAAGGCGGTGCAGTGCGCGAGCTCTTCAGTGGGGTGACCCAGGTTGTGCTGGAACCGGCGCAACTCGCCAACATCAACCGTGTCGAAGACTTGAAGTCGGTGCCTCCTATTTAGGCTTGCTGGCTTGGGGGGGCATGCCCGTGCCGGCAAGTTTGAGATGGGATTGGTGCAAGACCGTGGGAGATTGGCCGGATAAAGAGGAGGTTCTTCTATTTTCGGGGTGTCATGTCTGAGGCCAATGCGATTTTGGAGCCTGTAGCGACAAGAGTGCGCGATCCCCTCACGGGACGCTCTTTGTGGTTGGCGGGTATGATTACGGACTCCCGTATCGAGGGAGAAATCCTGAAGTTCACACTGGTCTTTGGGGCCAAGCACTCGGTCGCGGACCGCCAAAAAATACAGGAGTCCCTTCGCTTGGGGATTGAGTCGTTGGGATGGGATGGGGAGGTGGTCTGCAATGTGCGGATCGGCAAGCCCGACTCACCTCCTTCGTCTAAACCAGGCGTGCGAGGAATGAGTGGCGGTGCCGGAATGGGCCCCCACGGCGGGCCGATTCAGCTGAAGCCGCTCGATGGGGTGCGCCATATTGTGGCTGTCGCCTCTGGGAAAGGAGGTGTGGGCAAGTCCACGGTGGCGGTGAACCTCGCGTGTGGACTGGCTCAGGCCGGTCATAAAGTGGGGTTGATGGATGCGGATATCTACGGGCCTTCACTGCCCCTCATGATGCGCGTGTCTGGAAAGCCCCTGGCAAGTGAGGACAAGCGAATCATTCCCCTGAACTCCTATGGGGTTCGCTGCATGTCGATAGGGTTCATGGTCGAGTCGACGGAGCCGATTATCTGGCGTGGACCCATGGTCATGGGCGTGGTGCGGCAGTTTCTCCAGGAGGTGGATTGGGGAGAGTTGGATGTCCTGGTGGTAGACCTGCCTCCGGGTACTGGGGACGCACAGCTCACCATGATCCAGGCGGTTCCCATTTCTGGGGCTGTCATTGTCTCTACACCTCAGGAAGTGGCCCTTTTGGATGCCAGGCGGGGGCTGGAAATGTTCCGGAAGCTCGATGTACCGGTTTTGGGAGTGGTTGAGAACATGTCCTGGTTTGAGCTGCCGGATGGTTCCCGGGCCTATCCGTTTGGGAAAGGGGGAGCCGTAGCGTTGACCGAGCAGTCAGAATTGGAGCTTCTTGGGCAGGTTCCATTGGACGAGGACATTCGGATTGGAGGAGACGAAGGAGCCCCCGCGGTACTGACAGAAGGAAAGCAGAGCGCTTGTTTCCGGGGAATCTCTGACCGTGTAATGGAGAAGCTGGACGCATGAATCCCGGCAAAGGCAGTCTCCAGGATTCCTTTGGTAGGAAGCACACCTATCTGCGAGTCTCTGTCACGGACCGCTGTAACTTTCGATGTACCTACTGTATGCCCGAGGAAGGGCTGGAGTGGCTCGACCGCAAGGAGTTGCTTTCCTACGAGGAGATTGTTCGCCTGGTAGGCCTGTTTGTGAAGACCGGAATCTCCCGGGTTCGCATCACGGGGGGAGAGCCCACCATACGACGCGACCTTCCCAGGCTCGTAGAAGGACTGGCGGCTTGTGATGGGTTGGATGACCTCTCTATGACCACCAACGCTCAGCAGCTTGACGGCATGGTAGAGGCACTGGCTGCAGCGGGGCTGAACCGGCTGAACGTTTCGTTGGACTCTTTGGATTCAGAGCGGTTTTCTCGGTTGACTCGGGGAGGGGACCTCGACCGAGTGCTTCGCGGTATTCAGGCGGCGCTGGCGGCTGGACTCAGCCCTGTGAAGATCAATGCGGTGGTGTTGCAGGGTGAGAATGAGGATGATCTCGAACCCTTGGTTCATTGGGCTTCTCAGAATCCCGATCAGATTCAGTTGCGGTTTATCGAGTACATGCCGTTTGAGACACGCTGGCACCGGTGTGTTCCTGGTGCTCGGTTGCGGGAGCGGTTGTCGGAGTCATGGTCTTTAGTACCTGTAGAGCAGGTTTTTGGTGGTGGGCCGGCACAGCACTGGAGAGTGGCGGAGACGGGCTTGATCGTTGGATTTATTTCTCCGCTCTCAGAGCGATTTTGTGGGAGCTGCAATCGACTGCGCTTGTCTGCGGATGGACACTTGCGTACGTGTCTCTCCGACGATGGAACCCCTTCGCTCCGGGAGCCGATGCGAGCGGGCGAGAGCGATGCACAACTCATCGATCGCATTCGCGCGATGGTGGCTGGAAAACGCGAAGGACATGGCTGTGAGGTGGAAGGAGGACGTCCCTTTGAAGGAGTGATGACGCGCGTCGGCGGATGAGGGGTTAGAAGGACGCGCCATCCAAGAGGACACTGATGGATATCGCCAAACGCCAGGCATTGGGAGAAGACCTTGTTGCCCTAGCATTCTCCTTCTTTATGGGGGTGTGCGCCTATGCCTGGCTTGGGCAGTTGGGGTTGATCGCAGTGGGTCTGCTGCTGGCTTCTGTGATGATCTTGTTTGTCGGGCGGAAGATGCTCGACAAGCCGGCCACATCGCGGGTGGATGCCTGGGGAAAAGGGCTGTTTACGATTGCGGGGGTAATGGCGCTGCTTAGGCATCCCATCGAGGTGCCGGTGGTAGACCCGGAAACCGGGGCGGCCATTGGGGGCAGCGGAGTCAAGCTGCCCATTTATTCGGCGATTGCGGAGTACATCGGGCAGGTGGAGCCCACCACTTTTCTGCTCTTTGCGCTCTTGGCAATGGCGGTGAAGTTCAGTGGGGTCATCAGCTCGGCTTTTGCCTGGCACCTGTTGTTGCGCGGCCAAGGGCTCCGATTCCCGTTTTGGTCAATGACCTTTACCGGGTTTCTTATCGGGCGGTTCATTGGAACCTTTCTGCCGAGCACCATCGGATTGGACGGCTACACCTTGTATGAGGCCGGTCGCTATTCCAACCGCTGGCCTCGGGTGATCACTGCCAAGGGATTGGAGAAGTTCATTGGGGTGACCGGGCTCTTTTTGGGAATGCTGCTGACGCTTCCCTTCGGCTACCAGGTGATTGTCGATGTTTCCGAAGGACTGGGTAAGCCAGAGGTGGCCCCTACACTGGCGGCTGCGATCTTTATTGTGGCCGGCGGAATCTCGTTTGTGGTGATCCTGGGCCTTGTTTGGCCGGTGATTCTGACCTGGGGACTTGGGATTCTGGGACGCTTTATACCGGGCAAGGTGCGCGGCTTGTTCGAGCGTTTTGTGGAGGCTGTGGGGGCGTATCGCGGGCAGGTCAGCTTGCTGCTGCTGGCGCTTAGTTGCAAGTTCGTCACCCACTTCACGACAGCGCTGGTCTACTTTTTCACGGCGCTTGCGATCGGAGTGGTGGGTGCAGAGTTCTGGCCCATTGTGTTTGGGTCCACCATTCAGATCCTGGCCACACTGCTGTCTCCCACGATTGCGGGTGAGGGAGCTCGAGAGGCATTCCAAGCGCTTCTGCTCTCCAAGCAGCTCGGTGGTGTGGCTCCAGCGGTGCTGTCGGGAGCGCTGGGCTTCATTGCTGCGGAAGCTGCCACGCTGTGGGGCGGCGCGTTCTTGTGGACAAGAAAGCCCCATTGGCGCCCATCCTTCGCGCTGGTGGATGGGGAGCAGGTGGACTACTCCTGGATTGACGAGTCTGACGAGGGTGGGTTTTCCGCGGATGCAGTTGGAAAGGCACAGGCATCCTCGGGTGAGAATAAAGCGGGGCTCGACGTGGACGCCGGTGCGAGGTAGCATTCTGCAACGATTCGGGAGTGCTGGATGCCAAGAGTCCTGATTGCTGCACTGTGGCTCCTTGGGGGGCCGGCTATGGCGGCTACGCCATCGGATGTCGATCTGGGAGCACTGGCTACCTGGAATGGTGTTTCGGTGGACACCGAGTCCATTCGCACCAACGCATACCAAACCGTGGTTCGTGAGCTCGGCGCGGTAATCGCCAACAAGCCGATGGCTCCAGGAGATACACTCGGGGCCTACGGGTTTGAGGTGTTGGTGTCCTCGACGGTTGGGTTCATCTCGGGAGTGGGAGGGGCTTCTCCTTCGGCTTGGGAGCGGGTGCAGAGTGATGGTCAGGCCTCGCCCGCGCTGTGGGTGCCGCGGGTTTCCATTCGCAAAGGTCTTCCAGCCTCACTCGATATCGGCGGGTCGTGGGGAATGATCTCATCGAGTCGACAGAGCGTGTTCGGGGCCTATGGGCGCTGGTCACCTTTGGAGGGGTATTCAAAGGCCCCTGATCTGGCGCTGCAGTGGGGATACTCCGGCTATATCGGTAACGATCAGCTGGAAGCTGGAGCGATGGACTTTTCAGCGACCACTGGGTACACAATCCCGTTTGGCCGGGTCATTGGTGTGAATCACGCCACGTTCACTCCGTATGCGGGCATTGGTACGGTTCGGATTCATGCGCGTCCAAGATTGACGGAAGACGAGCAGTGGGCGCTGGGCATCGGTGAGGTTTCAGGCTTCAAGAAGTCTGAGTTCTACGATGAATCCTTCAGCCCCTTTCAGGCTCACCTGGGGTTCAGGCTAGTGAGCTCCAGCTTCCAGTTTGTCCTGTCGGGCACCTTGGCCAGCGAGGTGCTGACGACTCTGAATGCAGGGCTTGGGTTCAGTTACTGATCGGCACGGCGCTCTGAGGTGTACGGGCTCTTTGCTGTTCTTTGCGGCGCACTTGCATGGTCGCTTGAAGTAGAGATTCAGGCTTCGGTAGATCCCACGTCTGGCCGGATTACGGGTGTACTCCGCTCCAGTGAGCCGATTGAGCTTCGTAATGCCCTCTCCGAGCTGCCCATGCCGACCTCAGACCTGGTGCGGCCTCGAACGTTTCCGGGAGAGGTAGATGCCGGGTGGATGGATTGGGTGCCCGTAGAGGGAGAGGCTCTTGCTTGGAGTTTCGAGACGCAGCTCCCACAGAGGTTTGGAGCGCTTGGGTTCCAAGAAGACAGGGGCATCTGGGCCAATGGGGGCTGGTATCCCCAGCCGGTGTTGAAGTCATCACAGATGCCTGTTGTCGATTGGGGGGTCGAGGTGCAGGTGCCTCCGACGATGACAGGCGTTCTCAATGATGTGGTGGGGCAGGATTCGATTGAATGGCAAGGCCGCTCTCGTCGAGTGGGGCTGGCTGTGTTGTTGGAGGGCAGGACACGGGTAGTCCACCAGGAGGGCTTGGAGCTCGTTTTGGTGGAGGATGGACGCTCAAGGCCGGAGCGTGAGGCGGAACTGGAACGGATCGCCGAGCAGGTATGGACCCTGGAACAGAGCGCTCGGGTGGTTTTTGTGGAGGCTCCCATGCTGCGCCGACTTGTGCGAGCGGGGCCGGGGGTTGTGTTTCTGTCCGACCATGCGTTTCGATTGAGCCAGCCGCTGGTCTATCTGCACCGAGAGGCGATTGCCCGGTCTGTTCTTGAAGCGAGCTTGCCTTTGGAGGATTCCTGGCATCGCTCCATTGCGGCGGTACCTTTGGGGCGTGAGGCAGCTGGATTACTGCGGGAGCAGGACTCGCTCAAGGGGCTCGCGGGAGTGAGGTTGCCACAGGCTCACACCCTGTTTTATGACGGGAGGACCCCGTTTCTGTCGGATGTGTTTGGAGAGGTTCACTCCTCCGATCCACTGGCCGATGACCTCGAAGAGATACTCCGAGAGCGTGTTCCAGGAAGGGTTGTGGCTCGGTGGTTGGATGCCCTGGGGGGTGAAGGGGCTGCTCTGGGGGTGGCTGAGGGGCTGAAGCGAGGATTGGGGCTGGCTGAATCTATGGAGGCGCAGGGGCTCGATAGTGGGCTGGCATTGGCCTGGGCTGCTCCAATGCCTGAGCAGGACCTCGCCCTGGAAATGCGCGGTGGTGGACGACCGAGATTGGCCTTGGAACGGCGGGTGGAGGGACCTGCAGCGCCGGTACCGGTGGTCGTAGAAGTGGATGATGCACGGGAAGTCTGGCTGACCGGAGAGGGGTCGGATGAGTGGACCATGGAATATGACGAGAGGGTCCGCAAGGTTGTGGTGGACCCTGAGCGACTGATTCTTCAGCCAGACCGCTCCAATGATCGATGGCCGAGGGGCGTCTGGGTCGTTCCAGCGGGCTATCTGTCTGCGATTCACCTGACGGAAAGACGGTTTGAAGGCACCGCGTGGATGACGATCCGTCGCCCCTACAATACCCACCGTCTCGCCCAGGTTGTGCTCACACACAACGCGGAGTCCACGGCATCGTTTGAGGGGCTTGTGGGGCGGTATCTGGGTCCTTATCGAGACCGCATGCGGCGGCAGCATCTGGTGTGGGGGTCTGTGGCTGCGGGGATTCTCGAGCCGGAGTTTCGCCCCACCAACACAGGGCGCTACCACACGGACGTGGGCTTGGGCTATTCCTGGGACACTCGGGTTTCACCCTACTTTCCCGAGCGAGGCCACCGCCTTTGGGTGCGTGCACGCGGTGGCGCCGTACCGGCTTCAGATGCGAACTGGGCTCGGGTTCAGACAGGGCTCTCGGGGGTTCGAATGTTTCGGCCTGGGCATGCAGTCGCCGGACGGATCGCCCTGGGCGTGGCCGCCGGAAACGTACCCCACAAGCTATTGCCTATCGGCGGGTCGGGGGGGCTTAGCTCCGTTCCGTCTAATGCAGCGCTGGGAAACATTTCGACCACGGTGGGAAGCGAGTATCGTGTGGTGCTGCTCGATGGACTCTCGGTCCGCCTGCCCTTCTATTGGCTGTCTCAGGTCCAACTCATTGGGGGAGTGGAAGCGGGCTGGTTGGGCCAAGAGGGGGGCTCGGACCCCATGCAGCAGCGGTTGGGAGTTGGGGCCACGCTGGGAGTCAATGTGATTGCGGATGTGATGGGAATGCGGCCTGTGATGGGCGGCGTCGCCCTCGGGCGGCTCCTACTACAGGACCCGATTTTTCTGGAGCCGGATGAGATACCACCTGTGATGGTGATGCTTCGGCTGGGACATTCCTACTGAATGAGACTCAGGCGGCTTGGGTAGTCGAGAGCGAGTCGAGTTGGTTCTGGATGTCGCGGGTTCGAGCGTTGTTCAGCATCAGGGCTCGGATTGCCTGCTGCCATCGGGCTCTTCGGCCTTCCTCGATATCCGAGAAGTCCAGCGCGATTCGGAACTCGATAAAGCGGGTCACGAGCTCTTCTACGGGGAAGCCGGGGGGGAGCTGTGCGGACACGAGACGAGCGGCTTGAAGTTGCTTCACCTCGCCCATACGAATGGCTTCTTCGGGGGTAAATCCCAAGGCCCTGAAGTCCTCTTCCATCTCTTTTACGCCCCGGAGCTGGATCATGAACATCCTGAGTTGCCAGCTGTAGAAATCAGCGAGCTCCAGAGGGCTCATTCGTCGAAGGAGTTGGGGGAGAAAGTTCACCCCCAACGCCACGTGGCGGGCCTCGTCCCGTTCGTAGTATTCCAGAAGACCGCACAAAACCGGCTCCAGTTCTCGTTGCCGCACCAACTGGAACAACGTCAGGGCGATGGGTTCCACCATCAACTGCATGCCCATGATCTTCTTGGCCAGGTTGTTGGCGCCTAGGATTTGATCGATGATCTGATGAGCCGAGCCGGGTAGCTGCGCCGGTTCATAGTTCAGCAGAGACAGGTAGTCGTTTAGCACGTAGAAATGTCGCGCTTCGTCGTGTGCCTGTGAGACCGCGGCCATTTTGGCTTCCAGGGGCTCCAACTCCAGCGCGAGTTCGGACGCGACCTTCCAGGCGGCGAGCTCTCCCCAGAAGATGACAGCGAAGATTCGTTTCAACGGTTCGAGTTGTTCGGGTGCCAGGTGGATGCCTCCGTGCTCCTCGATCAGGCCTTCAAGGACGGCCTTTCCATCCCATGCTTTGGTTTGTCCCTTGTGGTACAGGCCTTCCATCTTGCGGGCGGCAGACACCTCTTTTTCAGTTCGTGCTCGATCGAACATGTCGTAGGGGATCGAACTGAAATGAGACGGGGTGTATCGGGCGTGGAGTGGCTTGGTGGCCCAGCGGGCAGCGCGGAGAATCATGGAGGACTCCTCTTTGTATTGTGCCGGTCAAGGTCGTAGGTTGCAAGGCTTTCCCTTGGGTTGATGTACCCTCACCCAAGACGTCAGGTCGAGGTGTGTTTGTTCGCTGGTTCCAAACGAGAGATTCGATTCGTCCGTCCGCTGGGAACAGGGGGGTTTGGATCGGTATTCCTGGCGGATGTGGTGAGTGAGGAGGGTCTCATCCAGAGGCTGGCGGTCAAGACACTGCACGATGAGCGTGGGCACATTCCGGAAATTGCAGCCCGGGCGAGGGACGAGGCTCGCTTGTTGTCTCAGGTCAATCACGACAATGTGGTGAAGGTTTTTGGGCTGACGGAGATTGGTGGGCGTGTGGCTGTGCTCATGGAGTACGTAGAGGGAGTAGACTGCGCGGCCATGCTCTTTGAAAGCCGGCGTGCGCGAGGTGGAGGGCTTCCACCTCGCGTTGCAGCTCAGATCTGTGAGTGTGCCGCCAGTGCGCTGCATTCGGCCTGGGCGGGAGTTTCCCCTGAGACCGGGGAGCCGTTGCACATTGTTCATCGAGACATCAAGCCCACGAACATTCTGGTTTCCAAGACCGGGCTGGTCAAAGTGATGGACTTTGGTGTGGCTCGTGGGGAGATTGGTCGAGAGGCGGTGACGGCGGCCTGGGAGTATGGGACGCGCAGATACATGGCTCCGGAGCGCATTCTCGATGGCGAAGCCGGCTCGCGTTCGGACGTTTATGCGTTGGGTGCCACCTTCCTGGAGCTTGTGACGGGGATGCGCTTCGAGGCACTTCCTGTGAGACGGGAGGAGTTCAAGCGTGAGCTTTCCGAGCGGATAGAGGACGTTCGCTTGCTGGAAGAAGACTGGGGCGTGACGGGGGTTTCGCCAGCCTTGGGGCATTTGCTGGCCTATGCGCCCGAGGATCGTTTGTCTGCGTCAGAGGCGGAGCGGCTATTTGGCAGTTGGACGGATGCGCTGCCGGGTCCGGAGCTGCGCCGATATGCTGGGGAGGTGATGCCCTCTGTGCTGGAGAAACGGAGGGATAGGCTTGCTGAGGATGAGAACCTGCTCGCCGTTATGCGAGAGGTTTCCGGCCTGCAGATCGAGCGCGACGTGGAACCTCAGCAGAGGTCGTCACCGACGCGGGTGCACACGCGAGGTTGGACGGGGGGGCTGTTTCAGGGTTTGGGAATCTTGATTGGCCTGGGCCTTGTGTTCTACGGCCTGCAGTTTCGTTCTGCGGACATCGCTGGGCGTATGGCTTCTGGAGAAGGTTCAACTGAAATAGAACCCTTGGAGACAACTCCTGTAGTTGAGGCCGTATCGGAGGAGCCGGTCTTGTCGGCTACAGAGGCGCCACCGGAAGCAGCCCAGGTGGACTTGCCACGGGTAACAGAGCTGCCTGAGGGCGATCTGGCGCAGGGGTCCATTCCGGTCATGGAGTGGGTGTCTCTGAAGATTCTGGCGGACCCCAGAGAGGGTGGGCTGAAGCTCGGGGCGCGCTTGGTCGAGGTCGGGGACCGGGTTGAGATGACGGTTGGGGAGCATCGTTTTGAGTTCCGGGGCCCTCAATGGGAGGTGGACTGCGTGGCGACGCTGACGTCGGAAAGTACCCGAATCAAGTTCATCAAGGAAACGGGGCGATGCGAGGTTCGTTGATGTTCGTTGGGCTTCTGATGGCGTCGCCCGCGCTTGCGGAGTGTCCGTCGCCGGATGTGGCAAGGGTGGCGGGCGCTGGGGTCGAGGCAGTGATTGACGATGAGTATGCACAGGCTCGCTTGGACGTTGAAGTCGCACTGGCAAACCTGGAATGTCTGGATCACCTGGTGGAGCCCAAGTCTCTGGCTACCCTGTGGCAGGTCCGTGCTGCCATGGCCTATTTTGATGGGGAGTCGAGCGCTGTCGCCGCTGATTTGAGACAGGCGGCGGCCGTGAACGCGGAGTTCTTCGAGAACCGGCTGGGACGAGACATACGCGCCATCTGGGAGCATGAGCTTAAGCAGGATTCAGGAGAGGCCCAGGCGCAGGTTCAGTTGGCGCATCGGGGGCAGGTGCTGTGGGTGGATGGAGTGCTCCGCTCAGACTCGACGGTGGCGCTTCGGCCGGGCGTGCACCTGGTCCAGGTTGTTGAGGATGGGCGGTTGCAATGGGTTCGACTTCTGGATGTCCGAGACGGAGAAACAGCCACCTTCGATCTGAGGCCAAACACGGGGAACCGCAGCAACCAGGTGCTGTTGGGGATGGGCATTGGTGCTGCGGGTGGCGCTGTCCTCACCTGGGCCACAGCCGTTGTGTTGGACCGGCAGAGCTACCAAGTGAATCATGTCGAGTCACACGACCAGTTGTGGTTTTCAGCACGTCGGTTTCAAGCGCTTTCTGTGGGGCTGGGGGGTACTGCGGTT
>JAYZDK010000109.1:0-4714 GCA_036337845.1 Myxococcota bacterium | reverse complement strand
GGTGTACACATAGATGACTTGCTGGCCCATCAAGGCCGCCAGACGAACCGCAGGCCTCATGTAGTCATGAAACACCAGAAAGGTCGCGCAATACGGCACGGTGCCACCATGCAACGCCATCCCGTTGCAAATGGATGCCATCGCATGCTCACGAACCCCGAAGTACAGGTTGCGGCCGCTGAAGTCCTCTCCAGTGATGACCGCCTCTCCACCGAGTAGCGATCCATTCGAGCCTGCGAGATCCGCCGAACCACCGAGCAGGTGCGGCACGTTGGCCGCCAACGCGTTGAGAACCTTGCCCGACGACTTGCGCGTAGCAACACCCTTCTCATCCGCTGGAAACCCCGGCCATTCCACACCGGACAAGTCCGGAGCGTTGGACCACGTCGCCCATTCCTCGCGACGATCAGATTCCGACAGTCGCGCCTCCCACGCACGCCGCTCACCCGCATGGGCTTCCACATTGGTTCGCATGGATTCCAATACCTCTCCTGGTACTGCAAACTGCTGCTCTGGGTCCATGCCCAGCCCCTCTTTGGTCAGACGAATCTCATCGTGACCCAGCGGGGCTCCATGAGACTTCTCCGAACCCTGAAGGTTTGGGGAGCTATGTCCAATATAGGTACGGCAAGAAATCAGAGATGGCCGGCTCTGCTCAGCTCGGGCTGCGGCAATCGCTGCAGCCACCTGGGCATGGTCATGTCCATCCACCGTCTGAACATGCCACCCAAGTGCCTCGAAGCGGCCATTGCGGTCTTCCGTGAACGACAGGTCCGTCGAACCATCGATGCTGATGCTGTTGTCATCGTAGAGGTAGATCAGCCGGGAGAGGTTCAGGTGTCCCGCCAGACTGGCCGCCTCTGAGGAGATGCCCTCCATCAGATCGCCATCCGAAACAATGGCGTACACATAGTGGTCGCAGAGGTCCGAACCAAAGTGATCCCGCAGATAGCGTTCGGCGAGAGCCATGCCTACACCATTGGCAAACCCCTGCCCCAACGGACCGGTCGTGGTTTCCACACCAGCCGTATGGCCATATTCCGGATGGCCAGGCGTCCGAGAACCCCACTGCCGAAATTGCTTGATATCTTCAAGACTTAGGTCGTAACCCGTAAGGTGAAGCAAGCTGTAGAGCAGCATCGAGCCGTGCCCAGCAGACAGAACAAATCGGTCCCGGTCAGGCCACAAGGGATCAGACGGGTCATGCTTGAGGAACTGCGTCCAAAGCACGTAGGCTGAGTCTGCCATGCCCATGGGCATTCCAGGATGGCCCGAGTTGGCCGCCTGGATGGCATCCATGGCCAGGCCTTTGATGGTGTTTACTGCGAGACGATCGATGCTGGTGTCGGCCAATTGGCACCCCCGGCGGTTGGTGCGTTTTCTATCTCCGCAAAGCCATCCACGCAATCCAGGTACACCACAAGCTCCGCGCGAGTTAGTACGCGGCTCCAAAAGCAACCGACAAGGGAGCCTGAAATGGCCAACAACGCACCCATTACGCCACGTGTAGATGACTACAGCCAGTGGTACCTCGACGTCATTCGCGAAGCCCAGCTCGCGGACTACTCTCCGGTGAAAGGCTCCATGGTGCTGCGCCCCCACGGGTTCTCGATTTGGGAGGCCATCAAAGACGACTTGGACCGACGCTTCAAGGAGACAGGCCACGTCAACGCCTACTTCCCACTATTCATCCCCCTCTCCTTCCTTTCCAAAGAAGCCGAGCACGTAGAGGGATTTGCCAAAGAGTGTGCCGTGGTCACCCACCACCGCCTCCGCGGAGTGGTGGATGAAAACGGCAAAAAGGGTGTCGAGCCCGACCCCGCCGCCAAACTGGAAGAACCCCTGATTGTTCGCCCCACATCCGAAACCATCATCTGGCATATGTACGGACAATGGATTCAATCCCACCGAGATCTGCCCATCTTGATCAACCAGTGGGCCAACGTGGTGCGTTGGGAGATGAAGACCCGACCGTTTCTTCGCACGGCAGAGTTTCTCTGGCAGGAAGGCCACACAGCCCACGCCACTGAGCCCGAAGCCAATGAAGAAGCCCTGCGCATGCTGGAGGTCTATCGAGCCTTTGCCGAGGAAACCCTCGCCATTCCGGTGGTCACTGGTTCCAAGTCCGCCAGCGAGCGTTTCGCCGGTGCCGTTGAAACCTACACCATCGAAGCCATGATGCAGAACGGATGGGCGCTACAAGCGGGTACCAGCCATTTTCTCGGCCAGAACTTCGCCAAGGCATTCGACGTGACCTATCAGACCCCCGATGGGGACCTCGAACACGTCTGGGCGACCTCTTGGGGCGTGTCCACACGCCTTGTCGGTGCTGTGATCATGACGCATTCGGATGATACCGGCCTAGTCCTGCCACCGCGGGTGGCCCCCGTACAGGTCGCGGTTGTCCCATTGTGGCGCAAGGATGGCGAGAAGGAGACGGTGCTGCCATTCGCCGAACAGATAGCAGCCGAACTCCGATCAGTCGGCATTCGAGTCGCACTGGACACCCGAGAGCGAATGAAGCCGGGTGCCAAATACTATGACTGGGAGCGCAAGGGCGTACCCCTCAGGCTTGAAGTCGGTCCACGCGACGTTGCGAAAGGTGCCGCTTTTGCTGCACGACGCATCGGTGGTCCAAAGTTCGGAATTGAAGCCGAGGGCATCGGGGCACGCGTTCTCACCGAACTCGACGCCATACAGAACGAGCTACTCGAGCGTGCGCGAACCTTCCGCAACGAGCGCATGTTTGAGCTCAGCGACTACGGAGCCTTCAAGGACGCTTTGTCCGACCAAGGTGGGTGGTACCTGGTTCCATGGTGTGACGACGCAGAGGCGGAAAACCAAATCAAGTCAGAGACCAAGGCGACCATCCGCTGCTTTCCTATCGGCCGCCAAGATGAAGCTGCCGGCCAGAACTGCTTTTACTCCGGCAAACCAGCCACCCACATGGCGCTCTTCTCAAGGGCCTATTGATTCAACCCATGCGGTTGCGCCAGGTCATCAAATCCCGAACCTGAAGGTACGGGTTCGTGCGCCTTACCTCTTCCATTGGTGCGCTCTCGCCCCCGTAGGCATGCCCCGGAAAAAGCACCGTCTCGCCCGGCAACTTGTCCAACCGCTGAGTCAGAGTTCTGTACATCTCTTCCGAATCCCCACCAGGCAAATCCACACGACCGCAGCCCTGTAGAAACAACGTGTCACCCGCCAGGATCGAATCCTTGAGCCGGAAGCACAACGAACCGGGTGTATGTCCGGGCGTATGCAACAACTCCACCTCGATGTCGCCCACCCTCACCCGATCGCCTGAATCATGCTCCACAAGGTCGGCCTTCTCCAGTCCCGTGACCTGGCATACCCCATCCGCTTCCAAGCGATGTACATGAGCCTTGCAGGGTGAAAGCGACATCAGTGTAGAGAGGCCCTCAACCTCCAGGCCGTACATGCTCCCCCCCACATGATCCGGGTGGTAGTGAGTCACAAGGGCACCCACAATTTTCATGTCGTCGGCTGCTGCATAGTTCACAAGGTCCCCGACCCCCCATGCGGGGTCCACCACCAGACACTCCCCGCTGTCTCGATCGCCCACCAAATAGGCAAAGTTTGCCATCTGGCCCGCCACCGGGTGATTGTGGGCGAAATCACGCCCCGAAAGAAGCTGTCGAAAATAGAGTTCTGCCATGCCTCCAATGTAACAGGAGCGGACCCTGGCTTTCACTACTGATTGGCCCCAGAACGAGGCTTGTGATACCGTTTCCTGCGTTCACGTTTACAGCGTGGCAGTACTCGTATTTTAAGCAGGTAAGATCAACGTGCAGAAGCCCGGAACAGCTAGCTACTCACGCGGCGACGTGATTTCCAGAAAGTATGAGATTGAGGCCCACCTCGGTGATGGCCTTTTTGGTGCGACCTATCGGGCGCGCCACATCGCTTCTGGAAAAAACCTCGTCATCAAGTTCCTCTGGCCTGAACTCAATGAGAATGAAGGCAACCGAGCAGTTTTTGAGGAAGCCTTCCGGCGTGCCAAAGCCGTGCGGCACCCCAACCTGGTTCGCTATGGGGAAATCTCAGAACACAATGGGGAGTGGTACTTCACGCAGGAATACTTCAAGAGCAAGGACCTGCGAAAGATTCTGGAAGAACACAACTCTGGAGCCACCTCGTTTTCGCTCCAAGAAGCCTGCCAAATCACGATCAAAGCCCTTGAGGCACTCCAAGGTGCTCATCAGAGCGGACTCCACCACTTCGATCTCAAGCCGGAGAACATCCTGGTATCCACCGAGCACTCCGGGCCGGGTGGAGCCAAGGTCGTCCAACAAGTAAAGGTCACAGATGTCGGGTTGGCCACGACAGTGGGCGCCCTGAAGACCAAGGAAAAGTTCGACGAACGACCCAGCTACGTCTACCAGGCGCCCGAGCTAGGCACCATCGCTGGCGGTGGGACCGCCCAAACCGATGTCTATTCAGTCGGTGTCATGTTCTACGAGATGCTGATTGGTTCACACCCATCCAGTCCCCTCGTCTTTCCCAGTAAGCTCCGTGATGACCTGCCCGAGCACGTCGACCAAATCGTCGAGTTGGCCATTGCTCCCGACACACAGGATCGGTACCCCGAATGCACCGACATGATTCGGGATGTTCAACGCACGTTTCACGACGACATCCTTCATGCTTCTCGGCCTACCTCTTTTCGCAACATCGTCGGCAGCATCGCGCT
>JAYZDK010000108.1:0-6181 GCA_036337845.1 Myxococcota bacterium | reverse complement strand
CAGGTCTTCCAAGGCATCGGAATCTTCCAGTGATGGGTCCAGAAACGGCAACTTCCCGTACACAAGCTCTCGGTAGCGGTTGGCCGCGTCCTTGCGGCCGCCAATTGGGCCTGACTTGATGCGCAGAACCCGATCCAGCCCAAACAACAGAATCTGAGCAGCCTGCGCACAAGTCTCCACCACACGATCCGACTCAGACTGCGGATTGATATCAAATCCCATACGCACCAGTGAACGAGAGATCGTACGCGGATGAGAAGCGTTGACCGTATTCACCATGTACTCGTTGACCTGGTAGCGCGAGAAGTGGTGCTCCAATTGTTCGTCGACAGGGCGACGTCCATTGGTGTTCTCAACAATGAGAGGAGCATTCACCACCAGGATTGTGCCAAAGGGGCCTCGGTTACGGGCCACCCAGGAGAGCACATCCTCGTGCGCACGAAGATGAGAAGTTGAGACTAGCTGGATGCCGTCTTCAGTGGGCTCCATAACGGCCCCAGCCGAAGCGGAGCGGGGTGCCCAGGCAAGGTCCAGACCGAGGTAGCGCATATTGGACAAATCAGCCTCCTGTGAGGGGCACCCCTCTAACCCAGCCCCTCCCCCAACGCCCGTATCTCAACTCAAGGAACGGGCCACAGCCGACCTTCTCAGCCCTTGGCCCAGCGCACCATGGGACTGCGTTCCAACATTTGCTTGAAGTCTCCAGGAGCTTCTGCAATCAGTTCTTCGGCCAATACCAGCGCTTCCGCACGGGCGACCGCCCCTCCGCTGGCACGCAAGACCTCCAGGAGTAAAAGCCGATCTCCACTGCGTCGTGCTGACCGTACCGCAGCAGACAGCACATCCGTGTCTCCCCCGACCTCCACACCCATCAACAGAATCCGTGCGGTGTAGTGTTCGGCACCACGCTGCCGCAGCGCCGCTAAAGCCCGTTGGAGGGCCTGACCTCGACCCGTAAGCACCGCCTCCATCGCTTCATGAAACGCACGTCGCACCATCCATCCCGCGCGCTCACACTCTTCCATCCCCCGGTGATGAGCCGCCAAGGCTGCAGGCCTGTCCGACTGCGCCACCCTCAGTCGAGCCCGAAGTGCCCACCAGTCCAGCCGCACTCGGGTCGGAGCATGATCGAGCTCGGTTGCCTGGCCTAGCCTTCGGGCCACCTCATCAAGCTCGGAGCAACCCAGAAGAACCGCCGCACGAGCCACATTCGGCACCATTGCAAGCCGAGGTAAGCTCGACTTGTGGACCACCGCATCCGCCTGTTCGGCTGCACTCCAGGCCAGCCCAATCGTTCCCTGAGACAGCCGAGCAAGAGACAAGTGGTAGAGCGCCTCCACCAGCAGCTCCGGATTACCCTGGCGCTTGAGCGACTCAATCTGGTCGTTCAAATAGCCAATACAACCCTCCAAACGGCCCATCTCAAGCTCCAGCCGACCCAACGCGCCCAGGGCGTTGCAGTACACGCGAGGCTGAGTCTCAGACAGCACCAGCGCACCCTGCAGACACGCACCAGCCGAGTCGTATTCACCTCTGGCAGTCAAAGCAGTCCCCCGAAGCAACTGCGCTTGAGCACTGAGTTCCTGGTACAGCGGCCCACTGAGATGCGACATGGCCTCTTCGGCAGCCTGCGCTGCCCGCTTGGAACTGCCATATCGTCGCCGGGCTTCCCCCAACTGCAATAGCGAACGCGCCACAAGGTCTCCACGGCCTTGCTCTTCCGCGAGCCTACGAGCGGCCACAAGCGCATCCGCCGCCTCCTTGGGACGTGCCAATCCCAGCAGTGCTGTCCCGCGAGCCAGCGCAGCATGCGTAGCCGTCAACGGGTCCAGGTGGGCATCCTGACCGAGTTCTTCCAACAACCGCAAAGACCTCTCAAATCGCCCCTTACCCACCAACCACTCGCCCAGGCTAACCAGTGCACGCGGCGCCTCTTCCGGCGAGCCCGCATAGGCCCGATGATAGGCCAGTCGATAGTCTCGCCAGCTCTCTTCTGCGGACGCTTCCATGTGACTCGCGATGCTGGCGTGAACTTCCCGACGCCTTTCCGCATCCATTCCCGAAAGAATCAACGTGCCGATGATGGGTCGGCGCAAAGACAGCCAATCCCCGGCTCCGTCCCGGCGCTCGTCCACAAGCTTTCGACCCACCAGTTCGAAGGGCTCCAGCCCAGACTCCTCCAGCCCGGCCACGCGAGCCGCAATCGCTACAGGAAGCTCCTCCCCCGCCACAGCCAGCACCTCCAGGAGACCTTTCGCTCCCCCTGACAACGACTCCACGGTCTCCCCCAACAGTCCCTCCATCAGGTTCGACGAGCTGAACTCAATAGACCCGGCCAACCGCCAGGAAAGCTCGCCGAGCTCATCCAGACCATCAAAGCAAAGCACCTTTCTTCGATGTAGGTCCCGAACGCCTCCTGCGACAGCTGCAGGCAGTCCTCCCGTCAATCGGAACAATTCCTCGGCCAGCCCCACCGGAGGCACACCACCCCGCAGCATCCCGGTCAACATGGCGCGAATCTCAGCAAGCGCCAGTGGGCGCAGGGGCACGGTTCGTCCTGGCAGGTCGGCCACGCCTCGGGTACCCGTGATGACCACACTCACCGACGGCTCATCCAGCAGGCGCCCCAACATGGAGACTGCATCTGCATGTGCACGCTCAACATCTTCCAAAACCAGCAATAGCGGCCCCTCTTCACCCAGGTCATGGAGGGCCTGCTTCAACTCCACCTCACCATTGATCTCTCGCGTCAGCACGAGCTGAAGGTGGTGCTGGAGCTGATCTACTGGGTCCATCGGCGGCGCACCATCCCGACACCGCACCCCAAGCACTTCCATGCCGCGACCGCGAGCTTGCTGCCAGACCGTCCGCGCCAGCCGCCCAGCACCGGAACCCGGCTCCCCCACCAGCTGCACACAGCCGCCCCCGTCGAGTATCCCTTCTACCGCCCCCAAAGCCGCGTGCCGCCCCACCAACGGTGGCTGGCCCAGATCTTGGGTAAGCCCCTGCCTTCCCGTGAGAATCGCTTGAGCGACCTTGGCTGTCGGGGGACGCCCACGGGGATCCCAAGTCAACAGGCGGGTCACCAGCTCCACCAGATTACCGGGAGTCTCTTCCGGCATGGCATCTGTCACCAGCGCACTACCCTGCTTCCGCTGAGCTTGCAGGGTTCCAGCAGCACCTCGAGCACCAAAGGGACGCTTCCCCACCAAGGCCTCAAACAAGGTCACACCCAACGAGTACAAGTCCGCTCGATGGTCCATCTCGGCACCGGCTATCTGCTCCGGTGCCATATAGGCAAAGGTCCCCATGACATCGCCCAGCGTAGTGGTCAATGGGTCCACCGGATCTCCCGCGAGCCCCAGGTCCATCAGGAGAATCCGGCCCGTATTCTCTATAAAGATATTGCCCGACTTCACATCCCGGTGCACCACTCCATGGGAGTGCAGAAAATCAAGCACATCCAACGTCGCCGCCGCGATTTGATGGACCAGGTCGTGGGGCAGCGGCCCGTCTGCTTTGACCTTTTCTGACAGTGTCTGGCCCCGCAGAATCTCCAGGAGAATATGCGGGCGGCCCTCTTCACCGCTGACGTGGTAGCACTTTGGCAGAGCCGGGTGTTGCAGTCGCTGAAGCAGGCGACCCTCTCTCAAGAAACGGCGTACAAAGGCTCCCCCACGCTCGGCCTCACGAAGCACCTTGACGGCCACATTGTCATCGAACCCCTCAATCTCGGCTTCGAACACATCGGCCAACCCACCCGTTCCGAGCTTCCCGACTATTTCGTAGTTTTCGAACGTAACGGCGCTCAAGGGAACCGAACTCGGAGACTGGCGCTTTCCCCTTCAAGGGAAAATACAAGCAACTCTTCTTCGAGCGTCTGACACAACAGGAGGCAATTCTTGCCGCTGTCGAGAAGTTGCACGTGATCCACGTCCAGAGACGCATCGGCAATCAACGGAAAAGGCGAGCCTCCTGGCAACTGACAACCCCACGCCCCCATGGGGCTCATCTCGCCTTCCTGCTCTCGCGTGTAGACAACCAGAACACCGTCGGAGTTCGCGATGGCATCGAGTCCGGAGATTTCTCGGTCCCCATCCACACATCCTGCCTGCACACCCGAGTTCGTCTGAAGCGACCACTTCAAGCCAGAACTGTCGCTCTGCAGCCACACAAGGCCCAGCCCATCAGCAAAAGGCACCGCTCCTGCGGTCCGGCCTGGATACCCGCTCGGACAAGTCACCGCGTCCCCCACGCCTTTCACGCTGGTCTTCATCAACAAGCCACCCTTGGTGACCACCACGGGCTGAGTTGTCCCCACAAAGCCCCGAGCAGTCGGAGTCTCCTCTGCGTGCAGACGATCCAGCGAGCCGGCCTCCCAACGGTGGACAAACAAACCTGGCCCTCGTCGTCCCAGGCCATAGACGAGCACTCCATCTCCGTCCGCTACCAGGACAGGCGCCACAGCCAACTCGTACTCCAAATCATGTACCGTCGTAGATCCCAGTTCACCATCGACGCCAATCTCTGTGAAGCTCAGCACGACGCCCGAAGGCCGCTCTACCGCAGCAAAGGCCAAGAACCCCGTTTGGGTAGCCACCAATGCCCGCGCCAGCACCAGATCTGCTGGAAGCGGAAGCACCCGAATATCTCTCTGGTTTCCAACTCGGCTGTTGAAGACAGACACACACAAGGCCAGCTTGTCCGACGGAGAATCGTTTTCCCACAGAATAGCTACCTGGTCCCCATTCACCGCAGACTGGACGTCTCCCAGACAGATCTCATCCGGCGCCTCACGCTCGCCTTTGGAGGCATCATCTCTCACAGCAATCGCCAGCTGTTCCTCGGAGATCTGCGCATCGTCCAAGCGGGCTTCGCTCAAGTTCGTGCCCGCAAGGTCCGCTCCAATAAACGCAGCCTGAGCCAGATCCGCTCGGGTCAGGTCTGCTCCCTGTAGCTTCGCGCCCCCGAAATCAGCTTCCGTCATGTCCGCCCGAGCCAGGCGAGCACCGCGCATGTCCGCGTGATTCAGCGAGGCCCCAGTACCCTGGGCACCAGTCATATCCGCTCGTGCAAGCGTCGCACGAGTGAAGTCAGCGCCTTTGAAGCGCGCATCCATAAATGCTGCATCACTCAGATCGGTGCCTGAAAAATCAGCACCTGTCGCCTTGGACTCCCTGAGGTCCGCACCGGTGAACACCGCCTCGGTAACCTCGGCGTTCTTGAGCCGGGCACCGCGAAGCACCATGCCCGCACCGTTGGCTCCATTAAGAACTGCGCCTACCAGGTCTGCTCCCGTGAAATCGGCCTTCTCCAGCTGAGCTTCCTCAAGCCAGGCCTCTGTCCAGCGGGACTTGATCGCCACCACCTCTTCAAGCCGAACTCCCGTAAGGTCAGCGCCTGAGAAGTTCGCCCTGGCGAGTACAGACCCCCGGAGGTCCGCACCGGTGAGGTCGGCCTTTTCCAGATTGACCCCAGAGAAGTCCACACCCCGTAAGTCCTTGCCCGCCAAATCGGCCGCAAACAGGTTGGGCGCCGATCGATGGCTGCGAGTATCGTTGAATTCATCGACTTGCCCAGCTTCGAGAAGCTCCAGCAGATTGGTCATTCGCTTCTCCGGGACAAGTGACGTGCCTTTTCGATTCAAAATAGAACCCGAAAATCAAGGGCACCCAAGTCTCGCCGTCTTCCGTATCCGCGAACCCCATGCCTCTGCAACCACTCATCGACTTGCGCCCCCCTACCCCCATTGGACAATTTCCTGACACGGGATACAGCCAAAGCGCTGTTTTTCACCCCACTCGACGCAATGCCGCCTCAAAGGCGGCATACCCGTAACCACAATTCTCCCGAGAAATGGAGCAAATCAACATGCTTAGACGCACAATTCCTCTTTTGGCCTTTGCAGGCCTTCTCACAGGTTGTCCGACCAAGGACGACACCGGCGACACCGGTACAGAAGTGGTCGACACCGATGGCGACGGCATCAGCGACGACGCCGACAACTGTATCGACGTTGAGAATGAAGACCAGGCTGACCTGGACGGAGACGGCAGCGGAGATGTCTGTGACGCAGACGCCGACGGAGACGGCTCAGAAGCCGATGCGGGTGACTGCGACGACGCAGACGCCACCATCAACCCAGACGCAGACGAGCTCTGTGATGGCGTAGACAACAACT
>JAYZDK010000107.1:0-8630 GCA_036337845.1 Myxococcota bacterium | reverse complement strand
GAAGGGGCACCTTGCAGGTTGAAAATCAATGAGCCGACCTCAATTTATGCTGGTTGGGTTCTGTGTGCACTGCGGAACACCGAACAAAGCCGCTTTATGGCGGTTTGGCACGAGCTGGCCTCGATTGAAATGGGCTGGATATTCGCCTTGCTATTTCGCCGAAGGAGGGTGTTTTCCGACCCATTCGTCTACTTGCAACCACTGCTCAAAGAGCCACAGTTGCTGTTGTGTGGACTCTTTTGGAATGTCTTTGGCCGAGACCCGCCAGAAGTGACCCTTTACCGAGCGCCCGATGAGCGTGCCGTTGAATAGGTCCGCTACGGTGCGAATCCCTTCGAGCCCGGCGTGTGCAAAGAAGACAACATCTACATGGGGTTGTTCTTCCAAGAGTGCGAGAGGCCCACCCACGTGGGGGGGGAGGGTGTGCGTCATCTGCTCGGCGAGGCCCAGCTTGGGGTCGGAGCGGTCTCGGAGCTGCTGGAGTCTTCTTTCTCGGCGGGATTCACTGAATCGGGTGCCTTCGGGGTAGAGCACGATGAGTGTGGAGGGATCGATTTCCTGTGCCAGTTTTCGTATTGATTCGACTTCGCTGGCACCCTGGCCGCGTCGAATGAAAGCGTTCTGAAGGCGATTGCCTACGATGTCCAGGCAGGGGTCCCACTGGAGCTCGGATTTGAGAACGTAGCGGGTCCGAAAGGCGTGTGGAAGTGCAACCTCCGTAATGGGAAGCAGCGTGTCTGCGGTGCTGACGTGCCGAATGAACAAAAAGAGCGGGCCCGCCTCAAGGTGCTCGGAGCCCGTGAATTCGTACGCTACGCTAAACAGCCTTTTCAGGCCTGCGGTCAGGGTGCTGCACCACCAGTATTGCAGTCGCATATTGTGACGAAGAAAGGTTTCGCTGGCGTACCCACCGCCGGTGTAGAGCCAATTGGCTGTGGCTGCGGCAATGCCGAGGCACTCCAGGGTGAGCAACCATCCGACAAAGAGCAGGCCGCGTGTCCGGGCAAGGCGCTTTGGTGCAATGGTGTCCAGGGTCAGACTGCAGAGGAGCAGTGCTGGGAGCAGCCCATAGAACACCAGGGCAGCCACGCCGGTGGCCGAAACCGTGATGGCTCTTCTTTTCCAGCGTTGGGACATGCGCTCCATGAGTGCATGGTAGACGCTTCTATGAAGCGAGGTCTCGGCGGCTCAGTCCCAGCGATGGGTGATAGGCCCGGAATCGCTCTTGAAACAGAGGCGTCAGAGTTCCTGGATTTTTCAGAGAGATATGGATGAGTTCTGGCTTCGAACACAATCGCAGTTAGGGTGTTTTCAGGGAGGAGCCGTGGCCGATTGGGACAAGCGTTTCTTGGAGCTTGCTGCACATATTGCAGCTTGGAGTAAAGACCCCTCTACCAAGGTGGGCTGTGTTGTGGTGGGGGAGGATCGAGAGATTCGAAGCACCGGCTTCAATGGCTTGCCTCGAGGTATTTCCGACTTGCCCGAGCGACTCAACGATCGACAGATGAAGTATCCGCTCATCTGTCACGCAGAGGAAAACGCAATCATGCACGCTGCGCGTATCGGGCTTTCTCTCAAGGGCGGACGGGCCTATGTGACCTGGCCGCCGTGTACTCGGTGTACGCGTTCTTTGATTCAGGCAGGAATCGGGGAGGTCGTATACCCGGCCGGCGTGGAGATACCCGAACGCTGGCAGGACGACTTCGCTTTGGGAATGGCGATGTTTGAGGAAGCGGGGGTCACAGTTCGCGCTGTGGAGACCTCCTGAGGTGGACTAGTCCCGCTTGACGGGTGTGGGCTCGGCGCCCTCTCGTACACGAGTCATGGCGTCGTAGAACGTGGCGAACGGAGGCCGCTCGATGTAGCGTCCCGCGCCTTCTACGGACCGAAGCTCCCCATCGGTCCACACCACCTTGCCCTGGCTTACGGTTGTGGCGGCCACGCCCGTGACTTCCATGCCCTCAAAGATGTTGTAGTCGATGTTTTGGTGGTGCGTATCTACTGAAATGGTGCGGCTGGCCTTTGGGTCCCAGACAACCAGGTCCGCATCGGCGCCCACATCCACGCTCCCTTTTCTGGGGTGGATATTGAAGATCTTGGCGCAGTTTGTGGAGGTGATGGCCACAAACTCGTTGGGGGTGAGCTTCCCGGTTTGCACGCCATGGTGCCAGAGCACGCTCATGCGATCCTCGATACCGCCGGTGCCGTTGGGGATGAGCCGGAAGTCGTCTTTGCCGGCTTCTTTCTGGGGTGTGCAGAAGCAGCAGTGGTCTGTTGCAGTGGTTTGCAACATCCCGGCTTGTAGTCCTCGCCACAGCGCGTCTTGGTGTCCTTTGGGTCGAAACGGTGGGCTCATCACGTAATGGGCGGCATCTCGCCAGCTCTTGTTCCGGTAGACCGAGTCGTCAATCACCAGGTGTTGGGCGAGGACCTCTCCATAGACTCGCTGGCCTTCCAGGCGGGCGCGCGTGATGGAGTCGAGCGAGTCTTTGCAGGAGGTGTGGACGAGGTAGAGCGGCACGTTGAGCACCTGGGCAATGCGGATAGCCCGGTTGGCGGCTTCTCCTTCTACCTCAGGTGGCCGGGACAACGGGTGCCCCTCTGGTCCGTGAATGCCTTTGTCGTAGATTTCCTGTTGAAGGCGATAGACCAGCTCACCGTTCTCCGCATGCACCGTACAGATTGCGCCCAGTTCTCTGGCTCGCGTAAAGCTGTTTACCAGGATTTCGTCATCGCACATGATGGCGCCCTTGTAGGCCATGAAGTGCTTGAAGCTGTTGACGCCGTATTCGTTCACCAAAGTGGCCATGTCCGCGTGTACGGTCTCATCCCACCAGGTGATGGCTACGTGAAACGAATAGTCACCGGCGGCTTTTTCCGCCCAGCTATTCCAGTCCTTCCAGGCTTCCATGATTCGCTGCTGGGGTCCGGGAATCACGAAATCGATGATCATCGTTGTGCCCCCGGCAAAGCCAGCGGAGGTCCCACTGAAGAAGCTCTCGGATGCGACCGTTCCCATGAAGGGCAGCTCCATGTGCGTGTGTGGATCGATGCCGCCGGGCATCACCAGGCAGCCGCCCGCATCCACAACCTCAGCGCCTGTCGCGTCCAGGTTTTCTCCTACTGCCTGAATCAGCCCGTCTTCACACAGCACGTCTGCTCGAAAACTACGCTCGGCTGTAACTACCGTTCCACCTCGAATGATCAGTGCCATGTTCGCTCCCGCTTGCTTGATTCTCAGGGCGACAATGATGGCTCAACTCGGCGCTATTGGGAAGGGCGATTGTTTTCTTCATGGGGAGTAGGCTCGTGATCAGAGGCGTGTTCGAGCCCGGAAATCTGGTGTGGTACCGGGGTCGGGCACTGCTTGAAAGGAGGGGGGGAGGGGAGGAGATGCGCCCATCTCCTCCCCGGGGTTCTGGAAAATACAGACTGGCCAGGGTCCCGACCGGCCGTTCGGTGCTTCCAGCGGAAAACACCAGTGGGTGGTTTCTATTTCTGTGAGGCTGGGGAGGAGGTGCCCCTGCGTTGGATGATGAGGTTCTGAACTATGGATCGGCTTTCAGGCCGACCCAGCTTGTAAACAGAACGTCAGGCGACAGTGGTTGAGCACTATCGCTGTTTCACCCATCCCTGGGTTCGGCCGAACTCCGCCTTGGGAATGTGGCGGGGCACTTGGGTCGTGCCGGAGGAAACCTCCTCAGGCGGCGCTCCACTGGGCCATGGCTCCGAGGGCCTCAAGGTGCTCTTCAGGGTTGTTCTCGGCACCTTCCAGCAGTCCTTGAATCAGCATTCCCAGAAGGGCGCTCCAGCCTACGTTCCCGCAACCAGCAAGCTCGCAGAATGTCTCGCGGTATCGGCTCGCGGCGGCTGCGATCAACGCATGTGCCTCGGGCTCGTTGCGATGGCGCTGGAAGTCGAAGACCAGCAACAACATCTTTTGGAGGTAGGCCTCGTTGAACCTCACCCAGGCAAACACCAACTCAAGCCGCTCTTCGGGTGAAGCCTCGGGAGTGATGTCTGCGGTGGCTTGGAGAATGTCTCGTTCCGTGAGCCAGGTCACCATCTGCTCAAAGATGGCGTCCTTGCTAGGGAAGTAGTGGTAGAGACTGCCAGTAGAGACACCCAGTCCTTGGGCCAGCTGCCTCATGGAGAGGGCGGAGTACCCTTTGTCGGCAAAGAGCACGAAGGCCTTTCCAAGCAACTCCTCTCGATGTGCGGAGTGGTCGATAATCTTGGGCATTAGGCTGCCTGGATTTCGGTCGTCACCGGCTTCGTGGGAATGCGGGGGTGCATGACCGCAAAGAAGAGCGGGGGCACCAGGGCCAGGAGAATCATACCGGGGTAGCCGGTGGGCAGCTGAGGAGCTTCGTCAAAGTGACGCAGCACGGAGTAGGCCCGCTTGGGGTACGCGTGGTGGTCACTGTGACGGGTCAGCTCGAACAGAAGGAGCCGGCCAACGATTCCGTTGGAGTTCCAAGAGTGTGCGGGGCGTACGCGCTCCCACTTGCCACGCTCGTTTCGCTCTCGACGCAGGCCGTAATGCTCCACGTAGTTCACTGTTTCCAGGAGCAGCGCACCCACGAGACTGGCGCCGATGAAGGCCAGCATGGCTTGGGCGCCGAATGCCGAGTAGAAGGCCAGAAGAAGAAGAGCCTGACCCACCTGGAGACGAATCATCTCGTTGTTCCAGGTCCAAGGAGACTGGCCTCTGCGAGCCAGGCGGACGGCTTCAAGCTTCCAGGCGCTGAGGTATCCGCCGATTAGAGAACGGAACCAGAAGGCTTGTACCCACTCTCCCTTCCTGGAGGTCGCGGGGTCTTCGTCGGTGGCAACCCGGGCGTGGTGGCCTCGGTTGTGCTCGATGAAGAAGTGCGCGTAGAGGGACGTCGACAGGATTACTTTGCCAGCGAGCTGGTGGCGACGGTCGGCGCGGTGGCCGAGCTCGTGACCCACGTTGATGCCCAGTGCTCCACAACTGAGGCCTACGCTCAGGATGGCGCCCAGGATTTCGTATCCGGCGAGAGCGCCGCTGCTCACCAGGCTTCCCAGCAAGGCGATGAGGCCGAACTGAACGGGCAGTGCCATGTAGATTACGGCGTCGTATCCCCAGTTCGACAACCGAGACTTGGTTTCTTCAGCGTCTGGGTTGGTGGTGGGAGCCGGGAATACCAACTCTGCGATGGGGATGACTCCGAACACCAAGGCGGGAGCCAGGGCAAGCCAGGGGCCTCCCAGTAGCAGGCCGGCAGTGGCGAAAGCGGGAACGATGTAGACCAGTGAGTAGCAGATAGGTTGCATTTGATTTCCTGATTTTATTTCGAACGCTCGTTATATTACCGGCCAAATCCCTGATGTCAACAACTATTCTACTGATGAGAAGAATACAAGAATTCACAGGCATACGGTAATCGACGCCCGATCTGCCTGGACAAGCGACGCTGAGAGGGCACTTTTACCGCTGTTTTTCACTGATACGCGGTTTATGGCCGTGTTTCAGGCATGGGCGAAAGCCTTGGGGCGACCGTCGATTCAGGGTTTAAGGGGGGGCGGATAGTTACGGGTCAGGGCTTCGATTGAGGGCTCAAACAGGCTGTATGAGGCAAGAAACCCGATGGTTTGATGGTGCCCTTGGGTCTGTGCGTGGACATCTACTCCCAGCCGAGTCACACTGAACCCGAGCGCTCTTTTCTCTGTTTCTGATACGCGAGAGCCTGTTCTGAGTAGTTGATTTCGAGAGGACAAGAGGTTGAGCACGACCCGGTCATCGCGGGGGTATTGGTTCATCAGTGGCTGGGTGTTCCTGGCTGCCTGTGGCGGTGGGGACCATGGGTTGAAGGCCGGAGAAGAGTCCGAGACGGGAATCGAGCAGCAGCCGGGTTCTGGGGATTGGGAGCTCATCGATGCGGGCTACTCGCATACGTGTGGGGTCCGTTCTTCTGGAACCGTGGAGTGCTGGGGGTTCAATGGTTTCGGCCAGGCGGATGCTCCGTCGGGACGGTTTCAGAGCGTGGATGCCGGGATGCACCACAGCTGTGGGGTGACGCTTCTGGGTACGGTGGAGTGCTGGGGGTTCGATGCGTTCGGGCAGGCTTCCCCGCCAGAAGGGTCGTTTCGGAGTGTGAGTGCTGGGGGCTATCAGACCTGTGGAATCTCCGAGAGTGAGGAGGTGGTGTGCTGGGGTGGCATTCGAGATGGCGAGGCCGATGCGCCAGGGGGTTCCTTTGTAGGCGTGAGCGCGGGGGAGGGGCACACCTGTGCGGTCACTACGCCAGGCAAAGTCCAGTGCTGGGGCCTCGATGACCGAGACCAGGCAAGCCCGCCTCAGGGGCGGTTTGATTCGGTGAGCTCAGGCTGGACGCATACCTGTGGCGTGGAATCCAGTGGCACCCTTGATTGCTGGGGAGAAGATGCCAATGGACAGTCCAGCCCTCCGGAAGGAAGCTTCTCCATGGTGAGTGCGAGCCGGCTGTTTAGCTGTGGATTGGGTTCGGATTCGTCACTCTCCTGTTGGGGTTGGGACCACTATGGGCAATCGAGTCCTCCGGAGGGCGAGTTCTTGCAGGTGAGCACCGGCGGCGAGCATGCCTGCGGTATTGATGGGAACAAGGAAGTGAAGTGCTGGGGCAATCAGCCGGAAGACAGCGAGAGTGCATTCACCCAGACAGGGTTTAGCGTAGAGGGTGTGGCCTGGAACTACGGGAAGTTTGATTGGGCAGAAGCGGGGAAGTGCATTCACGTGACCGACCCCAGCCCGGTGTTGGTGGGCTCACCGCCCTTGGTGCTGGCGAGCAGCGCCATTGCGGCGGGAGGGGCGTTTCGCGTGAATGATGTGGAGACCGTGGCCGAGCTGGGGCTTTTCATGACGGTGGATGACTGCGATGAAACCAGCAGTGCGCTCCGCACAGCCACGGGCATCGGCATTGACGCCTACGAGGAGCTGGGCGAGGGGGAGATGCTTGGTGAGCGACTGGTGCTGGTGGTTGATAACGACACAGCCCAGGAGTTTGATGAGAGCCTACGGCAGGTGGGCTACACCGGCGCGAACCTGGCGACCACGGGGGCCATCATGGGCTTTGTGGTGGACCCGGATGGGGCGTACCTGGATGGCGCGACCATCAGCTGTGGTGATGACTCGGTACCTTGCTCGGGCGTCTTCTATATGGACGCCGATGACACAGATGGTCTGTTTGGCTCCGGGAGCACGCCGAATGGGGTGACTCAAGGGGCCGCCGAAGCGGTGTTTCTCATTCCCGATGCCGAGCTGGCAAACTACATCGCTGTGCACCCGGACTACACGTTCTCCCGGGAGCTCTTTGGCAACACCGATGGCATCATCACAGTACTGACGTTCGTGGGCCGCTGAGTGGTAGCGGCTGGCGTTTGTATTGGCTGTAGGGCCTAGGGCTTGTTGAACAGCCTCTGCAGTCCTGCGTCGCTGGCCTCGCAGACCCCGTTCTCCGTGATGATTCCGGTCACCAGTCTGGATGGGGTGACATCGAATGCGGGGTTGGCGGCTTTACTGGAGGAGGGGGTGAGCTGCACTTGGGTCACCTCTCCGTTCTCACCGAGTCCCTGGATGTGGGTGACTTCCCGAGCGCTGCGTTCTTCAATGGGTACCTCGGCGACCCCATCGCTCAGGGTCCAGTCGATGGTGGAAGAGGGGAGAGCCGCGTAGAAGGGAATGTCGTTGTCGTGTGCCGCAAGTGCTTTGAGGTAGGTACCGATCTTGTTGCACACATCCCCACTCGCGGTGGTGCGGTCGCTGCCGACAATGACCGCGTCCACCTGGCCGTGCTGCATCAGGTGGCCGCCCGCGTTGTCCACAATCACGCTGTGGTCGATGCCCTCGGCGCCGAGCTCAAAGGCTGTCAGGTTGGCACCTTGGTTTCTGGGCCGGGTTTCATCCACCCAGACATGCAGTGGCACGCCGGCTCGGTGGGCCTTGTAGATAGGTGCCAAGGCGGTGCCCCAGTCCACGGTGGCCAGCCAGCCGGCGTTGCAGTGGGTGAGCACGTGTATGGGCTGTCCTTTTCGCGCATGGATGTCCTGGAGTAGTTGAGCCCCGTGTTCGCCAATCGCGGCGCACATGGCCACGTCTTCTTCGGCAATGACGGCGGCCTCCTTGCGGGCGGCGCTGACCCGCTCTTCTGGAGGCAGCGCTGCGAGCAACGTGTGCAGTCGGTCCAGAGCCCAGCCCAGGTTCACGGCCGTCGGGCGCGTGTGGAAGAGGGTCTCGCGAGCTGCGTCCAATCCGGCATCGCTCGGGTCTTCCTGCATGGCGAGCATCATGCCGTAGGCGCCAGTCACGCCGATGAGCGGTGCTCCCCGCACCACCATGGTGCTGATGGCATCTGCGGCTTCTTCAAGGGTTCGTAGGGTCAGGGTTTCAAATCGGTGCGGCAGAATCGTTTGGTCGATGACCACAGCGCTCTGGCCGTCTTCGCCCAGCCAGATGGTTCGCCAGTCCTGGTTTTCGATGCGCATGGTTTCAACTCTACGGTGTGTGGCCGGCTCGAGGGCCGCCTGGCCTGTCTTTGGATTAGCCGGGTGGGAGTCGGTGTGCAGCCCTGCTGACCAGACTGGATTTCTTGTCTGTACCTTGAGGGGCGCTCTTGGGCGGGACAAAC
>JAYZDK010000106.1:0-20863 GCA_036337845.1 Myxococcota bacterium | reverse complement strand
TGAGCATCGCACTGGTGTAGGGCCAGTGGTCACGCCCATCTTTGGCGTTGAGCTGCGGCGTACGACCCATCTCGGAGAGTACCACCACGACTGTCTCCTCAGACAGTGGACCAGAACTACCCGGCGTGACAGCCAGTGCATCCAACATGCTTTCCAACGCAAGAAACAGCCCTTGAAAGTTACTGGACTGCACCGGCTCTCCCTTGGAGTGGGTATCCCAGCTATCCTCGCTGTAATCCAGCGTAATACAGCGAGTAAGGCCACGTTCCAGCGCATCGATCGCCAAGGCCGTCTGCTCTGAGAACCCACCGCCTTCCCAGTTCAAATCGTGCTGATAGGCCTTGAGCTGACCGGCCCGTGAAAGGGAGACTTCAAACCCTTCCAACATCGACTTCCGTTGGGCCTCCGCCCCCACAAGCTCCGCGGAGGTGCGCTGACGCAAGTAGCGGTCCACAATCTCCTCCGCGCGGTAGTCCGATACCCCCACAGGCGTATCCGACCACTCCAAAATACTTCCGTTGAGCAAGGCATCGAGCTGCCCACTCGTTCCGGTTCGCGTAACTACCTGGCCGAACTGTCCTGGATAGGCCGGGCCATCCAACACCAGGTGCGGCAGCGGATAGATCTCTGCGTGCTTGGCAGCCAAGAGAGCGGGCCAGTCGGATGAACCATCGTTGGTCGTTCCTGTCATCATCAGCCTGCGACAGGAATCATGAGCCACGGAGGGCACCTGGACTCCATTGACAATCAGGGTCTTTTCGTAGAACCGCTCGAAAAACCGACGCGTCGCACTGCGGTCACCATGGTCGACAAAGGAGAGATTCCCCACAACCCCAAGCTGTGCTCCCGGCTCAAAATCAATATTCGGATTCGCGAACTCCGTGGCGAAAACTTTAGTGACATCCCACCCTCCCGTCGCAAATACAAAGAGGAACTTCCGATCCGATGCACTACTCGCCAGAGCGTGTCGCACTGGGAACTGAGTCGCCATCAGTCCAGCAAGGGCAGTCTGCAGAAAATGTCGTCGCGTCGAGTGTTTCATAAGTCAGTACAGTAAAAAGTCTGGGTCCCGAAGAAGAGCAGTGATCAGTCCGGCCCAAGCCGAATGAGTGCTGGCATCGATTCGATAGAGCTGGTCCCACAAGTCGAGATTGGCCTGCACCTCAGGCCCATCTTTCTCCACCGTTCTCCCAAAGACCGCTCGGTGTAGGAGTTGAACCTGGCGAATCATGCGCTCTGGTCCATTCACCGGATTTGTGGTGGAATCAATCTCGGTCAATAGGTAGGCCTCATCCGGGCTCTCAAAGTCATGCGTCACTACATGGCGAGCCGCAGCTTCCGCCAGCCGCTGATGCACGAGCAACATCGTGGGTGTGGTTTCGGTGGCCACAGTAGTCACCAGGTCCCCATCCACGCCTCCAGCCAAGGTTCTCACCCCCACGCGGTCCGACTGCATCATGTCGTAGCCTTCCGACATGAATCGAAACCCCGTCAACGCCTCAACCTGAGACGCCATCTGGTCCGGTGTAACCATGCGTACCCCTTCGGATTCACGCCAGGTGTCTGTCGCCAGAATCGCCTCGAACAGTGGCCGCAGTCTCAAATCCGCGGCCAGAAATGCTTCTCGAGAGGCCGAAAGGTCTTCACCGTCACCCGCACCAATGGGGCGGCCAACAAGCGCTGAGAACAGCGTACTCACCGCACACATCGGGTAGCGAGAATCTGCTGCGATACTCCACGCCAGGTCCGCCAAGCTGTAGCCGGGTTCTCCATTAAACGCCGGCTCAGCCCCACCATACTCATTCCACAACAGCTCATACTCTGGACGGTAATCGGTGATTTCGTAGCGAGTATCCCGATAATAGAACCCCCAGAAAAACGCGGACATGGGTTCCAGCGGCTCGTGGCAAGTCACACAGCCTTCGTTCTCCTTGATTGCATTCAACACGGCATCTTCATCCAGAAGATTCACATCCCGATCGAACTCCACAGTGGCTTCCAGAAAGTCCGTGCATAGAAACATCCTGGAGACGGCGTTGGCCCGCCCACGGTTTGCATTGGCCTGCGTCGTGCCATACCGCCACCACAAGGCATTGGTCGCGAGCACACCGGCCTTGGGCCGACCATCTGTCCAATGCACTGGCAGCCACCCTTCACCGTCCTCGGGGTAGTCCAATGGATAAATGGCGCCGAGTGTTTCGTTCGCCATCGTCCAGTCACCCGTCATCAACTCTACGTAGGACAGGTCTTCGACGGCGATGCGCTCAAGCATACGCAGGGGTTCTTCACCGACCGATGTAGCAAAACTGGCTTCGTCTTCCAACCCAAAGTCATTGGCCGTGGCATTCCACCGGTCCATTCGAGTCAGAAACTCCAACGAATAGATGTCCCTCACCCGCGCTCCAAAGGCCTCATCTCGAACGAATTCGGCGAGGTAGGACTCATACCGATCTGGGTCCGCCTCAATCCCATCAAGCTCCTCTGGAGTGGGACGCCTGCCTCTCAAGTCGAGACTCGCTCTTGTGAGCAACCGCGCCTCGTCAGACGCCGCTTCAAAGGGCTCCACCTCAGGCACCACAGGCTGAGTTGGCTCCTCCCCCCCACAGGCGACGAGCAGGAGCCAACTCACCATGGCCGAACTCCGTTGTTCCACACTAGTAAAGCATCAAAAGAGGCACAGGCCTGCCCCAAGGGTTCTCCCCGGTACCAAACCATCCCACACCCATCGCAGTCCGGCGTGTAGGACCAGGCACCATTATACGCCGGCCCATCAAACTCAACGTGGTACCACTGACCCGCCTCATCTCGCACGGACACCCGACCATACGGCTCAAGCTCACAGTGCGATCCATACGCTTCATTGTGCAGATAGAACGACTCGGCATGAAAGGCGCTGACCACACCGGACATCCCAGAGATCCCTCCCTCCAAATCGTAGTAGCGCCCCCCTCCCCTCGACTCCTCTCGTTCATACGCCCTGAGGTCGATATCGACGGCGAGCTCCTGCTGGAGCCACGTCCCACTATTCTGACCGTCCAGCACCTTGAACGACCCATAGGTTCTCAAATCGAACACCAGGTCCTGGTCACTCTCTTCCTTCTCGTAGAAGTCACTGCGACCCGAGAAGTCGATCAGCGTGCCATCGGCCAAGAGCACCTCAAACTCACCGTTGATGTAGCCATCATCGAGCATGTAATGGTCGCCATCCCAGGACTCCGGATACCGCTTCCTCTGTCCCCAGCCTTGAAAACGCACCCCACTGGCCGTCTCACAATGGTCGTTCCAGTAGTCGTACCGGCCGGCGTCATCCAGACGCTCCACGTAGTTGGGACAATCCTCATCCTCATTGGCCATCACAATCGATTCGTAGGCATCATGCAGGGGTGTTGGGTCCAACTGGAGCAATAGCGAGATTCCGTTCTCGATTCCCTCCCCGATCTGTTCCAGACTCAAACTCGCTTCAGGCTCATCCACCTCCAGCACATAGGGAGTCGTTTCCGGCGGTTGCTCAGGCTCAACCTCCACTTCGGGAATCGGAGCCGGGGAAGACCCCCCCGAACACGCCACAAGCAAAATCCAAAAAACCATGAGCCTTCCGTGCAGCCCGTCTCCAGGCAGTAAAGCGTAGCATGCAAAAGGCTAGCTTTCGTCGGGTTTTGGCTCTACTTAGGGCGAGGTGTCCGCACCAAGGCGCGAGGGAACCAGCTCCACCACAAGCCCTAGGATATCCCGAATGGATACAATCCCCAGAGCCCGTCCCTCGACATCCACCACAGGAATGTGTCGAAACCGTCCTGCGTTCATCTTGTTGAGCGCTTCACCGATGGTGGTGGTCTCCACAATGGTCTGAGGGGCCGGCGTCATACAATCTCCAAGCGTCCACCGACGCCAGGAAACATCATCCACCGAGAGCTTGATGACGGCATCGCGTTCTGTAAACACCCCAAAAAGTCTCTTGTCCCGATTCACCACCAAGACGCAGCCACGCCTACGCTCACGCATGGCATCGATGGCCTTTTCCAAGTTGTCAACGGGCTCCATCAAAATCGGCGGAGTCCTCAGCAAGTCCGTCACAGGCCGCTCGAACATCTGCTGTAAAAGAGGTGAGACCGTCAAATCGGTGCTCATGGCTCTCCCTCCAAGTCCAACCAGGCTCCAGAAAACTCAGTCGAAGACTCCTCCTCAAACACAAAGAGGTCGGATAGGTGCTCCACCACATCCCGCACGCTGAGCACCCCCACCGGCCTTCCCGATTCATCCACAATCGGCATGTTCCGGAACCCACCTCGGCCCATTCGGTGAATGGCCTGGCCAATAAACTCACCAGCCTGAAGCACTTCCGGGTCGACAGTCATGACATCCGCCACGTCGGTACGCCCTGGCAGGCACCCCTCGCCAATCACTCGATTGAGAAAATCCCGTTCCGTAAAAATGCCTAACAAACGCTCTTCAGACACCACGAGCACGCAAGCCGAATGCATGGCCCGCATCGCGGCAATGGCATCACGCACGGAAACACTGGGATCGACCACCGGGTACTCGGCCTGCGCAAACTCCCCTACTTTACGTGCAGCCAAGGCCACCACCACACCCCAATCAAGAATTATTCCCCATTAAACCTACTATATACCGAAACGGAACAACCCGAAAGAAACACCATGAGAAGGGCTGCACATACCCCCACCCAGCCTCACGTGTCCGCCGAAACCCGCAACACCTATCCAGGTTTTCGACACCTCAAACCCCGAATCGGTCCCGCATCTTCCGGACCCCAGATGGCCCACATCTTGCTTTAGGAGAGGAGGCACCCACAACACACGGAGAATTCATGCACACCGTCAATCAAGTCGTACTCTTTGGCCGAATCGGGTCCGACCCCGAACACCGCATTGCCCCCAGTGGCAAAGAGATCACTCGACTGTCCATCGCCACCCACCGCAGCGTACGAGATGGGGACACATGGCAGCAGAAAACCGACTGGCACCGGGTCGTGGCATTTGAGCGCCTTGCTCGCCAGGCCGTCGAATGCCTCAAGAAGGGCGACCAGGTCGCGGTAGTCGGCCAGCTGCGCCAGAACCACTTCACGAACCGAGAAGGCCAGAACCGCAGCCTTGTGGAAGTCACAGCCTCCCGCCTTTGTTTCGTACCCAACCGTCAGCCGCCTCGCTCAACCTCCTATGAGGGAGAACCTCCCGAGGGCCGGCGCCTCCGCCAGGCCCATACCGATAAGGGCAGCAAAACAGGGGCTATCCAAACCGTGGACTCCGAAGAAATCCATCCCAGCTCCACACCTTCATAGCTCCATGGAACCCAGAGTTGGTATCCCCCCGTGAGATGTCGCTGCATGACATCCAGCGCGAGATGCAGCACCCCGCCTGCCAGGAGGTTCCAGAACACTACAGCCCGTTGAGACTGAACAAAACACAACGCCAGAAGCAGCGAACAAACCGCGATACCGATCGGGGTGTGCAACACCCCACTCCCCAACAGGAGCCCCACCATCGGCAGGTCTCCTTGGCCACCCAACTGGTCGAACACAATGCCAGGCAGTCTTGAGCCCACGTCCGGGAGCACTACGCCTGTTGCCAACAACACCGCATGGGGCTTTTGACTGACCGACTTGGCCAAGAACGCTGTGGAAACATGGGTCAGCAGGTCAGCCACGGCACACCAGCCCTCCCACCCCCAGCCGAATACTCGACAGAAGCCAGCAAAAAACCCCGATCGCACCGAGCAGCGAAAAGTTCCGCTTGAGCCCCCAGAGCGGGTGATTCACGCGCTCGAGTTCGACCAGGCGGCTTCCTTCTGGATTGAACCGGCCCCTCACACTGACCCGACTCCCCTCAGACAGCCCTTGGGATGGGCCCTTCACCTCCAACACATGCCCAAGCCGAGTCACACGAAAACCGTCCGGCTGCGTATCCAACACACGCCAAACCGAGAGCACGACTTCTTCTCCACCACAAATGGAGGAGTCTGCAAAACAGCGGCGAGCGCTGCCCTCTGTTTCCACCGCGTAGTCTGCAGTCTGCTTGCCAAGAAACCCCAACACAAGGAGCAGGCCTACCGCCAGCCAAGGCCTGACTCGGTCTCCAACGATCACTCGGCCGAAAGCCCTCATGCAGCGCACGGTATCACGGGCTATGAAAGCCAATAAGGAGACCACATGAATAGCCGCGGCTGCACCGTCTGGGTAACAGGGCTCCCTGCTTCAGGGAAGCGCACTCTCGCACAGTCCGTAGGGCAAGAGCTCGCACAGCGGGGCGTAGCCCATGAGCTCATCGACTCCGGAAAACTCAGAGAAACCTTGCTCGGCAACACCATTGGCTTCAGCCGAGAAGAGCGCAATGCCAACTGCCATCGAAATGCGTTCGTAGCGACCCTTCTCGCCAAAAACGGTGTAATCGCTGTGGTGAGTTCGGTGTCTCCCTATCGTGCCACCCGCGACGCCATACGAGCGGAGAGCGGAGACTTCGTTGAGGTATGGGTCAGCACACCAAAGGCTGTCTGTATCGACCGAGATGAAAAGGGCATGTGGGCCAAGGCACTCGCCGGAGAAATCCACGGGTTTACCGGTGTGGATGCGCCCTACGAGCCCCCCGAACACGCCGAGGTCACCGTGGACCTGTCCCACACGTCAGTGGATTCGGCCGTAACGCTGGTGCTACAAGCCCTCGAGGAGCGTGGATACCTCCAGGCCGACGCTCTCGAGCCAACTTCCGACACCGATCCGGCTCCACAAGGGTTCGGTTACGCAGACTGAGCGACAGAACCACGCCTCAATAGAGGCGCTTCAGGCGAACAGTACTGTCTACCGCCGAACCGATGCGTTCCCGTACTCTGGGGCCCAGAGAGATCGAAAAGCCCTCCACCGACGGGCCCTCCTGAATGTCGGAGATACGCACGTGAGAGGACTTCAACCCCCCCAGCCACCAACGGGGGTCTGTGACATAGACAAGGTCTCCGACTTCCGCCTGAATCGCTTCGGCGAGCGGTCTTGAAACCTGTGCATTTGAGAGCCCGGTGTGGTCGTCCAACACATCTGAGTCCAGGGCAGCAGTTGCCGTATGGACCCAATCACTCTCCGTCTCGCTACCGGCTTTGCCCTTGAAGTGAGCAATGGCATCCCCCACCGTTCCCCAGACCAGCCCCTTGAGCGTGTTGGGGTCAGGTGCTCGCGAAAACGGTACAGCGACCAAGCCAATGATCGTACAGACACTCAAACCAAAGAATGCCCGCATGAACTTGAACTGGTTCTTGCCCGACAAAAACCCTTCCTCAACCTCGACCATGGGCACACCGTGGGCAAAGGGCTCGATGATCTGAGGCCACACCACGCTCAGGCCAATCACCAAAGTACCCCCCACCATGGTCCAGAAGGCAGCAAAGGCGGTGAAGCGCTTCCAGAACACGCCCATGAGCAGTGCCACAACCAGTGGCGGGGTAACCGCCGCTGTAAAGGCCCCATGCGCCGAATAAATCGAATCAAACTGCATAAACAATGGAACTAGAAAGACCCCGAGTAGTGTCACGCTAATCGAAGACATACGAGCGACCCCAAGCATCTGTTTGTCGCTCGCGTTCGGCACCCTGGGTCGATAGATATCGTTGACAAAGATGGCTGCGACCGCCGTGATGAGCGTGTCTACAGTCGACATGAGAGCCGCTGTCAGAGACGCCATAATCAAGCCGAACAGCCCCGGCTGACTCAGGAAATCCGAGGCAATAAAGAAGGCTTTGTCGGCCGGAATATCCGGTGGAAGGGCTCCGGCATGCACAAGAGCCTTGGCCACCCAACCGCCAGAAGCCACCACAAGGGCTGCAATGGGCATCAACACTACAGCCGTGGTGATCAGGGCCTTTCGGCCATCATCCACAGACCGGGCCGAGAGCAGGCGCATGGCCAGGCCTTGGTTCAGGAATACAAACATGGCGGTATTGGCCATGCCGTCCTGCCAGAACAGGCCAACGCTGTTGTAGCTCGGGTCTTCATTGAAGTTCGTGAATGCGCGACGGTGTGAACGCGGGAGATTCGTCCAGAACTCATCGAAACCACCCAGGTAATCAATCCCCAACCACAACAAAATAATGCCTGTGGCGAGCAACATGACCCCTTGAAAGAGGTCTGTCATGATCACGCTGGTTTGGCCTCCGGAGGTCACGTAAACCGCGGAAATAGCCGCTACTCCCGCAGCAGCCAGCCAGATGTCCACACCCAAGAGGATGTTCAAAGCCTTGCCCATCGTGAACAAGTTGATGCCCACGTAGCCCACCAAATAGAGCAGCAGAAGCCAGGTGGCGATTCGGCGTTCCCGGCTGCCAAATCGACGCTCAAAATACTCCGGAATCGAAACCAGCCGTTGAAAATACAGAATCGGCAGCCAGCCGAAGAGGGCCAGCGGTATCCAAAACCAGTCATTGAGATAGGTCTGACTGGACGCAATGCCATAGCCATAGGCGATCTTGGAGTACTTCACGAAGCTGTAGGAGCCAATCGTGGTGGCAATCAGGCTGAACGAAATCAACCACCAGGAAAAACGCTGTCCTCCAAAGAAAAAGTCTTTGGTGTCTTTCTGCTGCCTTCCAAACCAGGTTCCAATGGTCAGCATGGCCACGAAATAGGCAATCATGATGCCATAGTCCAAAGGCGCACCCATTCGCCCCTTCTCAAGCCCGGCCCCCGTGTACGTTCCGGGCTCGGCCACCTCCATGGGCGCATACTCCAAGTAGGCCTGCAGGCCCATAAAAAAAGCAAAGCCCGCTACCATCAGCCCCAAGTTGGTGAGCGCTTTACCTTGAAGCCCCACGTAGCCTTGCCGCCAGGCGTAGATCATCCCAACCAGGAATACGCCCCCACCAATGCAGTATTGATAGACAAAAGGATCCAAGAGAACCTCCACAGTTGGATGGACTTATGCGGTAGCCAGCAACAGCGCACCGTCGAGAGTCATGAGCAGTGGTATCCTTACCCTCAAGATCCTCAACTTCCACGCGGATCACCATGCAAGTGCGATACGCGACTTTCCTACTTCTGTTTGTGAGCTGCAACGGCTCCGATTCGGATTTTGAACTTCCGGAGGGAACAACTCCACTTCCGGAAGAGCGAATCATGGTTTCCCCCGACGGGGAGCCCCTGGAAAAACCGACCCCTCCGGCCAAGCCCGAGAACACCCCGGACGTGCCCGACAAGGATGGCGACGGGTTTGGTCCCGTAGAAGACTGCGACGACTCAGACCTGGCTGTTAATCCAGCGGCCGATGACCGATGTGATGGCCTGGACAACGACTGTAATGGTCTGATCGATGATGGTGAAGATTGCCCCTGCACCATCGAGCGGCGAGACGAACACGCCTACTTGTTCTGTAGCCACCTGGCCACAGACTGGACCTCCGCGCGCCTTCACTGCAACCAATACGGATATGAGCTCCTCCAGCTCGACGACCAGGACGAAAACAACTGGGTCGTCGAAACTGCTACCGACTTCCGAACCCCCTTCGTCTGGATAGGCCTCAACGACAAGCGAAATGAGGGGGAGTGGGTGTGGTCCACCGGCCACCCCGCCTCATTCACCCCTTGGAACAAAGGGGAACCCAACAACTGGGCCGGGCGCGAAGACTGCGGCATCATGTATGTGACCACCCCCAAGAAGGGGCGTTTCAACGACCGCAATTGTAGAGATGCGACCCCGCAGTTCATCTGTGAGACTGGCTGAGTCAAGTGCCTGTTCCCAAGCCACGTTTCTCATGAGCCAATTTGATCTGGGTGACGAGGTTCTGGCTCCCTGGGCCAACGACGGCTTTCTCTACCCAGCCATCCTTGTCGAACTCAGTCCAAGCCAAGGACACGTAGCGTTCCTGGACGGAGACGAATCCGGTGTGGAGTTGAGTAGCATCCGCCAAGGGGTAATCGGGCCCGGACTCCATGTTCAGGTGAACTGGAAGGGCCGAGGCAAATACTATGGGGGCACAGTGCAGAAGCGCTGTGGCCAGGCCGTGTTCATTCACTACGAAGACGGCTCCAAAGAATGGACCACCACCGGACAATGCCGAGTCCAAGCCGAACTGGCCTTGAGCATGGGCGATAACGAGCGAGCTTGTGCTTACTGTGGGCGAATCATGGACGCTAAACAAGCCCTCTGCAACAGCTGCGGGGCACCGCGCCGGAAGGGATAACGCTCCCCCAAGAAAGCCGAGTCAAAGCCCAAATCTACAGAACGCCCCCAATGACTCCAGCTCGGCAGACCTCCATGGTAGAAACAGCAGGTTACGAGTTTACTTATGAGAACACTGTTTGGTCTGGCACAGCTTGCCGCTCTCCTCAGCCTTCTTCCAGCCTGTCTTCAAGTACCGGACCGGGCGAAGGACAATGGAGAGCCACAAGACACCGCCGACGGCTCTTCCGACTGCAGCGCCAACCTGCTCTACACCTTTCCCGATGGCACAAGCACCACAATCAATCATTGTGAGTCGTTCAGCCTGGAAGCCAGCTTCGAGTTCGATCCAGACGATCCTCCTGAAGCCAGAACCCCCCGCATCACACTCTATGCAACAACAGAGGAAGCCTTTGAATGCTGGATACGCATTGAAGAGCCCAATGCCTGCGGCCCTGGGTATTACCAAATGGACGGTTCATCGGGTTCCATAGTCGTGACTACATTCGACTGTAGCGGCATAGAAGATGCGTTCGAGGGCCAATTTGTTTCGCAATCCGGCTACGTCTACTTCGAACACCTCAACGGGGGTGAGGTACCCGGTAACTTCAGCGGCGAATCTCTCTACACAACCGTATCCGGGCATATCGATATCCGAACCAACGAAGGCCTAAGGTTGTCGGGCGACTTTTCAGTCGCCAAAGATATCGTCGCCTACGACGCAGAGGAGCAGGGCTGCTCGGTTTCCGATGGAGACGAGGATGACGATGGGTCGGTAAGCGAGGACTTTGGCGGAACGGATTGTGATGACACGAACCCGTTGACCCATGTAGGAGCAGCCGAAGCAGAAAGCAGCACCGACTGCATGACAGATACGGATGGAGATGGCTGGGGCAGTCCGGTACCCGGATCTGACGCAATCGTTGCGGGCACAGACTGCCGAGACAACGACCCAGACACCTATCCAGGTGCTGCCTACATGGACTCGGAAACCGGGTGCCTGACGGATGCAGACGGAGACGGATACGGCACCGACAATCCGCTCACGCAAGCCGAACCCGGCACCGACTGTGACGATACAGACCCCAGCACCTACCCAGGCGCCTCCTTGCAGCTCGTCACCCAGAGATGGTCTGGCCCAAGCGGGGCAGACATCCTGTTCTTGGTGGACCAGTCCTGCTCGATGTCAGATGACCAGGCGCTCCTGGCCAATGGCTTTGCCGAGTTCATCGGAAACGTAGAACAAAGCACAACAGACTGGCAGGCCATGGTGGTGAACGACGACAGCGGCTGCAGTAACACGGGAATTCTAAATGCAAGCTCTGCGGGCTACCAGGAGCAGTTTGCTATCGGGGTGTTTTCTGGCGGCGGAAGCTATACCGAATCACTGCTGCACCTCTCCGCCAATGCCATTGAAGAAACAGACCCAGGAGAATGCAATGCGGGATTCATGCGTCCCAATGCACTCCTACACATTGTGATGGTCTCCGATGAGCCCGACCAAAGCAGTAGTCCGTGGGACAGCTACGTAGACCAGGTCGTCGCCAAGAAAGGCGACGAAAGTCTGACCCGCTTCTCTGCGATCGCCGGAGACTACCCCAATGGCTGCGCTACAGCCGATCCAGGCTCCGGCTACTACGAGGCCGCCACAAACACTGGTGGCGTGTTTCTATCCATATGCGCCACCAATTGGACCCAACACATGTCCCAGTTAGCCTCAGTGGGGCTCGACCAAGGGCCCAGCCGAGTGCTCGAACTGGACTACCGGCCCTATGACTCCTCGGGTTTAGTGCTGTTCCTCAACGGAACCCCGATGCCAAGCGGATGGGGATACAACCAATCCGACAACACGATCATCCTGGATACCGATCCCTCACCAGGCGACGAGATCATCGCTACCTACACCCGCGATGTGGCCTGCCGCGCTGGCTAGGCTTCAGCTTCCCGACGTGTAGACCTGCACAAAATGAAACTCCAATAGGTTGGGGCTACTCGCCAACTCCCAGCCGGCCTCCTTCATTTCTGAGGAAACCGCCTCAGGAAGAATCCGCTGTTCGGGCGGAGGACCTTCTGGAATGTCTCCCATCACAAAGTCCACCACAGCCAAGCGCCCTCCCGGTCTCATCGCCGACTTCAAGCGCCTGAAGTAGTCCACTCGGTTTTCGATGTGGGCATAGGTTTGAACCACAATCACCCAGTCCACCTCGGCTTCTTGAAGGTGCGGGTCTTCGAACTCGCCTAAGCGCACATCCACCCGACCCTTCCCATCGCTATGGGCCAGCGACTGCAGCCGATCCACCAGGTCTTGGGACACCTCAATGGCAATCACCTTGCCATCGCCACCCACTGCATCCACCAGGTAAGGCATGAAAAACCCGGTGCCTGCGCCCAAGTCCGCAACCACCTGGCCCGAACCTACTCCCAGAGATTCCAGCAGCATCTTGGGCTTCTGCCATTTCTCTCGGCCTTCCACAGGTTCCGGTGGTCGACTTGAACCCCAATCATGCTCTGGCCGAATCTGGCCACCGATACTGGGGTCCAAGTCCGCACGGTGTAGTCCCTTGCCAGTGGACGCCGATTCATCGACCGGTTTAGGTGAGCTGTTTTCTTTCGAGCAACCCACTGAGACCATCAGCCCCAGAACAAGCCATAGTCCGTTTATAGCTGTCATTTTTTTGATCCCCAGAGAAGCGATACCCCCGACTTGGCGGGGGTATCTGAAACCATCGCGAGAAACTTACTCGCCTTCAGGGGGAGGCGGGCCATCTTCTGGAAGCCCAGCTGGCGGCAGCCCTTGGGGGGGCGGTCCGGGAGGTTGCTGGCCTGCGCCTGCTGTTGGCCCTCCTTCCGGCTCATCTGGAGGCGGTGGACCATCTGCACCCACCGCATTGGGATCCTCACCCTCTTTGGGAACATACCCTCGGTTGTCCGGCTCGCCCGAAGCCTCATCCGGAGGCTCACCCTCTTCGGGAGCCACGGGCACAGGCAGCTTGCCGAGCTTCAGCACGACACCCGTCGTGTCCTTGTTGAGCCCGGTTGCATCCGACGGACCCGAAATAGCATCCACTCCGCCGGTGATCTTGCCGTCTCCATTGAGGTCACAGAGGGCTGCAAGCTCAATCATCTGGTAATCGCCCTTGGGAATTGCCACCGAGAACCCACCTGTACCGGCCAAGTCCATTGCTGTGAGCAACTGAACCCCCATTCCGTCAGGATCCACGCTGTCCTTGGCGTTCGTGACCTTAGTGGGGTCACCCTCTTGGTCGGGCGGAGCATCCGTACCAATGACACTGACTCGCAGCGCCCCAGAACAATCACCCTTCACCTCACCACTGACCGTGAAGTGCTCACCGGTCCGTACTTGGTCTTGGGTCTGCTTCATCTGGTCATCGAGCTCAAGCGGCTCTGCCATGCCATTGGCCGGGCCAGGCCCACTGCCTGCATCCGTAGTCGGTGCAGCATCGGGGGCAGCTTGGCCGCCGCCACCTGCTACCGCATCTTGTTGCTGGCCCTGCGGACCAGCTGGGGCCGCACCGCCAGCACCTTGTTGTTCTGGGGGGGATGGGCAAGCCAGCAGGCCTACCGAAAGAAGCGAAATTCCAAAAAGTCGCACAGGTTCTCCAGGGGTATGGGAATCAGGACTCCCCGAATCAGGAGTCGGGCAGGTACATATCCTCCTACCACACCTCGTTGGAGTATTCCATTGCCAACTGGGCACGCAAGAAATTGAAGGCCAATTCGCACTGAACCCAGACCCTCATCCCACTGTGTCTGTCCTTCTACGCCAGTAAGAGAACCGCGACTCCACTCACAGCGATGGTGCTTCCCACCAGCGCCCGGCCAGAAATGCGCTCTCCTTCTATCAGCCACACCAAAGGCAGAATGAAAATCGGACCTGTGCTGTTGAGGGTTGTAGCCACACTCGCCGTGGTCAACCTCAGTGCCACCAAACTGAACCAGATGCCTAAGAAGGTCCCACAAAAAGACGCCGCCAGAAGCAAGCCTAGGTTCTGCCGCTCACGCAAGGGCGCAAAAGAACTGACCAGGCGTCGAGTCACCGCCGCATAGAACCCCAGGCCCGCAAGACCGGCCACCTGCCGAACGAGAGAGGCTTCCAGCGCCGGAACCACATCCAGTGCAACCTTGGACACCACGACCCCCACCGCATGACAAGCCACCGCCAGCACCCCCCAAAGAACGGCCTGTCGATAGCTCGAAATCGCGGATTCCTCACCCGAATCGTCCAATCGTTCCCGGAGCACCCAACTCACCCCGCCGATCGTCAGCGCAATGCCCATACACTCCGCTGCATCCAGCCGTTCTCCAAGCACGGCAATCGCCAACAAGGCGGTCGCGACCGGGCTGAGTGCATCCAACACCAGAGTTCTGCGCGGGCCCAGCCGATTCAACGCCGCAAAGTAGGCAGTGTCTCCCAGGGTAATGCCCAGCAGACCACTGACAGCCAGAAGCACAGCTTCTTTCGCGGGCACATCGCTCATGCCATTCAATGCCAGAACCGCAGCAGTAAGCAGGACCGCAATAGCCCCCTTGCCAAAGTTCACGCCTACAGGCGTGATGCGTTCACCCAACCTCCGAAAGAAAATACTCGCAAGCGCAAAGAGCGCAGCCGAACCGAGTGCTGCGAGACCACCGATGACCTGGTCCAAACCAGTGAGGCCTTGTAGCGACTCAGGCCGTCAGCGGAGAGCTACCCAGCGTCTCGGGCCGCGAGTCGGTTGAGGGAAAAAACTCTGCGCTGGTGAACTGAGCTACAACCTGGTCCGCATAGAACCGACCGCGCTCGGTCAATGCAATCCCCTCCTCATCTTCAGAGATGAGCCGGAGACCGAGCATCTTGTCGATGGTGCCTCCAAAACAGTCTCGGGGGTTTCTCCCGGTGCGGGCCCGAAAGAGGCCGTAGTCGACCTTCCAGTTTTTCAGTTGCAAGATGAACGCGTGGCGGGCTTCCTCATCGGCATTGCGCACCATGCCACGGTCCACGGAAAACCCGCCGCCCTCTACCGCCTCAAAATACCGCGGAAAGTCATTACCGATGTTCAAGAGATAGGTGTTGTCGATATTTCCCCAAGAGGAAATGCCAACCCCGATGACATCGCTCAGTCTCGCGTTCACATCGTGCAGGTAGTAGGAAATGTGCTCGGGCCCCCGAGCAAAGATGCGGGTGTAGTGCTGCAGAAAACCAGCGTTCTCCGACATCTCAATACCCAGCATCTTCATCACGAGGGTCTGGTCCACCGTGGAGTACTGGTCGGGATTCCTGGAGGCATGCCGAACCACCCCACCCGGGCGATCGCCGCACGGCGCAATCCTAAGGCGATAGAGTTGCCAGGCATCGGCACCAGAGGCAATGGCCTCTTCCAACGAGTGGACCCAATTGTCCAAAGTCTGGCCGGTAAGCCCGTAAATCATATCGATGCTCACACTCTCAATCCCAAACTCGTGAATCCGCTCGATGGACTCGCGCGCCTGCTTGGCCGTGTGATGACGTGCATTCTTCTTCAAGAGCTCATCTTCAAACGACTGCACCCCCATGCTGATCCGGTCCACTCCTCCGGCCTTCAGCGCTCGTAGCCGTTCAGCACCCAGGTCTCCCAAGAATGTAGAAGGCTCTCCCTCAAAGCTGAACTGCTTGCATCCAGACAAGTCCAGATTGGTCTGGAGAATCTCGATGAAGCGTTCAATGTGTCCCGGGCCCAACAACGAGGGCGTACCACCGCCCACAAGAATGGAACTGACAGCGATTCGATCGCGATTCAGCCTCTCCCGATACCGAACCAACTCAAGATTAAGGCACTCAAGGTAGCGCCCCATCTCATCCTCATCGCTACCCAGCTTCACCACCCAATGGCAGAAGAGACAGCGGGTAATGCAGAACGGAATGTGCACATAGAGCGCCACGGTCTCGCTCACCTCGGGGCTATGGGCAAGGAGCGAGTCCACGCTAGCCGGCTTCATCATGGACATCGCCGGGTAGGTAATGACCGGAGCATACAGCTGAGAGGGGTCGTGCACTCCCGCCGCACACAGGTCTGCATCGTCCAGGGCCAGCACCGAGTCGTACGCCCGCTTGATCACCGCCGAATGCTTAATAGGTCTTTCCAAGGACCCTCCTTGTGCTTGATGATAGCGAACCTGCTCACCTCTCGCCCGTGAACCCATCAAGAATCCCGATCGAAACCAAGCAGAACCGAACCCATCCGACACGTATCTTCGGAGGGCACTACCCGACAAAGTACAGGGAGACCGGGCCATCAAACCCTGCCCCACATGCCCTCTCCGAAGTGTTCCACTGTAGTCTTGAGAAAATGCCCTCCTTCGAAATCAACGAGAACCGGCTGCTGGACGCGCTTCAAACACTGGCGCAAATCGGCAGAACTCAAGATGGCAGCACCTGCCGTCTGGCCTTCACCGAAGCGGATTTCAACGGGCGAGCACAGGTAATCGCGTGGATGGAAGAGGCAGAACTCACCGTACGCACCGATGCCCTGGGCAATACCGTAGGCACTCGAGCAGGCCGTGACCCCGACTTACCTGCAGTGATGACCGGTTCCCATATCGACACCGTCAGAACCGGCGGTCCTTTCGACGGCAGCTTGGGCGTTTTGGCAGGCCTGGAGATCATCCGAACCCTCAACGACCGAGGAATTGAGACTCGACGGCCCATCGAGGTGGGTTTCTTCTCCAACGAGGAAGGCAGTCGGTTTGCACCCGACATGATGGGTTCGCTCGTGTACGTAGGCGACTTCTCAGTGGAGACCGCTCGCGCCATGACAGACGCCAAAGGGGTGAGCGTGGGCGACGCCATAGACACACTGAATTTCTCAGGATCCGCACCCATACCCGGCCCAATCCCCCATGCCTTTCTCGAACTCCACATCGAGCAGGGCCCCGTTCTGGACAACGCAGAGATGGATATTGGGGTTGTCACGTCGGTGCAGGGCATACGCTGGCAGAAGCTTACGCTCAGTGGCGTCAGCAACCACGCAGGCACGACTCCCATGTCCCAGCGACAAGATGCCGCGTATGCAGCGGCCTCCATCGCCACTCTCGTTCGAGACCTCGTTCTGGAAATTGGTGCCCCCATGGTGGGTACCGTGGGCCACATGCGATTGAGTCCCAGCTTGGTCAACGTTGTGGCCAATCAGGTAGAGATGACCGTGGACCTGCGCCATGTGGACGACGATCTCCTGACACACACCGAAACCCGCTTCAACGAACTGGCCGCCTCAATCTGCCAACGAGAAGGCGTTGCGCTTGAAATCGAGCGCATGGCTACTTTTGCGCCGTTTCATTTTGAGCCGGCCTTGGTAGAACAAGTCCGATCCGCTGCGATTTCTAGGGGTCTTGCCCATGCAGACCTCGTCTCCGGTGCCGGACACGACGCCCAGATTCACGGTCGCCGAGCCCCCGCCGCGATGATTTTCGTGCCCAGCGTAGACGGCATCAGCCACAACCCCAAAGAGCACACCGAGGCCAAACACCTCGTGGCTGGAACGAACCTTTTACTCGATTTGATTCTGGACCTGGCCAGCTGAGTTCGCTCCTCATCTCTCAAGACTCATGTAAACCTCCCGCCCCCACATGGTAGAACCCAAGCCTGGAATCATGGAGGGTTCGATGTCTCGTTTGCCAATGACCAGTCTTGCAGTGCTTCTCTTTGTATGTGGCTGTCCGCTGGACAAAGATGACTCCGGGTGGATTCCGTACGATACCGAGGCCGATGCCGATGCCGATGCCGATGCCGACGCAGACGCAGACGCCGATGCTGACTCCGATTCGGACGCAGACGCGGATGCAGACGCAGATGCAGATGCAGATGCAGACACCGATGTCCAACCCAACTCCCCACCCTCCGCACCAGTGGTGTCCATATCTCCCCCCCAGCCCGCAGTAGATCAGGATCTGGACTGTGGCATCGACCTGGAGTCCACCGACGCCGATGGAGACCTCATCACCTACAACTATGACTGGTCAATCGATGGAGCCCCCCAGGGCATCCCAGACCATGTGATCGACCACAGCAATACACAGATCGGTGAAACCTGGACCTGCACGGTCACTCCCTACGACGGAGAGGACAACGGGCCATCCGGGGAAGACAGCGTCACCATTGTGGCGGGATGTGAAGACACGGGCCCTGGAGAGCCCAACGAAACCGAATCCTCGGCCTATGACCTGGGGACCTTGGATGATTGCGATAGCAGTGAAACCAGCGTGGCCGGCGTACTGGATGGAAGCTCAGATGCGGACTGGTACAGCTATGGGGCCGAAGACCACTGGAACTGCAGTGCCGAAACCCAAATCACCTTCACCAGCGCCGTGCAGGTGTGTGCGTACTTCACCTGTGACGACAGCTCAAACCCCTACCCGGTCTGTGAGGACAGCAGCGTAGCAAGTACGAGCATAGAAGGCCTGCCCGGCTGCTGTGGCGAAACAAGCTTCGGGGTAAACACCGGCTGCAGCAGTGTTAGCGATGATGTGCATGTGAAATTGCTCGTGCAGAGCACCCAAGCCGTGTGCGAGCCCTACGAGATCTTCTACCACTACTAGAGCTTTTGAGGTCGGGTTGGAAACCACAAAACCAAGACTTCTGACGCGCTTTGGGGATGTCTTTTACGCATTCGACAAGCCGGCTGGCATGGCCGTTCACCAGAACGCAGAGGGACTGCCCGACCTGGTGCGCTGGCTGAGAAAGCAGTCGTCGTTGCCCAGGGACTTGAAGCCCGGACACCGGCTAGACCGGCCCACCTCGGGCGTGGTGTTGTGTGGGGCTGGCAAGAAGGCTCGAGCTCAGATTGCTCAATGGCTTGAAGACGGCGCCGAGAAGCACTACCTGGCTCTGGTCGCCGGTGAGCCAGAACAAGACGAAGGACTACTCGACAAGCCCCTGTACGACGAGCGCCGTAAGCGACCGTTGGAAGCACAGACCCTCTACCGTGTGCAGAAGCGACTGCAGGGTTTCACCCTGCTGGAGCTTCAACTGCTGACCGGCCGTAAGCACCAGCTCAGGCGGCACCTCGCCCAGGCCGAGATGCCCATCGTGGGAGACAGCCGCCACGGCCCGAAGAAGCCCAAGCGAATCGTAGGCTTTCCCAACCGGCTGTGGCTGCACGCCTGGAAACTGGAAATCCCCGGCCGTCTGATCGAGGCATCACTGCCTACAGAACTCGCCCAGCACTTGGAACAGATTAGCGGCACCTGAGCACTCAAAGAGCCGACGCTCCAAGGACCCACAAGAGGCCCTTTCAAGCATCGGCCCAAGACAGGGCTACACGTCGCACACCGCACAAGACTGGTCGATGGAGTCGGCCTCTTGCTCGCACTCGACACAGGGCTGGCAATAGTTGCCCAGGGTTCCTGCGTTCACGCTTTCATCTGCACCGCATGAGCCCGTGAAACATTCAATGGCACAGAACATCCCATCCGCGCAGTCCGTGTGTGCCGAACAATCGACATACCCCGTAGAACTCTGAGAGTCCGTGTCGGCATCGGCATCCGCATCGGCATCCGCATCAGCGTCTGCGTCTGCGTCTGCATCGGCGTCCGCTTCAACTTGGGTATCCGTGCCCCCATTCGTGTCTTCATTGTCCTTACTGGACGGACAGGCCGTGATCGCCAAAAACAAACAACCCAACCACCAAATCTTCAACTTCTGCATTCCCAACCTCCTGGTTTGACGCCCTAACACCACGCCGTTTCTTTTAGTCCCAGAACAGGTGATTGCACCCCAAATAGTTCACACGAGAAACCCAACCAACAGCACGCAAGGCCTAGCCCCAGGCGCGAAGGGTTACAGGAAGTACCATGAGTGCGCATGGCCGCTGAATGCGCCTGCGACACGGGAGTACCCAGCATGTTTCAACCACAACCCATCGCCTCCCCCTCTCAGGCCCGGGCTATCCGAGCGGGTATGCTCCTGGCCTGTACGGCTTGGGTGGCCCTACCCCGCGCCGAGGCCCATGGCCTATCGGAAGCTTCCAAGAAAACCATGTCCGAGGGCGGTATCCTCGAGTACATCTGGCTGGGCGCCGAACACATGGTCACAGGCTACGACCACCTGCTCTTTCTCTTTGGGGTGCTCTTCTTTCTTACGGGGTTCAAGGATGTAGTTCGCTTCATCACCGCGTTTACGGTGGGCCACTGCATCACGCTCTTGGGAGCCACCCTGGCTGGAATCACCGCAAATGCCTACCTCATCGACGCAGTCATCGCGCTGAGCGTGGTGTACAAGGGATTTGAAAACCTCGACGGTTTCAAGAAGTACTTCTCCATTCGCGCTCCGAACCTCCTGGTCATGGTCTTCATATTTGGGCTCATCCATGGGTTCGGGCTGTCCACCCGGCTCCAAGAGCTGTCCTTGGGCGACTCTGGACTCATCTCCCGCATTCTGGCTTTCAATGTCGGCGTAGAGCTTGGCCAGGTAGCAGCCTTGTCGGTAATGATTGCCTTCTTCACAGCCTGGCGCTCCTCACAGACCTTTGAGCGGTTTGGAAGAGTGGCAAATACCACACTGGTGCTGGCCGGAGTGGGGCTCTTTGTCTTCCAGGTCAACGGGTACTTTCATGGGCATGAGCACGACGCCCACCACGCCGCAGAGGTCGAGGCCCATGGCGCTGAAGACCACCATGACGCCCAAGAAGCCCACGGACACGACGAGGACTCCAAAGCCCCGGACGACGAGACACACGAAGA
>JAYZDK010000105.1:0-20431 GCA_036337845.1 Myxococcota bacterium | reverse complement strand
ATTTTGCTTTCGATGGGGTTGTAGGAGGTGGCGGCCACCTTCACCCGGACCTGGCCCTCGCCCGCCTCGGGTGTGGTCAGTTCTGCTTCCTCAAAGACCTCGGGCCCTCCGTGACTTCGGATGACCATTGCCCGCATCGTCGACATCTGCATACCTCCTGGTTGGCCTCAAATGAACGGGTTTGAGCCCACGCATCGAAACCTCGCTGGGTGGTCAAGATGGACGACCCTGCACACAAACCTACTAATAAGTAGCTTATTTCAGGGCAAGGCGGCCGGGTTGCTTTTTGGGGGCTGTGCGCACTGCTGGGGGAGACCGGCGGAGTGCGTGAAGAGAGCGGCTACACAAAGAAGCCGGAGATCGCGCTGGAGACCAACTCGGGATGGGTGTCACAGATATAGGTGCCGCCAGTGGGCAGGGCTAGGAGGTGCCCGTTTTGCAACAGGGCATGGCTCGGTTCCAAGCTTCCGCGGATGGTGTCCTGGGCGCCCGCCATTACGAGGGTTTCGGTTTCGATCGATTGCAGCTGAGTTCCGAAATCATGTTCAAACACTGCTGTGTAGGCTTCCAGGTATCGGGGGCCCACTTGGAGGTTCGAGACTGCCTCACGGTGTGTGAGGTGAACAGGCACATGGGGGGCCTTGGCGCGGATTCTATTCCAGACGTCCATGAAGTGACTGCCATCTGACTCGAGGCGTACGGGTGCGACCTTTGGGACGAGTGTTTCGATCTGAGCCCGGGTCAGATAGGGCGGCCCGGAGAGGACAAGCTTTTCGGCCAGTGTCGGTTCGTCGTTCAACATCTGGACGGCAATACTGGCCCCGGTGTGGTGACCGAAAAGCCAGCACCGGTCAATATTGAGTTCACTGAGCGCGGCTCGGAGGACTCGCGCATAGAGAGCAATGTTTCCCGGTTCCGGTGGATGGGCGGTGCCGCCGTAGCCGGGGGTGTCTGGAGCGACACACCAATATTGCTCTTGGAGTTGCTCCATGACGGATTCATACATGCCGGAATGGCTTGCGGTCTGGTGAAGAAGAACCAGGGGCAGCCCCTTACCAGGGGTACCCGCTGTCCGCAGGTGTACCTGTCCATACGGGGTGTCTACATACAAGCGACGGGTACTCATTGGACCTCCAGTGCAGGGGGTGCGCCGATGTCCAGGCTGATCCATTTCTGTTCGGTGAAATGCTCAATGCTGTATTGTCCGCCGCTACGTCCGATGCCCGAAGCACCTACTCCGCCTACGGGCGCCATCGTGTTCGACTGGAAGGAATGCATTCCGAGGTGAACTGCGCCGGAACGGAGACGGCGGGCTGCGTGCAGAGCTCGTGGCATGTCCCGGGTCAAGACCGCTGAGGACAGCCCATAGACTGTGTCGTTTGCGGTGGCGATAGCGGCGTCCAGATCAGCCGCTTCGACCACGCTGACTACGGGGCCAAAGGTCTCCTCTCGCCAGACCTCGCTGTCACGAGGTGGCTCGATGAGTACGGTCGGGGCGTAGGTCCAACCGGCGTGGACCCGGCCTCCGGTGGCCAGGCGAGCCCCCGACGCGACCGCAGTCTGTACCTGGTTGTCTACGCGCTGGATGGCGTCTTCGCAGATCAGCGGGCCGTAGGCTGTCTCGGGACTGCGCAGGTCTCCCAACTTGAGGGCCTGCGCTTCGGCCACGAGCGCAGCGGTAAACTCCTCCATGATGGAGGCTTCTACGATGACACGGGAGCCGCTCATACAGATTTGGCCCCCGTGAAAAAACGCGCCCCTTGCAACTTCGGCCGCGGCTTCCGCTGGGTTCATGTCGGCGAGTACGATGACCGGGTTCTTGCCCCCAAGCTCGAGTTGAAGGCGTTTCATGCGGCGAGTCGCTTCGGCTCCGATGATGGCTCCGACTGCTGTGCTTCCAGTGAAGGCGATGCCCCCCACGTCGGGGTGCTCTACCAGGCGCTTACCGGTCTGGGCCCCAAACCCCGTGACTACATTGAACACCCCGTCTGGCAGACCCGCCTCGTGCATCAACTCTGCGAGATGAATGGCGACCAATGGGGTGTGCTCGCTGGGTTTGGCGACCACGGTATTGCCAGCGGCCAGGGGGAAGGCCACCATCTTTACCAACAGTGCCAAGGGCGCGTTGAACGGAGAGATGACTCCTACCACACCGACCGGTTCTCGGATGACCATCGACATTCGGTCCGGACGATCGTTTAGAAAGGTGTCCCCGTACAGGCGACGGGCCTCTCCGGCTGCAGCTCTCAGAAGGGCGGGGGTATAGTTGACCTCGAAGCTGGCTTTTCCGAGAGTCGAGCCAGACTCGCCAAGCAAGGTGTCAATCAGCTGGCTGCCCTGATGTTCCAGGTGGTCTGCACAGCGCAGGAGGATTCTTTCTCTCTCCCCAGGAGGTAGGTTCCACCAGCGAGGTTGAGCCTGGCGAGCGGCTTCAACCGCCTGGTCGATATCCAGGTCGGTCCCCTGAGCTGCCGAACCCATTACCGTGCAGGTTGCGGGGTCGAGTACCTCAAATCTCGCGCCATTGCCCGGACTCTCGTGGCCATTGATGAAGTGTCCTCGGTTCACGCTTGCCCTCCTGCTCGACCCGCCAGCATGGCCCGCTCCAGAACCCACTGGCGAGCAGTGTTCGGGTCGCGGGCAGCAGCTCGGTAGGCTTCGTTTCGAGCGAGTCTCTTCTCTTCCTTGGTGGTGGAGAGTTCTCCATAATGCTGGTCGGTATGTGCCTGTACACCGGCTACAGCCATGGCTCGGCGAGTGGTGGCATAATGGTCCAGGCTTGCCGGGTCTCCGTTCTGGAACAGGGTGATGAACGCCTCTCCCAGGTCTCGGGCATCGTGAACACCGGAGTTCATTCCCATACCGCCGGCTGGGTTGTTGATGTGTGCGGCGTCACCGGCCAGTAGCACTCGGCCTTGGCGAAACTCGGCGGCTACGCGCTGGTGGACTCGGTAGATGCGGGAGCTGTGAATGGTGTAGCGGACGTTACCGCCCACAAAACGGTCCAGTCGAGCCCGCAAGGCAGCGGATTCTTGTGCCGCTGTGGCGTCTTCTTCTGGATGGAGCCGGAACACCACTCGGGTGGCACCGGGTACCTGCATGACGATGACCCACTCTCGGGGATCGAAGATGTACGCTACAGGTCCAATGCCCGGGTACACCGGGTCCAGGGCGAGGTTCGTGCTGGTGAGCAGAAAGCGGTCTTCGTAGGTTTTTCCGGGAAAGGGAATCTCCAGCACCTGACGCACAGCAGAGCTGGCGCCGTCACATCCGGCAAGCCAGGTGCAGCGGTGCTGGTACGTCTCATTGGGCCCTTCGATAGTCGCATCCACGCCGGAAGCATCCTGCGTGAGCCCGGTGAGCTTATGGCCAAAAAGGAGACGGCCTCCTGCGGCTTCAAACTCTGCGGCGAGCAGTGGGATTACGGTGGCTTGGGGGCACTGGAGCCGGAAGGGGTATGGCGTGTCACCGGCGATCAGGCCGTAATCAAACTCGGCTAAGAGTTCTCGGGACCCGCGTTCCCAATATTGGAGGCGGTCGACCCGGATTCCCGCGGACACTACGCGGTCTGCTACGCCCAGTTGTCTCCAGAACTCCAGCGTCGGCGGATGGATGGTGCTGGCGCGGGCCTCATCGGAGAGCTGGTCGCGGGCTTCAAGCACAGTGACATTCACACCCGAGCGGGCCAAGCATACCCCCAGGGAGAGCCCCACCGGGCCAGCGCCAATGACAAGTACATCATTCATGTATCACAACCTTTGGCGGGCCATGCCGATGACGCGGTGGCCTGTGAAGAAGCGTAGGGTTTCCAGAGTGCCTTCGTCACCCAGCCCAGAGAGTCCCCAAGCGGGTCTTGGTGCATCAGGGGCGAGAGCCAGGAGGGTCAATCCATTGATCTTGATGGTGCCCGCATGGATGCGGCCGGCCAGGTTCAGGGCTCGCTCCTCATCGCCGAATATGTATGCGGCGAGTCCATAGGGAGTTTGGTTTGCCAGCTCAATCGCGTGGGCTTCATCCCTAAAAGGATGCACCGTTGCCACGGGTCCAAACACCTCTTCGACGGCTTGTTCTGGGGGCACACCACAGATGAGGGTGGGGCGATGGAAGTTGCCGGCAAGGCTGGGGAGCAGTGTGGGAGCTATGCGGCTCCGGTTTGGCCCGTCGAGCAAGCGGGACTCCAGCTCTTGTACGGTGGCGAGATGGTTTTCGTGGATAAGGGGCCCCATGTCGCTTTCTGCGGAAAGGGCTGAGCCCAAGCGCACCTTGGCGAGACGTGTTTCTACCCGCTCGAGCAATGATTCCTCAATGGTTTGATGTATCAAAAGGCGGCCGAGTGCTCGGCACCATTGTCCATTGAGTGTGGTCAGCCCAGCGACCACTGCATCTGCCGCGGCATTGAGGTCGGCCTCGGGAAACACCAACATCGGATTGTTGCCGCCAAGTTCCAGTTGGACAGGCTTCAAATCCTCTGCGCAGGCCCGTGCAACGGCACGCCCGCCACCGAGACCCCCGGTGAAGGAAACCGCTTTGATTCTCGGGTCGGCCACGACCTGCGCACCGATGGAGGCGGCCCCGTGTACCAGTTGTACTGTGTTGTTGGGTACGTTTGAGCGCTCCACAGCGTCTACGAGGATGCCAATACTATGCGGCGCGTGCTCGGAGGCCTTGATCACCACCGGACAGCCTGCGGCCAACGCACTCGCGAGCTTGTGCGCAGTAATGGTGGCGGGAGAGTTCCAGGGACAGATCAAGGCGGCTGGCCCCAGTGGGTAGGCGCGCACCGAGACGTTTCCGTATTTGCCGGGAAGCTCGGTTGCGAGCACTTGTTGACGAAGGAGCGCGGCTGCTTTGCGAAAGATGATTGGCGTCAGTTGCGCCATCATGCGGGTCCAATGAAGCGTAATCCCCGTGGTGCGGGCATCCAGCTCCGCCATCCGTTCTACGTCCAACTCCAGCCGGTCGGCGACCGTGTCCAGCGCATCGGCTCTCTCTTCGGGACTCTGTTCGGTCCAGGTGCCAGATACGTAGGCTTGATGGGCAGCGGCCAGTGCAGCCTCTACGCCTTCGGGTGAGGTGGCCATGGCGGGTTGAAGGGCTTCTCCGGTGCTCGAATCGGTGACGTCGAGGCCCAGGGCCACACTGGGAGCGCTGCGGCTCCCGTCAATCAGATCAAACAGTGGCGGAAGAGCGCTCATGCATCTTCACGGAAGACGTCGGTGAACGCGCTTTGCTGGTGGACTGGGCCTTGTTCGCCCCGAGGATCCCAGCTCACTCGCTCCGTGGCCGATGGGGCCAGTCGGGTGCCGTGTGCACGCAGAGTGCGAACTGCGACTCCGTTTCGATAGAGCATGGTGATTCGGGTTCGCTCCGTGGGACTCAGCAGAGTGAGAACGTCGGGCTCCAGGTAGTGCGACCAGGCTTCACCCACCTTTCGGGCATTGAGGAACAAAGTGCCCGGCCCTGCGCCGGCTCCGATGTGTTCGGGAGCATCTGGACCCAGGCGATCGAACACAAGCGTGCCGTCGATGAGTTTGCCCGAGAATGTCTTGGCCGCCACCGGTCTGCCACGAAAGGTCACATTGGTCTGACGGAAGTTCTCCCCATCGAAGTCGACGTAGACCAGGTTGTCGAAGGGTGCGCTGCCCGGGCTGCCTGCCAGAGTGTCTTCATCCAGGGATTGACCAGCCAGGTCGAATACTTCTACGTGGTCGTGCCAGACACCCCGCATGGCCAACAGAGTGTGCGCGACTGTGCCGAGGGCGGGCGCACTCATTGTTGTGCACCGAAGAGCGACTGCTCGCTGCCGGTCACCACCATCCGGGCAGCTTCCAGGCGGCCACGCTCTGCGGGAAAGCCTTGTACCAGGCCCATGGTCAGTTCACGGATTGCCCGCGGAATGGGGGCGCTCATGCCTGTAGCGCTGGTACCGCAGGCCTTTAGGGCGTGGGTGGCAACCCGAAAGGCTGCATCGCACACCTCGCCTTTGCACATCCGCCACTGCTGCACGACCCGATCTTTGGGGAGGAGGGGCTCGTCGCAGGACTCCAACTCCAGCTGTCGCCGAAGCCACAGCCCAGCGGTTTCCAGGTCGACGGCCATCTTGCCGATGAGTTCCAGGTGGTAGGGGTTCTCGGCGATGGGTCGGCCGGTATCTTGGAGTGTCCGGGTGGTGAGTTGCTTCAGCGCGAATTCGTACGCCGAGGTGGCCACACCCAAGTAGATGGCCGGGCCTGCGAGCTGATTGCCCACGAAGCTGCCGCGGCTGCATTCCATCATGCGGGTGTAGGCTGCGGGGATGACCAGTGCTTCGTCCTCTGGCACAAACACGTTTTCCATGGTGATGCCGTGGGTCGCGCTGGCACGCATGCCGATGGCATCCCATTTGGTGCGCTGGGCGACTCCCTCGGCGTTGGGGTCTACATGGAAGAGGGCGATTCCCTGTGCGGTCTCAATGCCGTCCATTCGAGCGGCTACCAGGTAGACATCGGCGACTCCGGTGTTGCATCCAAAGCTCTTGACCCCTGTGAGGAGGTAGCCTCCCTCCACGGGCACAGCCGTGCTTTGGATGGTTACGGCCGCGGAGGCGGACTTGGCAGACTCGCTGGCGAAGTTGGCGAAGAACTTGCCCTCGGAGCCCATTCGGCGCAGCACCTTCTCAGCGAATGCTTGGACCGTGGGGATCTCCTCTGAGGTGAAGAGTCCGCGCTCGATGGCCTCAAGGGCAAGGAGCCCCCGGCTCACGGCACTGCAGTGAAAAAAGTAGGCCATTGCCGTTGAGGGACACGCAGTTCCCATGGCGTACGCGGCTCCGGCAAGGTCGCGCAGGCCTCCACCGAGGCCACCATATTCTTCGGGTACCACCAGTCCCAACAACCCTGCTTCTCGCAGGACTTCCACGTTCGGGAGGTAGAAGCTGCCTTCTCGGTCGGCCTCGGAGGCTGAAGCTCGAAGGGCTGGAAGGACGGACTCAACTCGCTCGGCGCGAGCGCGCTCCGCAGGGGTGAGCTTCTCGACAAATTGTTCAACGGTGAGGTTCATTTCAGCTCCAGAGAAGTAGTGGTGGGGGACTGCCGGGACGGTGCCGACTGAGTTTGGGTGGGTGCCAGCTAGGTGTCTTAGAATTCGCGGAACAGGCGGCCGACGCCCTGGACTTGATCGGTGATGCCGTTCTGCCGCAGCGCGAACCACCAGGTGGCGGCGTTGATGGCGATCACGGGGATTCCGAGCCAGCGTTCGGCTTCGTCGGCCAGGCTCAACATGGAGAGATTGGTGCCGCACTGCACAATGGCGTCACAGCCCGTGTCAGCGAGTTCCACCAGGCTGTCTCTCAACTCCTGCTCGGTCACTCGGGCGATATCGACTGCTGTTGGGCACTTGAGGCCGATGATTTTGGTCACTTCGAAGCCGAGTTCGGTAAAGAAGCGCTCTACGTTCAAGTCGCCGATGGGCTGGTAGGGGGTGAGCACGGCGATCTTCTTGACCCCGAACAACTCCAGCGCCTTCTCACAGGCTTCTGCGCCGCTGGCCACGCCGAGGCCGCCAGCACGGTCGCTGACCCGCTTGCAGAATCGGCGGTTTCCTTCCATGCCTTCCCAGAAGGTCTCCGCACTCATGCCCATCACCATGTAGTCCGGCTCTGCTGTGCAGACCCGGTCGATTGCGTAGCCTTCCTCAAGCCGAATCTGGTCGAGTAGGGCTTCCATGTCCTCGTCATTACCGAGGCTTTGGTCGCGGATGTGGATTCGGCTGAAAATCGGAGTCACCCCAGGTACTCGCATGGCCGAAAAATCGGCCTCTACGATGGTGTTGGTGCTGGGGGCGAGAACGGCAAAGACGCCGCGGGTGGATAGGGCATCAGACATGGTTTGAGGCTCCGGTAATGGCGTCGACGAGGTGCCAAGGGCGACCGTCGACCAAGTGGGTGTTGCTGGAGATCATCTTGTTGGCGGCTGCGGCGGGATGGATGGTGCCGACAGTCAGACCAGGGCTTGAGGAGGCTCGGGTAACGAGCGGGCTTGAGATGTTTCCGTCGAAGACTCGCTCACGCCACTCGCTGAGCAGCGTGAAGTCGTCGTGTAGGCCTAAAACGGCCGAGGTTCCGACTCCGGGCCGGGTGGCGTACACCAGGCTCAGGCGGTTTTCTGCGGCCCGTTCCGGTAGTCCGGTCTGGACCTCCCAGGCCTCGATGACATGTACGGGGGCGGCCACGACCTCGGCGCCTGCGAAGGCGGCCAGTCGAAAGCTCTCGGGGTAGAGGGCATCATCGCCGACAATCACAGCCAGTCGTCCCCAGGACAACTCCAGAACCTCGATATTCCGGCCTTGGGCATGCTGGGCGCCGTGCCTCGCACAGGCGTGTAGTTGGGGTTGCTCGAGTAGAACTCCGTTGGAGCTCAACACCATGCCCGTGTGCTGGTTGTCGCGCACGAGCGAGGTGACCACCACTGCATGAGCGGGACAGTTGGCTACGATTGCATCGATAGCCGTATCGGACCGGTCGCTGGCGGCCTGGGCGTCGCTGCCCATCTGAGAGTTGGAAAAACAGAACAGCTCGGGGAGCACCAAGAGAGCGACGTCGTTGGGAAGTGTGGTGAGTACGGATGTGACTTCCTCAATCGCATTCAAGCCGACTGCTGCAGGCTGGTACACAGCGGCCCGTGCCTCTGTGGCTCCCAGCTTGTAATCCTGGGGAACAAGGGGTTGACCAATGGCCTGGTAGAGTTCTGGGCGGCGGCTGGCAAAGATGTCTGTGCCATCCGGGCGGGTCTTGTCGTCGGCCGCGGTGGGATCGATATCCGCAAACACGACACTGCTACTGCTGCGGTCCCCGCGGGCGAGAACCTCTCCGTTGGGTGCCACGACCTGGCTGTCTCCGGCCCCGTAGAGGTGGTGCACCGGGATGTGCGTGGCCTCACTGACGGGTTGCAACATTGGCTCGGGAATCAGCGGGCCTACCTTGTTTGCTGCAACAATCCAGACCCGGTTTTCGGGACCGCGGACCGGAACGTGGAGGTCGCCTTCGTCGTATGCAAAGGAGTTGAGGCTGTTGCAGAGAATCTGAGCGCCACGGAGCGCCAGGGACCGCGGCGTCTCATTGATTACACCGTCCATGCAGGAGTACATGCCGATGCGGCCAATTGGGGTGTCGACAATGGGACACTCCTTCTGGGCTCGTCGCAGAAAATCGTTCTCGTGACCCATCAACACTTGCTTGTCGCTCTCTGCCAGCAAGGAGCCATTGGGGTCGTAGAGGAGGCTGGTGCCGGTGACTACCTCGGGGCCTCGACGCACTGTCGCGTTAATAACGAGGTAGATGCCGTGCTCTTGGGCTTTGGCGGAGAGTGCTCCGAGCCAGGGCCCGTCGAGATCCACACTCACGTTCCAGCAATGGGTTTTGTCCTGATACCAGGACAAGTGGTTGCAGAACTCGGGCAGGACGACGAGGCGAGCGCCTCCTTCGGCGGCCTCATCGACGGCTTTGAGGCTGCGAGCGAGGTTGCCTTCGAGGTCGGCGTTCACGTGAAACTGGGCTGCGGCGACGCGTAGGGTACTCATGAACAAGCTCCGATTCGGCTGGGGCTGGACCACCAACCGGTGCTGCGGCCACCGATGGGGTGTCCGACGAGGTTTTCTGCCATGCTCACCACATCCCAGAGACCATCCAGGTCGATGCCTGTGTTCAGTCCCATCTTGTGGGCCATGAGGACCAGGTCTTCGGTGGCCAGGTTCCCCGCAGCACCGCGGGCAAAGGGGCATCCGCCCAATCCTCCCACCGAACTGTCGAGGGTTCGCACGCCGGCTTGGATGGCTGCATAGGCGTTGGCGAGACCGAGGCCCTGGGTGTCATGGAAATGGGCAGCAATTCGGTCGAGAGGAGCAACGTTCGCGAGCGCCTCAAAAAGGCGGCCCACCTCGGCGGGATGTGCGTGGCCGATGGTGTCGGCTACCGCCAGTTCGTCGGCGTGTGCGAGTCGCTCGGTGATGCGCAGCACATGATCGATGGGTACTGGACCGTCATAGGGACACACCCAGGCTGGCGCTACGTATACCCGTGCAAAGATGCCGGCCTCTCGAGAGAGCTCAATGAGGCGCAGAGCGGTCTCAACACTCTGCTCTACGGTCATGCGGTTGTTTCGGGCGCAGAGCGTCTCACTGACCACCACCACGATGGCGACGGCTTGGACTCCAGCCGCTGCAGCGCGGTGCCAACCCTTCTCGTTGATTACCAGCGCGTGAGATTGAAGCCCTTCGTGTGCAGTGGATGCCCGGTAGACCTCGGGGGCGTCTGCGAGCTGCGGTATGGCTCGTGGGCTCACGAAACTGGTGGCCTCCATTCGGCGAACGCCCACCTTCCACAGCGCCTCGACCAGGTCAATCTTGTCCTCCGTCGCAATGGGTGTCTTTTCGTTTTGAAGTCCATCTCTGGGCCCAACTTCGTAGACGGTCAGGTTCATGAGATCACCCCCTCGCTGCGCAAGTTGTTCAGGCGCTCGGCGTTCACGCCGAGAGTGCTGAGAACCTCGTCGGTGTGTTGGCCGACCGTGGGGGGAGCCGTGAAGGTGTCGGCGTGTGTTTCGGACAGCTTGATTGGGTTGCCCGGCTGCTTGACGGTGTCGCCGTTGACATCGGTGACCTCGACCACCATGTTCCGAGCCAGCACTTGTGGGTCGTTCAGGGCGTCAGCGAAATCGTTGACCGGTGCACAAGGAATCCGGGCGACCCTCAAGCGCTCCAGCCAGATGTCTTTGGGCTCTTGCCGAAATATCTCGCTGAGTCGGTGGTTGATGTAGGCCTTGTTCTTGAAACGTCCGGGCTGCACCAGGTTCTCGGGTGTATTGAGGTCTGGAGCGTCCACGATGTCCATCAAACTCACCCAGAACTGGTCCAGGATGACTGCAATGATGAACCAGCCGTCGCTGGCAGCGAAGGTGTCGTAGGGGACGTGTACGAAATGTCCATTGGCCAGTGCGCCGGGCACATCTCCGGACAGGAAGTACATGGTCGCCATGTAGTTGAGCATGCTGATCTGAGCGTCTTGCATGCTGATGTCCACGTGTTGACCTCGACCGGTCTGCTCACGGGCTTGTAGGGCTGCGAGCACACCAATTGTGGCCATGAGGCCGCCGCCTAGATCTCCGATGGGGATCCCGGAACGTGTTGGGGCGCCTTCCGGGTCGCCGGTGATGCTCATGCCCCCGCCGGTTCCTTGGGCCACGACGTCGAAGCTCACGTGTTTCTTTTTGGGTCCGGTTTCCCCGAAACCGCTGATTGCGCAGGTCACGATCCTCGGATTGATTGCCGAGAGAGTCTCGTGGTCGATGCCGAGGCGTTCGGTCACACCCACTGAAAAGTTGGTGAGCACTACATCCGAGGTTTCCACCAGGGAGTAGAACAGGGCTTTGCCCTCTTCGGTCTTGAGGTCGAGGGCCACGCTCTTCTTGTTCCGGTTGAGCGTCAGGAAGTAGGCTCCCATGCCATTGAGAGAGTATTCTTCGCTGTTCTCCAAAAGACGACGTGTACCTTCGCCGCGGTGGGGCGGCTCGACCTTGATGGTCTCCATACCCAAATCAGCGAGCAGCATGCCTGCATAAGGGCCGCTCAGCATGTGGGTGATGTCCAGCATTCGCAGGCCGTTGAGTGCCTTCATGAGGTTCTCCCGTTGTGCCGGCTGGCACTTTCGGGTGCATTAGAGGGGGCGGGGTGGGGGTCCGAGACCGGGAAATGCGAGACTTGGCCTCCACAAATGAGGCACGGAAGTCCGAGTCTGACGGTCGGGATAGCTAGGGCGGGTAGCAGTTCAGGTGAGCTCACAGGTCCCTCTGAACGGAAATCTCGGGAACAAATCGGGCCTCGAGGTTGGCGAACTCACGGATACCAAGCATTTCGTTGAGCTCGGGAAAGTCCACCATTTGATCGAGGAGCGCCTCGGTTGTGCCCTGGTTGCGCAGGTGACTGAGCAGCGTGGCCCCGGCGAATGCGAAATAGCGCACCAGCGAGTTCGGCCACAACGCGATTCGATAGCCCATCTCTTCGAGAGCCTGGTTTGCGAATAGGGGGGTCTTTCCTCCCTCCAGCATGTTGGCCACCAGGGGTACGCCGGGCAGGGCATCCACGCAGCGCTTCAACTCTCCGGCGGAGAGCGGTGACTCGATAAAAACCAGGTCTGCCCCAAACTGACGGTAGATGCGAGCTCTGTCGATGGCGGCCTCGAGCCCTTCGATCGACCGAGCGTCGGTGCGCCCAATGACGAGAAAATCGTCTCGCCGGCGGGCCTGGCAGGCTGACTCGATCTTCAGGGCCATTTCGTAGGCGGAGATCAGGCGTTTGCCCCCAAGATGGCCACAGCGCTTTGGAAAGACCTGGTCCTCGTACTGGACTGCAGAGGCTCCAGCCTGCTCAAACAACTCGGTGGTGCGCATCAGGTTGATAGCGCTGCCGTGGCCGTTATCGCCGTCGGCAATGATGGGAATGGACACGGCATTGGCGACATTGCGTACTTGTCCGACCATCTCCTCCAAGCTGACCAGTCCGACGTCCGGTTTGGCCAGGGTGGAGTAGGACACGCCAGCGCCGCTTACAAAGGCTGCTTCAAACCCCGCTTGCTCAACGAGCTTGGCGCTGAACGCATCATAGACACCAGGGCACACCAGTATCTCGGGCCTTTTCAGTCGCTGGGCGAGGCTCATCTGTTTCCTTTTTGGTGGGGGGGGCTTCATCCACGTTTCGCAGTTGCTGACAGCGTTGACGGACCCGTCGGCTCAAATCGACCATCAGGATTGCGAAGAGTGCGATCGAGGTGGAAAATGCGGGACATGGCGGGCCTGGGATGGGCGGGTTGGCGCGGGGTGTATAAACTACCAATGGGTAGATTGCAAGAAAACGGTCCCGCCTTGGAGGTTGTCTCATGAGGGGGGGCATCGACCGCCGGGAAGAGTGGCCTCAAAGTTGAAAAGCCCAGGGCAAAGGTGGGCAAAAGTACGGATTTCGAGTCAAAGAAGAACGTTTGGTGGCTGACTCCAGCAAGACCACTTATCTACCTAACGGTAGAATAGTGTCTTTCATGGAGTCACTCAGAACGTATGCTGACCTCTCTTCCCAGTGAACACTCGGCTTGTGGCGTCGGCTTTGTGGCGAGCCGGCATGGGGTGGCGTCTCACCACACGCTTCGGGCCACCCTGAACGCAGCAGTCTGTGTGGAACACCGTGGTGGGTTCTTGGCGGATGGCCTCACGGGAGATGGTTGTGGGGTGATGGTAGACATTCCGTTTGATCTGCTGGGATATGAACCCGGTGAGATTGCGGTCGCGACCTTGTTCATACTCACCCCGCCAGAACGTCGGCGGCGTGCACTGGACATCTTTGAACAGACCTTCAGTGCTCAGGGGCTCGATGTCATTGGGTATCGCGCGGTGCCCTCCAATCCGGAAGTGCTTGGCCCCATGGCCCGTGAGACCCAACCGGAGATTGTCCACGCGATCATTGCCTGGCCGCAGGCTTGTCGGACGGAGGCCTCGTTCAGTCAGCAGCTTTACCTCGCCAAGCAGCGGGTGCGAACCACGATGAAGCAGGGAGGGATCTCGCAGCAGTTCTATTTTGCTTCTCTCTCCACGCGTACCATTGTGTACAAGGCGCTGACTCGCGCGGAGGACCTGCCACGCTTTTATGACGACCTGCGTAATCCAGCCTTTAAGACCCGGTTTGGTGTGTTCCACCGGCGTTTCAGCACGAATACCCGGACGGCTTGGGACAAAGCACAGCCCTTTCGTCTGATTGCCCACAACGGGGAGATCAATACCATCAAGGCGAATCATTCCAGCGCCTATGCGCGGGAACAGAACCTTGGGCTGCCACCGGATGAGTTGCTCACACACCACAACGTCAGCGATTCGGGGGCACTCAATGGAATGGTTGAGGCACTGAAGTATCGCAGCAGCATGCCGCACACCGAAGATGTGCTGGCCATCATGGTGCCTCCTGCGGCGCGTACCAACGGGTACTACGCATTTTGGAGCCGTGCGATGGAAGCATGGGATGGCCCGGCTTTCATTAGCTACTGCGATGGATTGACTGTCGGGGCTCGCTTGGATCGAAATGGGTTTCGACCGTGTCGATGGGCCATGAGTGAGGACTTTTTCTACCTGGCGTCTGAGGCGGGAGTCTTTGAAGTACCGGAGGACAAGCTCCTGGCAAAGGGTGCGCTCAGCGCGGGTTCGGGCATTCGGTTTGATCTGGAGAGTGGGGAGGTTCATTTCCGCGACCCGAGCCTTTCGCGGGAGAATGAAAGTGCGGGATTTGATGCTCGGCTGAGTCCTATTCCCATGCGCCCCCAAGCCCACAAGCCCTGGGCACTGGCTCGGCAGGCGCTCTATCTGTTCTCGGAGGAGGAACAATCTCGGGTGGTTCTGCCGATGATTCGCAGCGGCAGTGAGCCCATCGGTTCCATGGGAGATACGGCTCGGCTGGCTGTTCTATCGGAGCTGCCCCGGTCATTCTTCGACTTTTTCTACCAAACGTTCGCCCAGGTGACGAACCCTCCTTTGGACTATCTCAGGGAGCGGCTTGTCACGGACCTTGAAGTCCACCTGGGCAAGCAACCCAACATCTTCTCTCCAAAGGAGTTGTTGCCGCCGATGCCCGGACTGACGCATCCAAGTCCAGTGTTGGACCTGGCGTTCTATGGAACTCTCCGAGAGTTGAGCACCTCCGACTCACCACCCTTGGGGCAGGCGACCGTAGAGTTGCATACACACTTTCCTCGGGAGGGAGGCGCTAATGCCTTCCGCCGTCGGCTCCGTGAGCTCGGTGAAGAAGCCATCGCGGCCGTTCGCCAAGGGGCTCGCATCCTTGTGTTGACGGACCGTCTGGCTGCCTCGGATGCGCCACCACTACCGGCCCTACTCGCACTCCGGTCACTGGTCACCGAGCTGGACAATCGAGGAGTTCGATTGGAGTGCAGCATTGTGGTTGCGAGTGGGGAGGTGAGGACGTCTCACCATGTTGCTGCACTGATCAGCTTCGGAGCCTCGGCTGTCTGTCCCGTCCTGCCGCTCGAGTTGGCGGAAAGCTCGGCTGAAGACTGTGGGCTCACGCCAGACCAGGCTCGTCGTCGAGTGCTTGAGGCTCTGGAGGGAGGCTTGCTCAAGATCATGAGCAAGATGGGGATCAGCGTGGCTCGCAGCTATCGGAGCTCCAAACTCTTCTGCACGGTGGGTTTGGGTGAGGAGCTCATCCAGACCTATTTCAAGGGCATGAGCAGTCCAGTGGGGGGCTACGACCTCAATGGTTTGGCTGAGCTGGTGCTTCGCAATACCGCCCAGGCGGGCCAACCTGGCGAGCCGCTCCCCAACCCTTACCTGCTCAAAGAGCAGGCTCGACTGAAGAAAGGTGAGTCGCACTCGATGACGAGTGCACATGCTCGTCAAATCCACGACATGCTCCAGTGGCCACCGGAGAGTGCGGAAGGCCAAGAACGCTACTCGGCCTACCTTGCGCTGAGCGAATCTGTGGCCCCTACGAACCTGAGGCATCTCTTTCAGATTGGAGGCGTAGGGCCGGAGATTGGCCTGCATGAGGTTGAGCCCGAGGCTGCGATTCTGAGACGTTTTGGAGCGGGAGCCATGTCTTATGGCGCGATTAACGCTCGATCGCAGCGAGACATCATTGAAGCCATGGCGGCGATTGGGGCTCGGAGTAACAGCGGAGAGGGAGGCGAAAACCCCTTTTACGACGTGGACGGGACTTGCGCGTCTACGAAACAGGTTGCCTCCGGACGCTTTGGAGTCACTGCTCAGTATCTGCTCTCCGGTGATGAGATTGAAATCAAGATTGCTCAGGGAGCCAAGCCAGGAGAGGGCGGCCAGCTCATGAGCGTCAAGGTGGACGCGGACATTGCCAAGGCGCGTCATTCGACTCCGGGCGTGGACCTGATTTCCCCGCCACCGATGCATGACATCTACAGCATTGAAGACCTCAAGCAGCTTATTTTCGAGTTGAAACAACTCGCTCCAAGCCACAAGGTATGCGTCAAGCTTGTCGCTGGGGTGAACATTGGCACCATTGCGGCTGGGGTGGTGAAGGCCGGTGCGGACATTATCCAGGTGTCCGGGGGCGATGGGGGCACGGGGGCGGCCACGCTTGTTTCCATGAAGCACTCAGGACTTCCCTGGGAAATCGGCCTCGCCGAGGTCCACCAGACCCTCTGTGATCAAGACCTCCGCCGGCACGTGTTGTTGCGAGTGGATGGGGGCTTGTCCAGTGGTTCCGACATCGTGATTGCAGCCGCTCTGGGCGCAGATGAGTTTGGATTTGGAAAGCTTTTGCTTGTGGCAGAAGGCTGCATCATGGCTCGGGTCTGTGAAAAGAACACCTGCCCCCGTGGCATCGCGACCCACGACGAGAAGTTCAAGGCGAAGTATCGCGGTGATGTCGAAGGGATTGTTCGACTTTGTCGCTACCTCGCCCGCGACGTGCGTGAGCACCTGGCCCGGATGGGGGCACGCAGCCTACAAGAGATTGTCGGCCGATCTTCGATTCTCCAGGACCACGTACGAGATGTCAGTCGATTGGCTCATCGAGGCCTCAATCTCCAAAGACTGTCGGCAGAATCGGATGTTTCTTCTCAAGAAGGCAAACCGGGCGATTCGATCTATGCTCGCCGCGCAAGCGAGTTCAATCAACAGATTAGCCAGGACGTCAAACACGCTCGTGCGGGCGTGGGCTCCCACGTATTGAGCTATGGAATTCGGTCTGTGGACCGGGCAGTTCCAGCCCGTGCGTGTGGACAGATCGCACAAGAAAGACATCTCGAGCACCTTCAGCGCCTCGGTGGAGACCCCGTGGATGTGGTGGCTGGCCGGCCAGAGGAGGTTCGCATTCGCTTTGTGGGTTCTGCAGGCCAGGGATTTGGAGTCTTTATGGTGGGAGGACTTTCTCTGCGCTTGGTGGGGGAGGCCAACGACTCGGTCTGTAAGTCGATGTCTGGGGGGCGGGTGGTGATTGTGCCCGCCGCCGAAACTCCGCTGGACCCGGAAGTCAGTGCGATCATTGGCAACTGCGCGCTCTATGGCGCCACGGGCGGAGAGCTGTTCGTTCGGGGATTTGCAGGAGACCGTTTTGCGGTGCGCAACAGTGGGGCTACTACGGTGGTGCACGGGGTGGGGATGCATGCTTGTGGGTACATGACGGGTGGAACTGTCTTGATTCTGGACCAGGTTTCTCACAATGTGGGTGCAGGAATGACTGGTGGGGAGGTCTTCTGCCGACGTTCCAAGGTGGGGATGCTCAATCGCGATTACATCACGCCGGTGGAGTTGACCTCGGCCGATGTGGAGAAGGTGCTGGCTCTGTTGGCAGAGCATGTGGAGTTGACCCAAAGCACCCTGGCGCGTGCGCTCCTGGGTCTGGGTCAGGAGCTATCGGAGGATTTCGTTCGCGGTATTCCCGTGAACAGGCCGGGTGATTCACCGGGCAAGGATCGTACGACTCCATTGGAAGTGGTGCCGGCTCATCCTCGTTTTCGAGTCCCGCAACCCTGGGCGGGGGTAGGCGCTGGTGTGCGATAGCTCGCTCGGTGGAGGTGTTTGGTGAGCGCCAGGCAAGTTGATGTGAGGATGTGGAAGGATGCACTCACGGGCATCCCGAGGGTGGATAGGGAACGCTGGGCCGCGTTGGACCTCTTCGGGCGATGGTTGATTGCCATTCGGGCTGCCGTGTTGGTGATGACGCTTCTTGCGGTGGCGATCTCGGGAATTTTTGCCTATCAGCACGGGCTGATGAATTGGCCAAGATTCTGGATGGTGGCGGTGGGTCTTCTGGCGGCTCATGCCACGAACAACATCCTCAATGACTTGTCTGACCACCGCCGGGGAGTGGACAAAGACAACGCTTTCCGCACCCGCTACGGCACCCAGCCGGTAGAAGAGGGGTTCATCAGCCCTCGGCAGTCCAGAGCCTTGGCGATTGTGACCGTGGTGCCGGCACTGGCGACGGCGGCCTGGCTGACCATGCTTGTGGGCAAGGCCTTGGTGCCTTTTGCTTTGGCTGGGCTGGTTTTGGTCTTTGCCTACAACTGGCCCCTGAAACACTTTGGGCTTGGGGAGCCCACGGTGATTGTGGTCTGGGGACCCCTGATGGTGGGGGGTGGGTATTTGTCCATTACCGGGGTTTGGTCGTGGGCTGTGGCGTGGGCCAGTCTTCCCTATGCGATTGGGGCCACGATTGTGCTCTTTGGAAAGCACATCGACAAGATTCCCTGGGACAAGCCGAGGGGGGTGCGAACGCTTCCGGTTTTGATGGGCCATCAGCGTGCGCGGCAGGCCGTGCTTGGGTTGGTGGTAATTCAGTTTTTGTTGGTAGGTGGCCTGCTTTTCGTAGGCACGCTGCACTGGCCTGTGCTGCTGGTGCTGGGCAGCCTGCCATTCTTGCGAAAGTTGGTGCCTGTGTACCGGGCACCCACTCCCAAGAACCCACCAGAGGGGTATCCCCATGGCGTGTGGCCGCTTTGGTATTCAGCGCATGGGTTTGTGCACTGCCGGAACTTCGGGTTGCTCTACATCTCCGGTCTATTGCTCAGCTTGATCTGGGTGTGAAAGCGTTGCCGCAGGTGCTTGCCTATGGCTGATTTTCGGGTGTTCGGTGCACCGGGAAAGCGGGTGCGGTGGCCCCAATGGGGTACGAATTCCCTAGAGAAGACGCCTCGATTTACACGATGAAACCCTGATTGGGTGGCTTCAAGCGCGAATGTGCGGGTGGCACGGTTCTTGTAAACTATTGGCGCCATGAAAATGATGACGCTCCCCTTGGTTGGAATGTGCTTGGTTACGCTATCTGGGTCGGCCACGGTCTGGGCAGAGTCCGGGCCAGAGGCAGTTGAGCTGGCTCCCGTTGCACAAGAGGCGGGTGGGGAGGAGGCCGTGTTGCCTGCTGCCGCTGCGGAGTCTGCGTTCAATCCCACGGGTGATGTAGCGCTTCACACCTTGGACAACGGGATGCGGGTCTGGCTCAAGCCCTGGCCAGGATCTGATGTTGTTCACGTGGGTATGGGTGTAGCAGTGGGTGGAGCACAGGATCCGCTCGAAAAAGAGGGACTTGCGCACTACCTGGAGCATGTGCTGTTCACTGCTGTACCCGGTCAGACCGAGGCGGGTTTCAAGCAGGAGGTGACGAGTCGGGGTGGGCGGAGAAACGGCAGTACATCTGGGCAGATCACGCATTACTGGCTTGAGGTGCCAGCCGAACACGGTCTCTTTGCGGTGGACTGGATGTACCGGCTTCTCTTCAACAAGTCCTTTGACGAGGAGAATATTCGGAATCAGCTGGATCCGATTCTCCTTGAGGGCGAGAAGAAGATGACTCCCAAAGAGCCATGGGACTACTTTTGGGAGTGGTTTGTTGACCCCGATTGGGTCGGGCGAGAGTCCTTCTCGGAATACGAGCTGGGAATCGAGCATGAGTCTCGGAAGGTGCTTGGCACCTGGGAGAGCCTGCACCGGATTGAACCAGTCGATATCGAGGCCTTCTACGACCAATATTATGGGCCGCAGAACATGGTCCTCGGGATTGTGGGGGATTTTGAGAGTGCTGAAGTCCTGGAGGAGATTCAACAGAGGTTCGGTGCAGAGTCTCGTAGTGGCGAAGTCGGCACGCACAGGAAAGAGGCCACGTCCCGGACGGGGTTTCGTCGATACCATGATTGGGAAGACCGGCAAGATGGTGTGTACAAGCTGGTCATCAAGCTTCCCAATATAGAGGTGGAAGACGCAGACAAAGTGTGGCTTCTGCAGGCAATGCTGCAAGCGGAGCTTCAAGACCAGCTTCGGAACATGGAAGACAAGGCCGTGTATACGGTGCGGGTAAGTACCGACAACCGGTGGGGCACCCAACTTCTGGAGATCGAGACGAACTGTAAATCGGATCGGTTGGAGAAGGTGGCAGGCGTCGTACACCAGGTACTTGATCGCCTTGCGCTGGGCGAAGATGAGGCGTTTTTTGAGAGATTGCGCCTGCGTGCGCTTGCATGGCATCGCGGTTTTGTGCAGCGTCCATTCGACGTGGGTTTGTCTACCTCGCTACCGCGACATGTCTACTCCGAGTACGAGCGTACGTTTACGGACGTCATTGGAGATACCGAGGGAGCTACCAACGCTGAGTTGTCGGAGTGGATGCAGCAGTCCATACGCAGGGATCAGATGGTGGAATACGTCACGTTTCCGCTGCCCATACCGCTCGAGCTTCTATTTCTTGTGGGTGCCATGTTGTTTGGGGGGAGTATCTGGCTTGCACGGCGGCTCATGATCTCGGCCGTGGAGCTGCGTCGCTTGCGCTATCTGCGAAAGATCCGGTTTCCCATCGCTCAGTGGGTGCTGCTGTATGTGGCCTGGTTCATGCTGACTGCGTTCGGGAGCAATCTCTATGAGTTTGTGTTGGGTGATTT